>VAXP01000008.1:0-44808 GCA_005884125.1 Actinomycetota bacterium | reverse complement strand
CACCCGGTGACCACCTGGTGGGACGAGATCGCTCGGGTGCTCCGGCCCGGCGGCGCCTTCCTCTCCCAGCAGGTGGGACCGGGCAGCGTGAAGGAGCTGGCCGAAGCCCTGCGGGGACCGCTGCCTCCGAGCACGGCCCGCAGCCCCGAGCGTGCGGTGGCGGCCGCCCGGGACGCCGGCCTCCGGGTCGTCGACCTGAGGGAGCAGTCCCTGCGCACCGTCTTCTACGACGTGGGTGCCGTGGTCTACTTCCTGAGGCTGGTCGTGTGGATCGTCCCCGACTTCAGCGTCGAGCGCCATCGCCGGCAGCTCGAGTCGCTGCACGAGGTCATGGAGGCCGAGGGCTCCTTCGTCACCTACGCCCGCCGGTTCCTCATCGAGGCCCGCAAGCCGACCTAGAGGGAGCGGGACGGGATCACGAGGTGCAGTGCGCCTCGCTCGGGGGAACGTCGAGGGCAGGGTTGCCGTCGAAGAACCCGAAGGGCACGAGGTGGAATCCGCAGTACTCCACGGGCGTGACCGGCCAGTCCTCGGGCCGGGGGACGTGGGTGATCCCGAAGGTGTGCCACAGCACCACGTCCGCGTCCACCAGGGAGCGGTTGGTCGAGGTCCAGCGGGGCAGGCCGTCGCCGCCTTGCGACTGGTTGGGGTGGTCGCCCGCCGGCCTGCGCTCGTCGGGGTCGTAGGGCGTGACCCAGAGGTTGCGGGTGGCGAAGGTGGCCCTGCGCCCCACCGGTGAGTCGGGTCCGGCCAGCAGGGTGGGCGTGGCCCCGGGCCGGAGCCGGTAGCCCACGGGCTGGCCCAGGCGGTTGCGGGCGTGGGGGTTGACCACCAGCCAGCTGCGCGACCGGCCCGGGTCGACGAGGCGCTGGGCCTCCCGCTCCGAGCGCAGCGGCGTCTGCTGGGCGACGAAGGCGTTGGTCCAGGGGTTGTCGGGGCCCGGGGCCAGGACGGTGGTGTCCACCTCGTACACCTCGTTGGTCTCCCCGTCGACGTCGAGGTCGAGCCGGGCGCAGAAGAGGTGCTGGTGGACGGGGGCGGCCAGCCCGGGCGCGACCACGGTGGCGTGTCTGGGCTGGTCGCCCGGGACGATTCCCATGGTGGACATGATCCCCGTCAGCTTGACCTCGAGCTGGATGGTGCCGTCGAGGTAGAGGTACCAGTAGAAGCCGTATTCGTAGTTGCCCACGGTGGAGATCGACGAGATCACCAGGCGGCGGGAGCGGCGCACCTCGGTGGTGCCCGCCTGCATGTCCACATGCTTCCACAGGATGCCGTAGTCCTCCTCGTGAACACAGATGCCCCGCTCCAGCACCCGTGCCCCGCCCCGCTCGTCGGCCATGGGCACGTCGAAGTAGTGGATGGCGCCCAGGCAGTCGCAACCCAGCGTCAGGGAGTCGGCCAGGCGACCCAGCCCCCATTCGCCTGCGTCGAAGGCGTTCTTCCAGCCGTGGAGGGGGCCGGGATCGCCGTAGGGGACGACCATCTCGCCGATCGAGGCCCGATGGAGCACCCGCCGGCTGCGGCCGCCATCGTCGTAGGTGACGGTGTTGAGCACCAGGCCCTCGTAGGGGTCGAAGGCCAGCCGCAGCGACCACCGGCGCGGTGGGGGGTGGTCTCCTCGGCCCGGTAGGCGCCGGCCTCGGGGGCCATGGGGACCACGCCCCGGTCGACGACGGCCAGCACCTCGCCCCGACCCAGGTCGACGTCGACGAGGAGGCCCTCGATGGGCCGGGCATACCCGTTGTCCGTCGGTCGCTCCCGGAAGTAGGGGATGCAGCGGGTGACGCGCCGGCCTTCCTCGTGGGCCAAGCCGAACGTTCCCGATGGCCACGGGTCGAGCTGCACCTGCTCCACGTCGGTGATCCCCCGCCGGGCCAGGGCGGCGACGAACTCGGGGTGCTGCTGCACGGCCACGATGGCGGTGATCGCCTCTTCGAACAGGATGGCGGGGCGGGTGTCGGCCAGCTCGGTCCACGATCTGAGCTCGCCCTTGGTGACGGACACGACGGCCTCCACCAGCTCGGCCGCGGGGCCGGGCACGATGGTGCAGCGCACCTCGCGGTCGACCGGATCCCCCGGCCGCCAGCTCGAGACGGTTGCCTTGGGGGGCTCGTGGAGCACGATGCTGGCGAAGCGGGCCGCGTCCGTGAGCCTGCCCGCGGCGTGCACCACCCCGGCGGCGCGGACGATCTCCTCGGCGGTGAGCGCGGCCAGAGGATGGTCGGGTCGTCCGTTGGCCGTGGCCGCCAGGTTGGTGGAGGTGAGGGTGCTGGGCATGGTCGACTCAGCGTAGACGGGGACTTTGCCGGCGCGGGAGACTCGCCCGGTGCCGACCGTGGGCCGGAGGCGGGCCTGAGTGAGCGTCGACATCGTCTTCGAGACCCACGCCTTGAGCGAGGACAACGACAGGGGAGTGGCCACCGGATGGCTGCCGGGCCGGCTGGGTGAGAGGGGGATGCAAGGGGCCCGGGAGCTGGGCCGCCGCCGGCGGGAGGACGGCATCGCCGCGGTGTTCACGTCCGACCTGGGCCGGGCCGTGGAGACGGCCTCGATCGCCTTCGAGGGCACGGGTGTCCCGATCCTGTGCGACTGGCGTTTGCGCGAATGCGACTACGGAGCCCGCAACGGGGGTCCCGCCTCCGAGATGCACGGCGACCGCACCCGCCACCTCGACGAGCCCTACCCCGGTGGCGAGAGCTGGCGCCAGGCCGTGCACCGCGCCGGGCGCGTCCTCGACGACCTACCCCTGCGCTGGGAGGGTGCCCGGGTGCTGATCATCGGCCACGTCGCCACCCGGTGGGCCCTGGACCACGTGCTCGGCGGTACCCCGATCGAGGACCTCATCGGTGCCGACTTCGCCTGGCAGGAGGGCTGGGAGTACAGGTTGGGCTGATCCCTCGCCCGCGTTCAGGCGAGCCTGGCCCAGGGGGCGCGGAGCACGTCCCGGCACCCCTCCATCTGGCCCCGGTGCTGGGCCAGCTCCTCGTGGATGTGGACCAGGGCCCCGCCCTGGGTCCTGGCCAGGGGCAGCTCGGCATCCGGGGGATGCGGGACGCCTCGGGGAGGGGCATAGGCCTCGAGGTCGGCGATGTCCGACTCCAGCTGGTGCCGGGCCTGGCGGGCCCGATCGACCAGGGGAGCGACAGGTCCCGAGGCCCGGAACTCGGCGTCCCGGTCGCGCTCGATGGCGCGGCCCGCGACCAGGTGTCCGCCCCAGTACTCCATGACCCCGAGGCAGTGGGTCAGCAGGACGTAGGGCGAGTTGGCGCCGGGAACGTCGGGCCGGCGGTTGGCTACGTCGTCACCCAGCTCGGTCACGATCTGGATCATCCCGTCGAGCGCTTCGTCCACGAAGTAGAGGTAGTCGTTCGCTGAGATCACGGCCAGAGACTCGCAGGTCTGCGATGTGCCCATCTAGGGTGGCGGCCGTTGCGCCCGGCTGCGCTCGGAAGGTGGCAGCGATGACGACCGCGGTCCAGCCCGGCTTCGATCCCTTCGACCCCGATCACCGAGCCGACCCCTTTCCTGCTTACCGGGAGCTGCTCGAGCGGGCGCCCGTGTGGTGGAACGACAAGTTCGGGGAGTGGGTCCTCTCCCGCTACGCCGACTGCGAGGCCGTGCTGCGCGACCCGCGCTGGAGCAGCAACCCCGAGCACCTCACCAGCCGGGTCGAGCTGGGGGCCATGGACCTGCGGTCGACCATGCGAGACCTCGACACCGGGATCCTTCTCTTCCTCGACCCGCCCGACCACACCCGCCTGCGGCGCCTGGTGAGCCAGGCCTTCACGCCCCGCTCGATCGAGCGCCTGCGCCCCCGCATCCAGGAGTTGGTGGACGGCATCCTCGACGAGCTGGCGGGTGAGCGAGAGGTCGACCTCATGCCCACGCTGGCCTACCCCCTTCCCGTCATCGTCATCTGTCAGCTGCTCGGCGTCCCCGCCGAGGACCGGGCCCTGTTCGGGCCGTGGTCCTCGGACGCCTCGCGGCTGCTGGATGGCGAGGTCGACCTCGAGACAGCCAACCGGGGCGTGGTGGCCGTGATGCAGCTCATCAACTACCTCAACGGTCTCATCGAGGAGCGGCGGCGACGGCCCCGGGACGACCTGCTCAGCGCCCTGATCACGGCCGAGGAGGAGGGCGACAAGCTCACCGAGTCCGACCTGCGGGCCGTCGTGGTGCTGCTGTTCATCGCCGGCCACGAGACCACCATGAACCTCATCGGCAACGGCATCCTGGCCCTGCTGCGTCACCCCGATCAGCTGGCGCGCCTGCGTGACGACCCGGGGCTGGACGCCTCGGCGGTGGAGGAGCTGCTCCGCTACGACGGACCGGTGCACTTCACCGCCCGCATCGCCACCGAGGACCTGGAGGTGGGCGGCCATCACGTGCCCAAGGGCCACCAGGTCGTGGCTCTTCTCGCCGCGGCCAACCGCGACCCGGCCCGCTTCGAGGACCCCGACGGCCTCGACCTGGCCAGGGCCGACAACCGCCACCTCACCTTCTCGGGCGGAATGCACTACTGCCTGGGCGCGGCCCTGGCCCGGGTGGAAGGGCAGGTCGTCCTGGGCTCGCTGGTGCGGAGATTCCCGGGGCTGGCGCTGGCCGATCCCCATCCCCCGTACCGCGATCACGTCGTGCTGCGGGGCCTACAGGAGCTGCGCCTGTCGCTCGCGTGAGCTACCCGTAGGCGCCACTGGGAAGGTAGAGGCAGGGCACGGGCATGTCCCGGGTCATGACCGGCCCCGCCGGGTGGAGCTCGAGGCCCGCGTCCAGGGCCACGTCGGCGGCCCACTGCTGGTGCGCGGTCATCCAGCTCACCTCGACCACATCGTCGGAGCGGGCCTGGGCCAGGCAGGCCCAGAGGAGGTCGCGAGCCGCCTCCTCGTCCTCGGCGGCCATGAACACGGGCTTGGCCCCCCGAGCCAGCGCATAGCCGCGGCCTTCGAGGACCCACAGCCGGCAGCCCTCGGTGAGGAGGTGGTCCAAGTCGGGGCCATGGGCTCCGTGGCGCAGGCTGCGGTCGAGCTCGGCGACGAAGTCGTGGTCGTCCGGGGTGCCGGGCCGCACGCCGGGCGCAGCGGGGAGGCGGCGCCGATCGACGGTTCCCCAGGCCGAGACGGAGGGATTGAGGTGGAAGCCGGCCCTGACGTAGCGCCGGGCGGCGCGTGGGTCGCGAGAGCAGAGGATGAGGCCGTTGGCCACCTCCCGGCCGTACCCGAGGGCGGCGTCGAGCAGTGCCTTGCCCGTCCCTCGGTCCTGGCCGCGAGTCGCAACTCCCAGCAGGGAGAGCACCCAGAGGTCGTCCCGCACCAGAGCCTGGGCCAACCCCATCACCTTGCCGTCGTCGTCCTCGGCCACCCAGGACCCGCCCGCGTCGGTCGTCAGAAGGTGGCGGATGCGCTGGCGCGTGCGCTCCGCCGACCCCGCACCTACTGCGGCCGGCAGTCCGTAGGAAGAGCGCATGGTGGTGAAGGCCTCGTCCCAGACCTCCTGGGCGGGAGCGACGTCGTCGCCCGTCATGGGGCGGACCCTGGCCATCCCGCCAGCCTGGTGGACCCGAGGCCGGCCCGCCGCCGAATTCCTGCCGCCGTCGCCCGCGCCCCGGCTTCCTACACTGGCGGGGTGCTGCGGAGCCGCCGGGTTCGCGCCCTGGTGGCTGCGGCCGCAGCCGCAGCGGGAGCCGCAGCGTCGGTGGCGGGCGTCGCTCCCGCGGTGAAGGCGGCGGGCCCGACGTCTTCGCCCCCGGCATGGGAGCGGTGGATCCACCTCCCGGGGGTGTTCGACGTGGCCGGGCCCCGTGGCGACGGGCGGCTGGTCGCGGCCGTGCACGGGAAGCTCGTTCTCATCGCCCCGTCCGGCGCGACCAGCGACTTCGCCTCCGGGTACTCGGCGCCCGACGGCTCCGAGTCCTACATCGCCGTCTCACCCGGGCTCGCCGTGGACGGCGCCGGGTGCCGGTTCGCCAAGGACGAGATCCTGGCCCTTGACCTCAGAGGCGCCCCGCCGGGCGTGGCCAGGATCGCCCCCGGCGGAGCCGTCACCCGTCTGGCCGACGTCCCCGGCCCGTCCACCCTGACCGGCATCGCCCTGGACACGGTCGGCTCCTTCGGCCACCGGCTGCTGGTCGTCGGGCCCACCCAACCGGGCAGGACCCAGGTCTCGGCCGTCGACTGCCGTGGCGCGGTCCGCCCCGTGGCCGTGGTGGACGCCCCCCTCGAGGGGGGCGTGGCCGTGGCGCCCCCCACCTTCGGCCCCTACGGCGGTCACCTGGTTGCGCCCGACGAGCTGGACGGGACCATCTACGCGGTGTCGCCCGGGGGACAGCTGAGCCTGGTGGCCGCCTCCGGGGTGGCCGCGGGGGCCGACATAGGAGTGGAGAGCGCGGGGTTCGTGCCCGGGTCGGGGACCAGGGTCGCCTACATGGCCGACCGGGGCACGCCCGGCAACCCCCACCCGGGCACGGACAGCGTCCTGCGCCTGACGGGCTCCGCCCTGGCCGGCTCGGCCCGTCCCGGTGACCTGCTGGTGGGGACGGAGGGCGCGGCCACCGTGGTCAGGGTCCGCTGCGCCCCCACCTGCGAGGCCGGGGTCGCCGCCACCGGCCCCGCCACCGCGCACGGGGAGGGGCGGCTGCTGGTGATCGCCTCCGCATCGGGCGGAGGATCGCCCGGTCCGGGAGCCATCGCGGGCGGCGTGGCCGCCGTGGTGGTCGCCACCGGCCTGGGCCTGGCCGCGCTGCGGCGTGTGCGGCGCCGCCCTTCACGGGCGGGACCACGCCTGCAGGCGTAGTCACCGACCCGAGAGAAACCCGCTGAGCCCCGCGGCCAGCGCTTCGGCCGCTCGTTGTCGGAAGGCGGGGCTCTCGAGCATGCCCGCGTCGGTCGGGTTGCGAAGGTTGCCGCACTCGATGAAGACCTTGGGCACGGTGGAGAGGTTCAGCCCGCCGAGATCGTTGCGGTCGTCGAGGCCGTCATGGCCGGCATAGGTCGAGCGGGGCATCCCGCTCCCGGTGCCGTAGCCGTCCCGGACGTCAAGGGCGAGCCGCCGGGAGGGGCCCACGATCGCCTCGGTGTGACCGGCGATGAGGACGGGCTCGATGACATGGAAACCCCGGCCCCCGGCTGGGCCACCGTCGGCGTGGATGGATATGGCGGCGTCGGCGTGGGCGGCGTTGCCGATGGCCGCCCTGTCGGTTATGCACGGGCCTACGCCGTTGTTGTCCGACCTGGTCATCACGACCCTGGCCCCGGCCAGCTCCAGGAGTGCCCTCAACCGCAGGGAGACGTCCAGGTTGAAGGCCGACTCGCCGTAGCCCGACGCCGTCTCGGCGCCGCCCGTGTCACACGGCTTGCCAAGGGTCACGGCGTCGACGATCCGGTTGATCTCGGCGGGGTGGCTGGCGTTGCCACCGTTGTGGCCGGGGTCGATGACGATCGTTCTTCCGGTGAGAGCGCGTCTCTCCCCGGGCGCCGGCGCCGTCGTCGGCGGGCCCGGAACCTGCGTCGTGGTGGGCACGGAGCTGACCTGGGTGCTGGGGACCGAGGTGCCGGCGGGCGAGGCCCCGGCGCTACGCAGCGTCCGGTGGTTTGGCTGTCTGGTGGCCGCGATGATGACGAGGCCCAGTCCGCCGCCGGCCACGGCGGCCAACCCCAGGGCGATCAGCAGGCGACGGAGCACGGCCGGAGGTAAGCCCCAGTCACTGGGAGGGGAGCGGCGGGAGAGATGGCGGGGGCGGCCATGGGCCACGGGGACCGGTCTGCGTGGCTGTCAGTGAGCAGGAGCCTCGCACGGGTGTATCCCGGCAGGTAGCTCGACAAATCATCAAAAGTGAGGATGAGAACCGGACGCCCAGGGACGAAGGTGTCACCAGAGAACCTCCAAAGGGGGAGGGCAGCCATGACCGAGACATCCCGCCTCAAGACCGACGAGTCAAGCCCGACGCCGCCGTGGGAGCCCACGCCGACCGAGGTGGCCGCCATCGTCGAGGAGATGCGACCCATCATCCTGGCCTTCGCCGAGCGCTACCGCCGCCCGCCGCGCTGCTCACGGCGCGAGCCGGCGCCCGGGCCCCTGGCGGCGCCGGCGGCGTCGCCTTCGCCCGCTGCCCCGCCCGTTACCCGCGCTGACCCTTCTTGGCCTTCTTGGCGGCGCGCTTCTCCTTGAGGGTCTTGCCCGGCTTCTTGGCGTTTCCTGACGGTGGAGCTTTCTCGCCCATGCCCCGATGCTACGACGCTCCGGCGCGGCCCGGGGGGCAAACGGCGGCCCAAATCGTAGGCTCGACCTGCGTCCGTCGAGCATGCTGTGGCCGTGGACGGGGTCAGGCCTGAGACGTGTTCCGAGTGTGGCTTCGACGCCCGGGTCTGGCGGGTGCGGGATGCGGTGTCGATGCTCGGCGCCCTGGGCGTGTGGTGGCGGCTGGCCACCGAGGGCCTGACCCCCGCCGAGCTGAACGCCCGCCCCTCACCCGCGGTGTGGTCGGCGCTCGAGTACGGGACCCACAGCGCCCTCGTCACCGCCGTGGTGCGTGAGGGCGTCGCCGCCGTCCTTGCCGCCGACGGTGTCCCGCTGCCGGCCCCACCCTCGGGTGCCGGGGCCACAGAGGACGACGAGGCCGCCCGGCTCGACCCGATCCGGGCGGTGGGTGACCTCGAGCGCGAGGGTGCAGCCCTGGCCCGCCTCGCTCACGACGCCCCTCCCGACGCCTGGGCCCACGTCGGGCACCTTGCGGGCGCCACCGTCCAGGCCGAAGCGGCTCTGTTCCACGCCGTGCACGACGCCACCCACCACCTGATGGACGTGGGCCGGGGCCTGGCCGGCGTCGGAGCCGGGACCCCCGCCCACGCCGGACGGGTCGTGCGGGTCAACGCGTCGGATGGCGGTGTCCCCAAGCGGGAGGTGGCCTGCGGTGCCATCGCCCACGACGGCCTGGCTGGAGACCGCCAGGCCGACGGCCTGCACCACGGCAGGCCTTTCCAGGCCCTGTGCCTGTGGTCGGCCGACGTCATCGCCGAGCTCGCGGCCGACGGCCATCCCATCGGTCCTGGGTGCGCGGGCGAGAACCTGACCCTGGGCGGGATCGACTGGTGCTCGCTGCGCCCGGGGGCCCGCCTGAGGGTGGGCACGGCGCTGGCGGAGGTGTCCTTTCCCGCCGTGCCCTGTGGCAAGCAGGCCCGCTGGTTCTCCGACGGCGACTTCTCCCGTATCGCCCACGAGCGCAATCCGCAGTGGGCCCGCTGGTACGCCTGGGTGCGGGAGCCCGGCCAGGTGCATCCCGGCGACCCGGTCACCGTTCAGCCCCGGTAGCGCCGAGGAGGTGGCGGCGCGGTCTCAGGTCGGCGGCGGGCTCCTCCAGCTGTCCCAGTAGGTGACCTCGCGCACGGGCCGACGCTGGGCTTCGCCCCAACGGCCAAGGGGGTAGCCGACGGGGATCATGGCCCACGTGGTGACGTCGTCGGGGACCTCGAGCAGGGCCTTCACCTCGCCCTCACGCATGCGGTGCACCGTGGTCAGGGTGGTGCCCAGTCCCAAGGCCCGTGCGGCCAGGAACAGGTTCTGCACGGCGCCGAACACGGAGGACTCGGCCTGTCCGGGCGCGCCCTTGGAGCACGGCAGCACGATGGCCGGCGCATCGCCCATGTGATCGCCCAGATAGTCAGCCGACCGCAGGACCCGGGCGTTGACCGACCCGTCGTCCTCCTTCATGGCCGCGGCGTACATCTCCCGCACGGGCGCCCAGCAGGCGCGGTAGATGTCACCCAGCTGCTTGCGTTTGGCCGCGTCCCTGACCACCAGCCAGCGCACGGGCTGGGAGTTGCCGCCCGACGGCGCCTTGGTGGCCGCCTCCACCACCTTGAGCAGGTCGGCGTCGGAGACGTCGCGGTCGGGGTCGAGCCGGCGCATGGCCCGGGTCGTGGCCATGGCCTCGAATACGTCCACCTCAGCCCCCGATCCGCTGGAGGCGCACGACCGGGATGGCCCGGTCCGTGCGCTGCTGGTAGGAGTCGTAGTAGCGCCAGGTGTCGCGGGCCAGGTTCCACAGCCGCTCCCGCTGGTCGTCGTCGACGGTGACGGCCCGCACGACGATGCGGGCCCCTTGCACCTCGACCTCGGCCTCGGGCTTGGCTTGGAGGTTCAGGTACCAGTCCGGGTGGAGCCTGGCCCCGCCGTTGGAGGCGATGACGATGAAGTCGGGCCCGTCGGATACGTAGTTCAGAGGGGTGACGCGCTCTTTGGCCGACTTGCGCCCGATGGTGTGTAGCAGCAGGAACCTGGTCTTGCCCAAGCGGCCGAACACCCGGCCCTTGCTCAGGCTGTACACGGCGGAGTGCATGGCGGTGAACAGCTTCTGCATACTGCGGAGCATCGGAGAAGCCAAGCGCGCCGGCAACGGGCCTGTCGAGCCGGCGGGCTGGGGACGAGCTGAGAGTCACCGCCCGTGGATCCCCCGATCGGGTCATTGACGCGGAGCTACCTGGTGGCGCACACTGGCACGGTCCCGCCCCCCGGGAGCCCAGACGCCGCTCGGGTCCGCTGACCAGCGACCGAGCGGCGTCGACGCGTCCGGGCCCTGTTCACCTCGAGGGGGGGTGGGCCCCGGGTGTGCCGGCCCTGGGATGGTGTGGCAGCCTGGGCCGCCGCCGGGGGGTATCCGGCCTCGGCCTGGGGGTCTCGTGGATCTGAGCTGCACGGTGTCGGAACGCAACGGCTGGACGGTCGTGCACGTCGAGGGCGACATCGACGTCTACTCCGCTCCCGCCCTACGGACGAGGCTGAACGAGGTGACCGAGGGCGGGGTCAACCACATGGTGGTGGACCTGGGCGGGGTCGGCTTCGTCGACTCCACCGGCCTGGGCAGCCTCATCGGCGTCTTCAAGACCCTGCGCAGCCAGCAGGGGGAGCTGCGTCTGGCCGCGGCCCGCCCCAACGTGGTTCGCGTCATCGAGATCACCGGGCTCAATAAGGTCTTTGCCAGCCACGCTTCGGTCGAGGAGGCGACGGCCGAGGCCTGATCCGGTCAGGAGGCTGCCGGCCTTATCACCAGGTCTTCGCCGGCGGCGTGGACGGCCCGCCCGTCGGCGTCGGGGCCGGCCGACAAGACGGTGACCGTCCTGGCGCCCCGCACCCGCCACCGCTCGGGGCCGCCCACCAGCGCCGTCTCCTCGTCGATGCCCACGACCGTGGTTCCCGGAGGTGCCGCGCTTCTGATCCTGGCCGTGAGCCCGGGCCGCCAGGCCTCGATGCGGTCGAAGTGGGGGATCACTCCGATGTGGGGGATGAGGCCGAGGCCCCGGCCGTCGCCCCGACTCGGATCGCGCACGTTGCCGGCCACGGCCGTGAGCGCGGCGGCCCCCGCCGAGCAACCGGCCAGGGCCGCCCCCGCCCTCCAGGCGTCCACGATGGCCCGCCACACCGCCGTGTCCCTCAGCGTGGCCGCGAGGAAGCCGGGGTTCCCGCCCGACAGGTACACCAGTCCGGCTCCCGCGATGGCCCCGGTCAGGGAGGGGTCGTCGGCGCCGGGCCGGTCGAGCACCAGGACGGGCACCGGTTCGACGCCCAGGCGCCGGAAGTGGTCGGTGCCCAGGTCCACCCAGTAGCGCAGGCGGTCCGGGCCCTCCTCGGCCGCGGCGGTGGGCAGGAACGCGGCGCGGGGCGCACGCCCGGCAAGCAGGTCGGAGTCGATCTCCTCCATGACCGGGAGGAACTCGCCGCTGCCGACCAGGGCGATGGGCCCGGGGCCCGCAGCCCGGTCTGTCACAGCCGCCCCATCACTGCGCTGGATGGATGCCGGGGGGCCGGGCGTCGGCGTCGGCGATCAGCTCGTGCAGCATCTCCAGCACGGCGCGGGCCGCGCCTGACAGCAACCCGCGCCGGCGCTGGGCGACCCCGATGTGCCGGCGGGGAATGCCCTCCACCCCGACCAGGGCCCACTCCCGGCGCAGGTAGGCGGGCACCGCCGTGGCCGGGAGGATGGCCGGTCCCAGGCCTTCGAAGGTGAGGGCGGCGATGAGCGGGGTGCCGTCGAGCTCGGCCTTGGCCTGCAGGGTCACGCCCGCGGCACGAACGGCGGCGTCGAGCTCGTCGCGGAAGGCCGTGCCCGGCATGGGCAGGAGGAGCGGCAGCTCTCCCAGCCCGGCCAGGGGTATGGGGCCGGCTCGGGCCAGCGGATGGCTGATGGGCACGACCATGACCAGGTCCTCGGCGAAGAGAGGCCGGGCGACCAGGTTGTCGTCGGGCACGGGCACGTTGACCACGGCGAGGTCCAGGCTCCCGGCCGCGAGTTGGGGCTCGAGCGACGTGGAGATGCCCTCCACCACGACCAGGCGCAGCTTGGGGTGGCGTTCGGCCGTCACCTCGAGCAGAGGGGGGATGAGCCAGCGGGCCGTGGTGCCGATCATCCCCAGGCGGGTGGTGCCCACCACCTCGTGGCGCAGGGCGGCGACGTCGGAGACGAGGGCCTCGAGCTCGACGCCGACCCGACGGGCCCGGGCCACAACGGCTTCTCCCTCGGCGGTGAGCTGCCCCGCGGCCCGATCCACCAGGGTGGCGCCCAGCTCCCGCTCGAGGCGGGCCACATGGGTCGACACGTTGGACTGCACGGTATGGAGGGCGTCGGCGGCAGCCGAGAAGGTGCCGTTGTCGGCCACGGCCACCAGGGCATGGAGCTGACGCAGGTCCATCTGCGACGATGATAGCCCGTATCCTCCATAACTGTTGGACAGATGCCGCCCATCCCGGTCATACTGGACGGGCAGACCGAGCGGGCGGGAATCCCCCCTCCCAGGCCCCTCTAGGTCTCGAGAAGGGGCCGGATTCCCCAGCCGGCCCCTTCTCTCTTTTCATGGCTCTTCGCGCAAGCGCTCATCGCGGTGCCGCCGGGGCCCCCAGCCCCAGCGGCCTGCGTTCCCGGCGCGGCCGCGGGACCCCAGCCCCACCGGCCTGCGTTTGACGGCGCTGCCGCGGGACCCCGGCCGCAGCGTGGCCCCGCGGCTGTACCGTGCACCGCGTGGGCGCGGCAGCCTTCTTCGACCTCGATCGCACCTTGCTTCGCGGCGCGAGCGGGCCCTTGATCAATGAGGCCCTGGTGGCCGCGGGGATCGCCCCCGAGCGCCAGCTCCCGTTCCAGGGCGCCCTCTACTCGTTCTATGAGGCCGTGGGCGAGACGCTGCCGTCCATCGCCCTGGCTCGGGGCGCGGCCTTCCTCGCCCGGGGGTGGTCGGCGGAGGCGGTGCGGGAAGCGGGCCGGGCCGCGGCCGACAAGCTGGAGAAGCTGGTCACGCCCTTCGCCCGTCCCCTCCTGGCCGAGCACCGCAGCGCGGGCAGGCCCACGGTGCTCGCCACCACCACCCCGTACGACCTTGTCCTTCCCCTGGCCGAGAGACTGGGCTTCGACGACGTCGTCGCCACCCGCTACGCCGAGGACGGGGGCCAGTACACCGGCAAGCTGGTCGGGGAGTTCGTGTGGGCCCTGGGCAAGCTCAGCGCGGTGCGGCGGTGGGCCGCGGGGCGCGACGTCGACCTGAGCCAGAGCTTCGCTTATTCCGACAGCCTCTATGACGTGCCCCTGCTGGCCGCGGTCGGCCATCCCCACGCCGTCAACCCGGACCCCAGGCTGCGGGCGGTAGCCACCGTGAGGCGCTGGCCCGTGCTCTTCCTGGACGTCCCCCCCGGCGTGCCCAAGCTTTTCGGGCTGGAGCCCTACGACCTGGTGCGGGTGGTGACCCGCCCAGAGCTCATGCCCTACGCCCGCTTCGACATGGCCGGCGTCGACCTCGTCCCCGAACAGGGACCGGCCATCGTGGTGTCCAACCACCGCAGCTACTTCGACGTGGCCGCCCTGGGCCTGGCCGCGGCCAGGCGGGGCCGGCCCTTGCGCTTCCTGGGCAAGAAGGAGGTCTTCGACGCTCCCGTGGTGGGCGCCCTGGCTCGGGCCATGGGAGGCATCCGCGTGGAACGCGGCAGCGGATCGGACGAGCCCCTGCGGGAGGCGGCGCGCGCCCTGGAGGGCGGTCAGCTGGTGGCCGTGCTGCCCCAGGGGACCATCCCCCGAGGTCGCGACTTCTTCGACCCGGTGCTGAGGGGCAGGACGGGCGCGGCCCGCCTGGCGGCCATGACCGGTGCGCCCGTCGTCCCCGTGGGGCTGTGGGGCACCGAGCTCGTCTGGCCCCGCTCGGCGCGGGTGCCGCGCATCGGCAACCTGCTCCACCCCCCCACCGTGCGCGTGCGCGTCGGCCGGCCCGTGGCCCTGGGCCTCGTGGACGCGGTGGCCGACACCGACGCGATCATGGCCGCCATCATCGACCTGCTGCCGGCCGAGGCCAGGCAGGTGGTGCAGCCCAGCGCCGAGGAGGTGGCTCGGGCCATGCCGCCCGGCGCCCCCCTCGACGCGGTCGCCCCTGCATGAGCGCCCCCACCCCGGGGGACACGGCCCAGCTTCCCGTCCGCACGCGTCTGGCCTCGGGGGTGGGTGGGTTGGTGGGTTCGCTCTCCCGCCGGCTGGGCGCGGGCAGCGGGACGGTCATAGGCGGGCGGGTCACACTGGTCCTCGACCCTGACGCGCTGGCCCGCCTGGCCCGGGGCCGCCGGGTCGCCCTGGTCAGCGGCACCAACGGCAAGACCACGACCACCCAGTTGCTGGCCGCGGCCCTCTCCAGCGCCGGACCGGCGTGCACGAACATTGGCGGGGCCAACCTCCCGTCGGGCCTGGTGGCGGCCCTGTCCGCCAACCGGGGGTCGGGGCCCGGTTCCGCCGCGGCCCTGGAGGTGGACGAGGCCTGGCTGGGCCAGGTCGCCTCGGCCACCCGTCCCGCGGTGGTGACGCTGCTCAACCTGAGCCGGGACCAGCTCGACCGGGTGAGCGAGGTGCGCATGCTCGGGGCCCGGTGGCGGCGGGCCCTGCCCGGGCTGGACGGCGCCGTCGTGGCCAACGCCGACGATCCCATCGTGGTCTGGGCCGCATCCGCGGCCCGATCGGTGCGATGGGTTGCCGCGGGCCAGCCCTGGCGGGCCGACGCCGGCGGTTGCCCCCAGTGCGAGGGGCGCATCGCCTACCAGGGTGAGCAGTGGGCTTGCGCCTGCGGGTTCCGCCGGCCCCGACCCGACGTGTGGCTGGAGGACGGGCAGCTGCTCCTGGCCGACGGCCGCCGCTTTCCCCTCTCACTGCGGCTGCCGGGGCGGTTCAACCTGGGGAACGCGGCCATGGCGGCCACGGCCGCGGCCGCCATGGGGGTGCCCGTGCAGCAGGCCCTCGACGCCATGGGGTCGACGACCGAAGTGTTCGGCCGCTACGAGGTGGTCGATGTGGGCGGCGTGCGCACCCGCCTCCTCTTGGCCAAGAACCCGGCGGGGTGGGTCGGGATCTTCGACCTGCTCGCCCCCGCGCCGGCGCCCGTGGTGGTCGCCATCAACGCCCGCATCGCCGACGGACGGGACCCATCGTGGCTGTGGGATGTTCCCTTCGAACGGCTCCGGGGCCGGCGGGTGGTGGCCACGGGCGAGCGCTCGGCCGACCTCGCCGTGCGCCTGCGCTATGCCGGGGTCGCGCACGTGCGGGTGCCGAATATGCGGGAGGCTGTCGTCCGCTCCGGGGTGCCTGAGGTGGACTTCGTGGGCAACTACACCGCCTTCCAGGACCTGAGGTCGGCCCTGGCCGGACGGGGAGGGACGAGCCGTGCCCCGGCCGCGTGAGTCGGCCGTCAGGGTGGCGGTGGTGCACCCGGACCTGCTCGGCACCTACGGGGACGGGGGCAACGGCGTCGTGCTGGCCGAGCGTCTGCGCTGGCGGGGCGTCCCTGCCGAGGTGGTCGAGATCCGCTCGGGCGAGCCCGTGCCGGCCACGTGCGACGTGTACTGCCTGGGAGGGGGCGAGGACGGGCCCGAGGCCCGCTCCGCGCTCGAGCTCCTGGACGGGCGGCCCCTCAACCGGGCCGTCGAGGACGGCGCCGTGGTGCTGGCCGTGTGCGCCGGCTTCCAGGTGGTGGGCCAGGAGTTCGCCGGGGCCGACGGACGCCCGCTTCCCGGCCTGGGTCTGCTCGACGTGCGCACCCGCAAGGGGAGCGGGCCCCGGGCGGTGGGGGAGGTGGTGGCCGATCCCGTCGGCTTGGCCCGGTCGGACCGGAGCATCCCGCCCCTGACCGGATACGAGAACCACGGCGCCGTCACCGAGCTCGGCCCCGGGGTGCGCCCGCTGGCCCGCGTCCGGGTCGGCGTGGGCAACGGCGGGGGCGACGGCAGCGAGGGCGCGGTGAGCGGGCGGGTGGTGGGCACCTACCTGCACGGCCCCGTGCTGGCCCGCAACCCGGCGCTGGCCGACCTACTGCTGGGCT
Organism: Actinomycetota bacterium; assembly: GCA_005884125.1. Taxonomy (GTDB): domain Bacteria; phylum Actinomycetota; class Acidimicrobiia; order Acidimicrobiales; family AC-35; genus AC-35. The sequence continues at coordinate 28,483 of VAXP01000008.1, read as the reverse complement.
GGGTGCTGGGCGGCGCCGGTGACGGCGACCAAGGTGGACCCGCCCTCGCCCCCCTGGACGACGCCGAGGTGGATGAGTTGCGCCGGGAGCGCCTGGCCCAGGCCCCGGCCCTGGCCGCCCGGGGCCCAGGGCTGAGGGGACGGCTGCGTCAGGGCGTGGCCGGGCTGCGGCCCCCGCTGCGCTGACGGGCCCGAATGAGGTTGAGGGCGCTGCCCGCCTTGAACCACTCGATGTGCTCGGCGGACATGGTGTGGGTGCAGGTGAACTCGACCGGGGAGCCGTCGGGCTTGTGCAGCAGGCAGGTCACGGGCTCGTCGGGCGCCAGCTTGCCGAGCCCCATGACCGAGATGCGGTCCTGCTCGTCGACGAGGTCGTAGGTGGCGGAGTCGGAGAAGGTGAGGGCGAGCATGCCCTGCTTCTTTAGGTTGGTCTCGTGGATGCGGGCGAAGGACCGGGCCAGGACGGCCACGGCGCCCATGAAGCGGGGCTCCATGGCCGCGTGCTCGCGCGACGAGCCCTCTCCGTAGTTCTCGTCGCCGACCGCGACCCAGGGCTGGCCCGCCTCCCGGCAGTGGCGGGCCACGTCGGGGAAGGGCTCGGTCTCGCCGTGCACGACGCAGCGACCCTCGCCCGCCTTGCCGGTGAAGGCGTTGACCGCGCCGAGGAACAGGTTCCCGCAGATGTTCTCCAGATGGCCGCGGTAACGGAGCCAGGGTCCGGCCGCCGAGATGTGGTCGGTGGTGCACTTGCCCTTGGCCTTGAGCAGCACGGGCAGCTCCTCGAAGTCGCGGCCGTCCCACGCCGGGAAGGGCTCGAGGCGCTGGAGGCGGTCGCTGTCGGGGCGGATGACCACCTCGACCGACGCCCCCGACTCGGGCGGGGGGACGAAGCCGGCCTCGCCCGTCTCGAAGCCGCGCGCCGGAAGCTCCTCGCCCACGGGGGGCTCCAGCATGGTCCCGTCCACCTCGTCGCGGAGGGGGTCGAAGGCCAGGGTCCCGGCCAGGGCGTAGGCCACCACGATCTCGGGCGAGGCGATGAAAGCCAGGGTGCTGGCGCTGCCGTCGTTGCGCTTGGGGAAGTTGCGGTTGTACGAGTTGAGGATGGAGTTGACCTCGCCCTCGGCGATGTCGTCGCGCTTCCACTGGCCGATGCAGGGGCCGCAGGCGTTGGCCAGCACCCGGGCGCCGATGGCCTCGAGGTCGGCCAGCAGCCCGTCGCGCTCGATGGTGGCCCGCACCCGCTCCGAGCCCGGGGTGACGAGCAGGGGCACCTTGGCCGTGAGCCCCTTGGCCGCGGCCTGCCGGGCCACGCTGGCCGCCCGGGTGATGTCCTCGTACGACGAGTTGGTGCACGAGCCCACCAGGCAGTTGGTGAGCTCGACGGGCCAGCCGTTGGCCTGGGCGTCGGCGCCCATGCGGGACACGGGGCGGGCCAGGTCGGGGGTGTGGGGCCCCACGATGTGGGGCTCGAGCGAGGAGAGGTCGAGCTCGATCACCCGGTCGAAGAAGCGCTGGGGCTCGGCCTCCACCTCGTCGTCGGGGCGCAGGTGCTCCATGACCCGCGAGGCCCGGTCGGCGTAGGCCTCCCGGCCCGTGGCCTTGAGGTAGAGGGCGCCGTGCTCGTCGTAGGGGAACAGCGAGCAGGTGGCGCCGATCTCGGCGCCCATGTTGCACACGGTGGCCTTGCCCGTGGCGCTGATGGACTCGCTCCCGGGCCCGAAGTACTCGACGATGGCGCCGGTGCCGCCCTTGACGGTGAGGATCTCGGCCACCTTGAGGATGATGTCCTTGGGCGCCGTCCAGCCCCGCATGTGGCCGGTGAGGTGGACGCCGATGAGCTTGGGCCAGCGCACGCCGAAGGTGCCTCCCACCATCACGTCGACGGCGTCGGCCCCGCCTACCCCGATGGCGATGGTCGCCAGCCCGCCGGCGTTGGGGGTGTGGCTGTCGGTGCCGATCATCATCCCGCCCGGGAAGGCGTACTGCTCGAGCACGACCTGGTGGATGATCCCCGAGCCCGGCTTCCAAAAGCCGATGCCGTACTTGCCCGAAACCGTGCGCAGGAACTCGTAGACCTCCTCGTTGGCCTCGAGGGCGGCGGTCATGTCCGGCCCCGCGCCCACCCGGGCCTGGATGAGGTGGTCGCAGTGCACGGTGGTGGGGACGGCCACCTCGGGCAGGCCCGCGGTCATGAACTGCAGGAGCGCCATCTGGGCCGTTGCGTCCTGCATGGCGACCCGGTCGGGGTAGAGCTCGGCGTAGCTGCGACCCCGCTGCAGGGGCTGCGAGTCGGGTTGGGCCAGGTGGTTGAAGAGGATCTTCTCCGACAGGGTGAGGGGCCGTCCCAGGCGCCGGCGGCCCGTGTCGACCCGCTCCGGGAGCCGTCCGTAGACCGAGTCGATGACCTCGACCGGGGTGTTCGGGGCTACCGCCATCGTGGCCCTCCTCGTCCTGGCAACGGTATGATACAAGTATAGGACAAGTGAGAGAGCTGCGCTACCGGGCCATCGCCGGGGACCTCCGCCGCCAGATAGAGGCCAAGGAGTTCGCCACCGGCCGCCTGCTGTCCAGCGAGGCCGAGCTGTCGGCAGCCTACGGCGCCAGCCGGGTGACGGTCCGCAAGGCCCTGGAGGAGCTGAGGGGGGACGGGCTGGTCGAGTCCCGCCAGGGTTACGGCTGGTTCGTGGCCGTGGACCCCCTGCGCCAGACCCTGGGGCGCCTGGGCACCATCGAGGCCCAGCTGGAAGCCTCGGGGGTGCGGGCCGACAGGCGGGTCCTCGACTTCGGCTTCGTGCGGGCGCCCGATCGGGTGGCCGGGCTGCTGGGCCTGGAGGAGGGGGGCACGGTGCTGCGGGTGCGCCGGCTCAACCTGGCCGACGGCGCCCCCTTCGCCCGGGTCACGGTGTGGGCCACGGAGGAGTTCGGCGCCGGCCTGTCGCGCGACGACGTCGAGCGCCGCTCCTTCTACGACTTCCTGGCCGGCAGCGGGCGGGGAGTGGGCACCGCGGTGCAGACCATCGGCGCGGCCGCGGCCGGGGCCCAGGACGCCCGGGTCCTCGACGTCCCCGTGGGCTCGCCCGTGCTGCGCTGCGAGCGGGTCACGTGCGACCGGTCCGGCGCGCCCGTGCTGGTGGCCGAGCACGTCTTTCCAGCCCTGCGCACCGAGTTCGTCGTGGAGCTGCCCAACCTGGCCAACGACTCCATCGCCCCCTCGGGACTGCGCCTGGTCGAGTGAAGGCGGCTAGGTGGGCGCGCCCACCCGCCCGGCCTGCTGGGCCTCGATGCGGCGGATCTGGTCGACGGGGGCCACGTGCCAGACCTGGTGGGCGGTGTGGGGCCAGCCCTCCAGCAGCCCCGAGGCCCGGGGCGAGCCGGTGAGCTCGAGGTGGCGCTCGACCAGCCACTTGAACTCCTCCAGGTGCTCGGAGTCGGGTCGCATGGCCTCCACCAGGGCCGCGTTGAGCCGGCCCGGGACCGTGCCGTCGGGATCCCAGACGTAGCACTCGCCCCCGGTCATCCCCGCCCCCAGGTTGTATCCCACGGGACCGAGCACGACGACACGGCCGCCCGTCATGTACTCGCAGGCGTGGTGGCCCGCGCCCTCGACCACGGCCACCGCCCCCGAGTTCCGCACCGCGAAGCGCTCTCCCACCGATCCGGCGACGAAGAGCGATCCCCCGGTGGCGCCGTACAGGCAGGTGTTGCCGGCCAGGACGGGATCGCCGGCGTCGTCGGCCGGGGGCCGGATGACGACGCGCCCCCCGGCCATTCCCTTGCCCACGTAGTCGTTGGCCTCGCCCACCAGCTCGAGCTGGAGGCCGTCGGTCAAGAAGGCGCCGAAGCTCTGGCCCGCGGAGCCGTCGAAGCGCACCCGGGCCACGCCCCGGGGCGGGGTCGAGCCCCACTCCAGGGCCACGGCCCCGCCCAGCGACGCGCCCACGGTGCGGTCGGCGTTGACGATGGGGTAGGCCAGGTCGATCTCGTCGCCGTCCCACAGCACCCTGAAGGCATCGGCCTGGAGCTGGTCGCCCAGCCGGGAGCGGGGCCGCTGCAGGGGCGTGGGCGCGACGAAGTGCCTGGGCCCGTCGTCCTCGGGCGGGCTCAACAGGCAGGAGAGATCGAGGGCGTCGGCCCGGGCATCGCCGACCCGTCGCTGGCGCAGGCACTCCACCCGGCCCACGGCCTCGTCGATGGAGCGCAGGCCCAGGCCGGCCAGGATCTCGCGGGCCTCCTGGGCCACGAACAACAGGTAGGCGGCCACGTCCTCGGGCTTGCCCGTGAACTTGGCCCGAAGGTGGGGCCGTTGGGTGGCCACCCCCGTCGAGCACGTGTCGCGATGGCAGGACCGCAGCATGATGCAGCCCTCGGCGATCATGGCCGCGGTGCCGAAGGAGTACTCGTCCGCGCCCAGCAGGGCGGCCAGGACCACGTCGCGACCGGTCATGAAGCCGCCGTCCACCCTGACCCGGACGCGATCCCTGAGGGAGTTCTCCATGAGCACGCGCTGGGTCTCGGCCAGGCCCACCTCCCAGGGCATGCCCGCGTGCTTGATCGACGACAACGGTGAAGCGCCCGTGCCTCCGTTGCAGCCGCTGACCTGGACCACGTCGGCCAGGGCCTTCACCACCCCGGCCGCGACCGTTCCCACCCCGTCGCAGGCCACGAGCTTGACGGACACGTCGGCGAAGCCGTTGACCTGCTTGAGGTCGTAGATCAGCTGGGCCAGGTCCTCGATGGAGTAGATGTCGTGGTGCGGGGGCGGGGAGATGAGACCCACCCCGGGCTGGGTGTGGCGCAGGCGGGCGATCTCGGGGGAGACCTTGTGGCCGGGGAGCTGACCTCCCTCGCCGGGCTTGGACCCCTGGGCGATCTTGATGTTGAGCTCGTCGGCGAAGGCGCAGTACTCCGGGGTCACGCCGAAGCGCCCCGAGGCGATCTGCTTGATGCGGCTGTTGCGGTCGCCCCTGGCCTGGCCGCGCGTCCGGTAGCGGTAGGGGTCCTCCCCCCCCTCTCCGCAGTTGGACCTGCCCCCCACCAGGTTCATGGCCTCGGCCAGGGTCTCGTGGGCCTCGGCCGACAGCGAGCCGTGGGACATGGCCCCGGTGGAGAAGCGACGGGCGATGTCGGCCGCGGGCTCGACCTCGTCCACGGGCACGGGAGGAGCGGCGGGGACGAGCTCGAGCAGGTCGCGCAGCTCGGTCGGGGGCCGCTCGTTCACCATCGAGGAGAACTGGCCGTAGAGCTCGTCGCTGTAGGGCCCGCTGGAGGAGATGGGCGGCCGACATGGCCTGCAGGGAGTCGACCACGGCCGAGTTGTGGGTGTGGTACTCGCCCCCGCGCTTTAGGTCGCGGTAGTAGCCGGGGTTGTCGAGCTTGGCCGCCCCGTGGTTGGCCAGCACGTCCTGGCCCAGCGCCTCCCATCCGATGCCCCCCACGGGCGAGGGCGTGCCCGCGAAGCACACGTCCACCACCTCGTCGGCCAGCCCGATGACCTCGAAGATCTGCGCGCCCCGGTAGGAGTCGACGGTGGAGATGCCCATCTTGGACATGACCTTGAGCACGCCGTCCTCCATGGCGGCCTGGAAGTTGTCCTGGGCCTCGGGCCCCGACAGGGGGGAGTCCTCGGCCGTGTCGGCGTCGGCTCCCACCGTCTCCAGGGCCAGGCCGGGGCAGATGGCGTCGGCGCCGTAGCCGAGGAGGCAGGCGGCGATGTGCACGTCGCGGGCGTCGTCGGCCTCCACCACCAGGCTGGCGTCGCAGCGCAGCCCGGCCCGCACCAGGCGGTGGTGAACGGCGCCCGTGGCCAGCAGGGAGGGGACGGGGGCGCGCTCGGCCGAGATGTCGATGTTGCTGATGGCCACCACGCCGATGCCGGCCGACACCGCCGTCTCCGCCTCGCCGGCCAGGCGCTCCACCGCCTCCCGCAGGCCGGAGGGCCCGGCGGCCACGGGGAAGGTGGCGTCGAGCATGACGCTGCCGAAGGGGTGGGTGGCCTCGTCCAGGAGGTCGCCCAGGGCCGAGGGGTACAGGAAGAAGGAGCGCAGCTTGACCAGGCGGGCCGCCTCGGGGCGCTCGCTGAGGAGGGGCTGACGGGGGCCGACCAGCGTGCGCAGGCTCATCACCACCCGCTCCCGCAGGTGGTCGATGGGGGGGTTGGTGACCTGGGCGAAGCGCTGCTTCAGGAAGTGGTGGATGGGCCGGGGATGGCCGGCCAGGTTGGGCAGGGGCGCGTCGTCGCCCATGGAGAACACCGGCTCCTTGGCGTCGGTGGCCATGGGCTTGAGCACCATGCGCAGCTCCTCGACGGTGTAGCCGTGGGCCACCTGGCGCCGCTCCAGGGAGGCGGCGTCCGGGGTCTCCTCCACGGGCTTGCCCGGCTCCAGGGGCCGCAGCCCGTCGCCGGCCCAGCGGGCGTAGGGGGCCGCCGCGGCCAGGCGTTCCTTGTACTCCCCGTCGAGCAGGACGCCGCGGGTGGGATCGACGAAGAGTCTCTCGCCCGGCCCCAGCCGTCCCCGGCGGACGCGGCCGTGCCCGGACACGTCGACCGCCCCGGCTTCGGAGCAGCAGGCCACCAGGTCGTCCTCGCAGATGGCGTAGCGCAGGGGCCTGAGGCCGTTGCGGTCGAGGGCCGCGCCCACACCCAGGCCATCGGTGAACACCAGGCCCGCGGGTCCGTCCCACGGTTCGACCAGGCAGGCGTGATAGCGGTAGAAGCCGCGCACCTCGGGGTCGAGGTCGCGCGCCCCCTCCCAGGCCTCGGGCACGAGCATGGCCACGGCGTGGCGGATGTCGCGCCCGCCCCGAACCAGGAGCTCCACGGCCGCGTCGATCTTCCCCGAGTCGGACTCCTCCTCGGCCAGCACGGGGCGGAACAGCTCCTCGGGCCCCAGCCCCACCTCTTCGGTCCCCAGCCGGGCCCGGGCCCGCATGCGGTTCTCGTTGCCGGCCAGGGCGTTGATCTCGCCGTTGTGGCACAGCATGCGAAAGGGCTGGGCCCGCTCCCATGTCGGCAGGGTGTTGGTCGAGAAGCGCTGGTGGAACACGGCGAAGGGGGCGGCCACGCTCTCGTCGGCCAGGTCGGGGTAGAAGCCGGAGAGGGCGTTGGCGTTGACCAGCCCCTTGTAGAGCACGGTGCGGAACGAGCAGCTGGCCACGTAGGTGCCGGAGGTGGCCCGCTCCACCCGGCGCCGGAGCCGGTAGGCGGCCCGCTCGTCGGGGTGGTCCGTCTCCAGTACCGCCTGCAGCATGCGGGGCACGGTGGCCCGGGCCTGGTCTCCCAGGTGGGCCTCGTCGGTGGGCGGGACGCGCCAGTCCACCACCGTGATGCCCTCCGTCCGGGCCGCCTCCTCCAGGGCCGTCCGGGGATCGTCGCCCCTGACGAAGAGGGCGGCCACCCCGTGGGGGATGTCGCCCGGACCGGTGCCGAAGATGGACCGGGGTATGGGCAGGAGCAGCCCGGAGCCGTCGGCGGTGCGGGCGTCGGCGGCCAGGGCGCCCCGGTGGGTAACGCAGGCCAGGCCGGACAGGGCGGCCTCGACGATGGCTCGGGACGAGCGGCCTTGGGCGTCGGCGACGAAGCCGATGCCGCAGGCGTCGCGTTCAGGGCGCATAGTGGGGCAACCTCGCAAGCGCCTCGCAGGCGCGATAGGACCGGTATGAACTCAGATGACCGGGACGCCTTCCCCGTTGAAGTAGGCGTCGTTGCCGCCCGGTGCCGCTCGCCATACGCTACCCGATCCCATCCCGGCCGGTCGCGGCCCTGGTTCCAATCCGCCACCGGCGCCGGCCCGTAGATCCACCGTGTGGGACGCCCCCGACGACGCGCTGGTCGCCGGCCTGGGTGCCGGGGACGCGGACGCGGCCGTGGCCCTGGTCCGCCGCTTCCAGCGGCGCATCTACGGCTTGGCGCTGACGATCGTGGGGGACCCGGTGACGGCCGAGGACGTGGCTCAGGAGACCTTCGCCCGGGCCTGGCGCCACGCCGCCGCCTACGACGCCAGGCGAGCCTCGGTCGCCACCTGGCTGTTGACCATCGCCCGCAACCTCAGCATCGACGCCGTGCGCCTGCGCCGCCCCGAACCCCTCAACCCTGAGGCCCTGGCCGCCCTCTCGCTGGCCGACCGGGCCCAGGACCCGGCCGATCAGGCCGTGCGCGAGAGCGAACGGAGCCGGGTCCAGGGGGCGCTGGCCCGGCTTCCCGCCGAGCAGCGCCGGGCCCTGGTGCTGGCCGCCATCGGCGGGCGTACGGCCAAGGAGATATGCGAGACCGAAGGAGTACCCCTGGGGACGGCCAAGACCAGGATCCGCGCCGCCATGATCAAGCTTCGGGTCGACCTCGAGTCCCAAGGGCAAGAGGAGACGGACAGGTGACTCCGGGCTGCTCCGAGATCGAGGAGCTGGCACCCGAGCTCGCCCTGGGCCTGCTGGCGGGCGGGGAGCGGGCCGGGGCTCTGGGCCACCTGGCGTCGTGCCCGGCCTGCCGGACCACGGTCGAGGAGCTGGTGCGGGTGGCCGAGGCCCTGCTGCTCCTCGGACCCGAAGCCGAGCCCCCGGTCGGCTTCGAGGCCAGGGTGCTCGACCGCCTCGAGCGGGAGGGGCGGCCACCGCAGCCTGCCCGGCCCCGCTGGCGCAGGGCGCTGGTGCCGGCCGCGGCGGCCGCCGCCGTTGCCGCCGCCCTGGTCACGGGGCTGGTGGTGGGCCGGTCTACGGAGCGCGACCCCAGGTTCGAGCGCCAGTACATCGCCGCCCTGCGCACCCTGGGGGGGACGTCGCTGCGGGCGGCCCGCCTGCACGACCCGGGTGGGCGCGACGTGGGTGAGGTGTTCGTGTACCGGGGCCACCCCTCATGGGTGTTCATGGACCTGTCGGATCCAGCCGCGCCTTCAGGCGGCTACCGGCTCGAGCTCCAGGGTCGCGACGGGGCGCCGGTGGCCAGTGACGGGTTCGCCATGCGCAACGGATCGGGCTACCTGGGCTGGCCGGCGCGGGCCGAGATGGACAGGGTGGGGAGCGTCGTGGTGCGCGACGCCCAGGGGGTGGGGCGCTACAACGCCCAGCTCCCCGGCCTCTCCTGAGCGCGCCGGCCCGGGGACCGGTCCTCGAGCTCCCACGCCCGGCGCCAGCTCCCGGCTCGGGGCCCGGTGAGACGGGGCGTCGTGCCCTGGGCGGCCCGGCGCCGAGCCGCCCACCAGTCGGTGGCGCCCTCGTCGGCCAGCACCGCGACCGCGGTCTCGATTCGGGAGGCGAAGGCGCGCGTGTCCTCACCCTGATGGGCACGGATGGGAGCGCCGAACGTCACCCGGGTGTGGCCGGGGCGGATGCGGCGCCCCTGCCTCGGGAGGATCCGGTGCGTGCCCTCGACGTGCACGGGAACGACGGGGAGCCCGGTGTGCACGGAGAGGTAGGCGGCCCCTCCCCGGAAGGCCTGGGCCCAACCGTCGGGGCTGCGCCCCCCCTCGGGGTAGATGAGAAGGCTCCAGCCCTCGTTCAGCAGCCCCACGGCCTGGCCGATCGAGCGGCGGGTGACCCGGGCCCGCTCGACGGGGATGGCGTTGATGGCGAAGGCCCACAGGGCCGCCTTCCACCGGCGGTCGAAGAAGTAGTCGGCCGCCGCGGCCACCGCGCTGCGGTGGCGGAACCGCGCCGGCAGCGCGGTCAGGAGCAGGGGCGTGTCCACGTGGCTGGCGTGGTTGGCCGCGAAGATGGCCGGCGCCTCGAGGCCGGCGATGCGGTCGAGGCCGGAGACCCGGGGTGAGGCCAGGACCTTCACCGCCCCCCTGGCAACCGAGTCCATGAGCACGGCGCGCGCCACGCGCACCGGCTCCCGCCTGGCCCACTCCGTGTCGTACCCGGCCCCCAGCGATGACGGCGGCAGGGGCCGGGGCAGGGAGGGGGGCCACTGCGGGGCCGTCCACGGGAACCCGGGTTGCACCGCCCGGCGCAGGAGGCGGTTCACCCCGTCACTCCACGTCGGCCAGCAGTAGGGGAGGGGCGTGGATGTGGGTGACGGAGGGGTCGGGGCCCACCACGTCGGCGGCCATCTCCAGGGCGTCGCGGAGGGTCGAGGCGGGCTTGAAGCCCATGCGCCGCACGGCGGCCACGTCGCCCCCGACGACGATGACGGCGCCCAGGTGCTGCAGGGCGTGGGCGCCCCAGTACCACATGTAGAAGGGGTGGACGCCGTGGTAGGCGTAGCTGGTGCGGTAGAGGTGCACGTACCAGGGGTCGGTGGCGAAGGACTCCTCGAACTTGGCCTCGATCTCCAGAGGATCGGTGGTCTCGGCCAGGACCTGGTCGAAGAAGTCGATGTAGCTGGGGTGGTGGACGGGGTGGAACTCCCAGGGCGTGGGGTGGCTCATGATCACGACCCCACCGGCGCGGACCAGGGGCTTGCCCCTATAGAGGTTGAAGAAGTACCCGAGGCCCAGGCACATCACCAGCACCGGGTTCATGATCGAGTTCACGTTGTAGGGGCAGATGTAGGGCAACCCCATGGTGAGGATGTCGGTCTGTCCCTCCACGGGGACGACGTGCTGGCGGTGCACGTGCTCCAGGGTGCGGGCGTGAACGGCTTCGACCTCGCCCGCCTGGACGCTGGTCAGGGCGTGGGGAGAGCGGATGGAGTGGAAGATGGACCGGGCCAGGCGGGCCGGCGTACGGGCCAGGGAGGCCGACGTGGCGAGGTAGGTGGCCCGGTCGCGCCCCGACCACTCCCACTCCCGGCGCTGGAGGAAGGCGAACTGTGACGGGAAGGTGTCGGTGTTCAGGGTCGTCTCGATCTGGAACACCTTGATCCCCGAGGCGGCGATGTGGCGTCCCATGCGCCAGTTGGATGTGTGCAGCTCGGAGCGGTGCTCGTCCATGAGCGAGCGGCTGTGCTGGAGGGTGCGCACGTTGTGGTGATGACGCAGGCTGCGGTACGACGCCAGGCCCGTGGCCACGCTCTTGTGGCCCCCGTCCATGGCCACCAGGTTGATGTTCACGTACACGATGAGGTCGCTGGTGGCGGCCCTCTTGTTGATCTCGACGTCCTCGCCCGCGTCGGTGCAGCCCAGGTGGACGAGGCCGTCGGGGTCCTCGGCGTCGTGCTGTAGGAGCAGGCCGTGGGGGGCGAAGGCCTCGTAGACGCGATGGCCCAGGGCGTGGCGCAGCTCGGCCTCGGTCATGCGCCGGTGCAGAGAGAGCGCGGCCATGAGGACGACGTCGTCCACGCCGGCGGCCGCGGCCAGCTCGAGCACGGCCTCGATCACCCGCTGGCGCACGTCGGGGGGACGCATGGGCGGCAGGGGCAGGGAGACATCGTCGAAGGCGATGGTCAGGCGCATGCCCGGCCTGAGCAGGTCGGCGAGGGGCTCGGAGTCGCCCAGGGGGTGGGCCAGGGCCTGGCGCACGGCCTCGTCGGGGTCGGCCACGGCCTCCATGGGCTCGGGGGGATACACGATTCTGCTGCCGGGGGGCAGGCGCTCCAGGCGCCATCCCTCGCCGTGCCAGAACAGGGTGGGCGGCGTGGCCCGGTCGGTCTCCAGGACGAAGCCGGGGCGGGGGCTCACGCGCCGGCCCCTCGGGCCCTGCGCTCGCCTGTTGCCCGCTGGCCCCGCAGGTCGAAGGCCACCTTCACCCCGCCCTGGCGCCCGGCGGAGGCGGCGTGCTCGACCGCCTCCCGGTAGCGCTCGAGCGGGTAGGTGGCGCTCACCAGCCGGCCCAGGCCGGCGTCGGCGACGAGCTCGAACGCCAGGGCGAAGGTGCGGGCCCGGGCCCGGCCCGCGGCGGGGGGCTCGGAGCCGTAGGCGTAGGCGCCCACCAGGGCCACCTCCCGGTGCCAGAGGGGCGTGAGGTCGGTGCGGAAGGGCTCGGGCATGCCCAGCAGCACGACCTGACCCCGGGGCCGCACCACGGCCAGGGCGTCGGCCAGGGACCGGGCGCTTCCCACGCAGTCGATGACCACGTCGGCCCCGCCGGTGAGGCGCCCGTCCACGGCCAGCGACCGCGTCTGCAGGCGCACGGCCCGGCGCGCCCCCTGGGGCTCGACGACCAGGTCGGCGCCCAGCTCGGTGGCCAAGCGGCGCTGCTCCGGGTGCTTGGCCACGACCACGAGCGTCCCCGGCAGGCCCAGGCGGCGTACGGCCGCGACCGTGCACAGCCCGAGGGTCCCCGCGCCGATGACCACGACCAGGGCGCCCTCGGTGGGAACCCTGAGGGCGCCGTGCACGGCACAGGCGGTGGGCTCGACCATCACCGCGTCCCGGTCGCTGAAGGAATCGGGCACGGGGTGGAGCTGGCTGCGGTGGGCGACGAAGGCGGTGGACCAGCCCCCGCCCGTGTCGGCGCAGTAGCCCGTCTGCAGGCCCGGGCGCAGATGCCCGAAGGCGACGCGTTCGCAGTCGCCCGTGTCTCCCTGGGCGCAGGCCGGGCAGGGTGGGTGGACCCCTCGGGCCTGACAGCCGAGGACGGGTTCGAGCACGACCCTGGCCCCGTCGTCGAGCTCGCCCACCACCTCGTGGCCGGGCACGAACGGGAACGAGACCAGGGGCTCGAAGTAGCGCGAGCCGTGGCCGTCCAGGGTGGCCAGGTCCGAGCCGCAGATGCCCGCCAGCTTGGGCCTCACCCTCATCCAGTCGGGCCCGGGGGGCTCGGGCTCGGAGAGCGACGCCAGGCGCAGGGGACCGAAGCGGGCGCCCCGCCCGGGCACGACCGAGCCCGCCAGGCGCGAGGCCGCGACCTTCGCCAGGGAGCGTTCGAAGAGGAGCGCCCTCACGCGCTGCTCCTGACCCTGGGGGCCAGGGGGAGGAGGGGGCGGGGGCCGCCCGGGGCCCGGGACCAGTGCTCGACGTGCCACCCCCGCCGGCGGGCTATGGCCGCCAGCTTGACCTCGGGGTTGACCGCCACCGGGTGGCCGACCGCCTCGAGCAGAGGGAGGTCGCTGGCCGAGTCGGCGTAGGCCACCGACTGGTCGAGGGAGATGCCCTCTCCGTCCGCGTAGGCGCCCAGCAACATGGCTCGGGCCTCGCCCGTCGGTGGAGGGTGGACGAGCTCGCCCGTCAGACGGCCGTGCGCCTCGCCCAACGACGCGCACACGACGTCGTCGAACAGCGGGCGGAGGGGCTCGATGACGAAGTCGAGGGCGCCGGTGACGAGCACGGTGCGGTGCCCGGCCGCTCTGTGCTCGCGCACCCGGCGGATGCCGGCCGGGAAGGCCTTGGTCAGCATGAGCCAGCTGAACAGCTCCCACGCGTCCTCTCGCAGCTGGCCCGCGGGCGCGTCCTGATAGCGGCGGTAGAAGTGGCGCAGGAAGTCGCCCCTGTCCTTGCGGTCGAGGGCCAGGAGGGCGGGCGCCTCCCGCAGTGTGCGCAGCGTGAAGCGGAGGCGCTCGCCGTCGCCCATGCGCCGGGTGGCCAGCCAGGCGTAGGACTCGACCACGTTGGACGCGATCAGGGTGTTCTCCAGGTCGAAGGCGGCCAGCTGGCGCTGGGGGGAGAGGACGGCCCGCCGGCCCCGCTCGGCCCGTGACGGGCCCTCGCGCCGACCTCCGCTGGAGCGCACCCGGGCTTGGATGACGATGGCGGGGAGGTGGACGGCCTGTATGTAGGTGGTCCAGTCGATGGCGCCCGGGTCGAACCAGAAGTCGTAGCGGTCGCTCCTGTCCATCTGGGACCACAGCTCGAGGAGGCGATCGACGCGGAAGAGGGCCTCGGTCTCGGTGTAGGCGCCGTAGAGCTGGACGTAGCCCAGAGCCCGGTCGGCCTGGTTGCGCTGCTCCTCCAGCCTGGCCGACAGCGCCGCTTGCCGGCCCCGCACGGGGAGGGCGCTGAGCACCCGCTCGGCCGCGCCCAGCGTGCGCCGGGCCCGCTGGAGCTGGCCCTGTACCCGACCCCGGCCCGGGAAGGACCACTGGGGCACGACGATGGGCTGCCCGTCGGCGTCGTACACGGGGTGCTCGGTGAAGTAGGCCCGCACCAGGTCGACGAGCTGGCGGTAGCGCAGGGGGTTCTTCGCGCCCGAGGCCACGTGATAGACGACGGGGCCGGCGGGATCGGGACCCTTGGCCACGGCAGCCAGGAGAGCGGCGGCCACCAGGTCGACGGGGATGACGTCCACGATCCCCTCGGGGATGCCGGGGAACTCGCGCAGCAGGCCCCGTCCGTAGCCGATGATCACGGGCTCGGCCATGCGGAAGCCCCGGATCCAGCCCGGATAGGGCTCGGACAGGGCCGACTCCACGATGGATGGACGCACGATCGTGAGCGGCACGTCCCCCCGCTCGTCGAGGAGGGCCCTTTCCCCCAGGGCCTTGGTGTAGGCGTAGGAGTCGGGCCAGCCCAGGCCCTGGGCCCTGGCCCGTCCCGCCTCCACCAGGCGCTCCTGCACCCAGCCCTGACGGATGCGCTCGGCCCGCTCGGCCAGAAGGGGTGTTCCCGCCGCGCCCAGCTCGCGCCGGGCCTGCTTCGTGAAGCGGGCCAGGCGGGCCGGCTCGCGGCTGACGGCGTCGGAGTCGTGGCGCGCCCGCCGGGCGGCGCGCACCTCCTCCCGCCAATCGACCTCGGTGGCGAAGGTTGTCTCCGGTAGGAGGGTCTCGGCCACCTCCCCTCGGCGGGTTCCGGCGACGTAGGCCGTGGAGACGGCGACGAGATGGGGAACGGGACGCCCCGACGCGGCCGCGGCCTCGGCCAAGGTCCTGGCCACCCTCGCCGGCCCCATGAGGTTGACCTCGGCGGCCGCGTCCAGGGGAGCGTCGAAGCTCACGGTGGCCGCGGCGTGGATGACGGCGCGGCATCCGGCGAGGAGCTCGCGTCCCGCGTCATCGAGCCCCAGCCCGTCGACGCCCACATCACCCGCCACCGCGATCAGCCTGGAGCCGACCACCTGATCGAACTCGGCGCCGCGCTCGTCACGCAGGCGGTCGAAGCAGTCGTTGTTGAGGATGTCGCGCCTGGCGCGCTCCTGGGCGCCGCGGCGTCCCGGTCGCACGATCACCAGGACCTCGCAGCCGGGAACCGAGCGCATGAGCCGTTCGACCACCGCGGTGCCAAGGAACCCGGTCGCCCCGGTCACCCCGATCCGCGTGCCGGCCAGCGCTTCCCGGATCACCCGCCCTCTCTACCATGTCATGGCCGCGGGCCACGGCCAGCTCGGGTCACGGCCCGGCTTGGGGTTGGTGTCAGGACCGCCACCAGGGGGCCCGCGGGTAGGCACGGTCGGACGACCAGGGAGCTGGGGGAGCGGTCGTCAGGCGGGCCAGCTCGACGAGGGCCTGGTCGTAGTTGACCCGCCATCCGGCGAAGTCGCGCCAGGCCTGATCGCGGTCGGACCGCAGTGGCACCTCCTCGGCTCGGAGGCGGTTGTAGACCTCGTCGTACTCCTCCCTAGTGATGCTGATGGGGTCGGTGGGATTGGGGTCGACGGCGTGGGCCAACCTGAAGTAGGCGGCCACACGCCTCAGGGCCAGCCAGCCCGATCGGAGCATGAGCTGCGCCGCGGGGTCGTTGGGGCGATCGAGCGTCGAGGCGGCCAGGGCCGCGGTGTCGAGGACCACCCCCGCAGCCGTGACCCACGACTGCTCGGGCAGCGGGGAACGGAAGAACACGAGCGCGGGAAACGAGACGTGGGTCTCCTGCAGCTCGACGAACCAGCGCTCCCACTCCTTCCAGGTGTCGACGAGGTCGTCCAGGCCCCGGATCCTGCGCAGCCGCACCAGGAAGTTGACGGGCGACGGCGGAGACCCCGCCGGTGTCTCGAGGCTCGCCACCAGGGCCTCCCGCCGCGAGAAGGCGCTGTACATGCTGGGCAGGTAGGTGATGAGCAGGGCCAGGAGGAGCAGACCCGTGGCCGCTTCGCCGAAGGCGACCACGGTCGAGGGCAGGTCGGACGGACGGGCGAAGCCCAGTGTGAGCACGGAGGATCCGGCCATGTCGAAGGAGGCCCGCAGGCCGCGACGACCCTGTCCCAGCCCCCAGAACATGGCCGTACCTCCGGCCACGACCAGCACGAGCCAGGTGGCCAGCAGCACCAGGAGGGCGGTCGGGGCGTAGAGGGCCAGAACGCGGTCGCGGCGCGGGTATGACGCCGACGGCCCGATGCGAAGGCGGAACGCCATGCGGACGGTCAGGAAGACCACGCGGCCGATCCGAGCGACCAGGGCTCTCGGAACCACCACCGTGCGCACGGCCGAGCCGACGGTCAGCCCGACGGTCAGCGCGCCCAGGAGGGCGGCGGCGGCCCGCAGCGCGGTCACGCCCGGGGGAGCGGATCGACCAGCACGCCCGGGTTGAGGACGCCGGCGGGGTCGAGGGCTCGCTTGGCCGCCCGCAGGGCCTCGGCGAAGGGCGCCGGCCGCTGACGGTCGTACCAGGGGCGGTGGTCGCGCCCCACGGCGTGGTGATGGGTGATCGTGCCCCCGTTGGCGATCACGGCGTCGGACGCCGCCGCCTTGATCTCGTCCCACTGGGCCAGCTCGGATCCCCGGCGCCCGGGGGCGACGATGGTGAAGTACGGCGCCGGTCCGTCGGGATACAGATGGGTGAAGCGGCACGTCACCGTGCCCCCGCCGCACACCTCCACCAGGGCCTTCTCCACCGTGTCGCGCACGCCCGCGTGCAACGTGGGAAAGCCCGACCAGGTCGTGGCCGTCTCGAAGGTCTCGGCCATCATGGCCATCGACACCTGCGCCAGGTGTCGACGGCGCCTCCCCCCTGCCCGCCCTTGTCCTCGTCCCGGGCCGGGACCGTGGAGCGCACGCCTTCTGGCACGGCTCCTCCGTGATCGGCGCAGCACTCCAGACCCCGGGCCATCCACGCCTCCACGGCGTGGTCGGCCGACTCGAAGCCGAGCACGAGCAGGGCGCTGCCGTCGCCCACACCCGCCGACGTGGCCGCCTCCCCCGCGTCCAGCAGGCGGCAGTTGGCCGGGTAGAGGCCGGCCTGGGCCACGGCCCGAGCCGCCTCCACCCCGGACTCGAACGACTGGAAGCGCACGCCGGCCGACGCCCGCCACCGGGGCCGGTCCTGCAGGCGGAGCCAGGCCTCGGTGATGATCCCGAGCGTGCCCTCCGAGCCCAGGAACATGCGGTCGGGAGAGGGTCCCGCACCCGACCCCGGGAGCCGGCGCGACTCGCACACGCCCGAAGGCGTGACCACCTTGAGGCTCTCGACGAAATCGTCGATGTGGGTGGTGTTCGTGGCGTAGTGGCCGCCCGAGCGGGTGGCCAGCCAGCCTCCGAGGGTGGAGAACTCGAACGACTGGGGGAAGTGGCGCAAGGTGAGGCCGTGGGGGCGCAGGTCGTCCTCCAGGGCGGGGCCGTAGATGCCGGCCTGGATGCGGGCGGCGCGCGAGGTGCGGTCGATCTCCAGCACGGTCGCCAGCCTGCTCGTGTCGACCGAGACCACCCCGGCGTAGCCGTCGCCCGTGAACTCAACCCCTCCGACCACCGAGGACCCCCCGCCGTAGGGGACGGCCGCCGCTCCCGCCGACGAGCACCAGTCCAGCACGGCGGCCACATCGGCCTCCGCGGCCGGGAAGGCGACCACGTCGGGAGGGTGGCCGAACTCGCCTCGGAAGCCCCGGACCACGTCGCGGTACCCCTTGCCGTAGGTGTGACTGGCTCTGTCGTAGGGCCGCTGCGAGCAGATCGGGGCCAGCGAGGCCGGAGGATCGAGGCGGGGGGGTGGCATCGCCAGGTCCTCGAGCCGGGGTGGCGGCGCCGCGGTGACGTCGCGGCCGAAGCGTGCCGAAAGCGCCGCGGCCAGAGCCGCCTGCTGGTCGGGGGCCAGCGCCGCGTCCTCCCATCCCCAGCCCCAGAAGGACCGGCGTCTTGTGGCCACGAGCGGGCATGCTGGCACGTCCGGCCCGGTCTGGCCGGAATTGGGGGAGGCCGGGGGGCGCGGACTATTCGGGCACCTCGGGTGATACGGTCATTCCCCCGCCGTGGCGGGCCGCGGTCCTACCCGAGGCCGCGGTCCCTTACCCGAGGTCGAGCAGTTGGGGGTGCCATGTCAGCTCTATTGCAGCGTCTGCGGGGCAGGATCGGCCTCCAGGCCGTCCTGGGACTGGGAGGCGGGGCCGCACTCCTGCTCGTGCTGGCCGTCATCGGCGCAGTGAAGGTGAGCAACGACCACGGCGGCTCCAAGACGGCGACCAAGGCGGCCGCCGGCGCCACGCAGGTGAACTCCGGCATACAGCCCGGTCAGGCCGCGCCGTCCACCAGCTCCACCGCGGCGGCGGCCCGGGCCGCCACCCCAGCGCCCGGCGCGGCGGCCGGCTCTGTGGGCACCGCGGCCCCCGGCGGTGGAGGAGCGAATCCCGGCTCCACGACCAAGGGCACCCTGCCGTCCACTCCGGGCGCCACCCGCCTGGGTGTGAGCCAGGCCACCATCAAGGTGGGCATCCACGCCCCAGTCACCCTCAACGGCGCGCCCCTGTCCATCGCGGCGGACGCCATCGAGGGGATCAAGAGCTACATCGCCGCCATCAACCAGGCGGGCGGCGTGAACGGGCGGACCCTCGACTACCAGATCGCCGACGACCGCTACACCGTCGACGGCGGCAAACAGGCCGCCAACCAGCTGGTGAACGACTACAAGCCCTTCCTCATCAGCGGCACCCTGGGCATCGACCAGATCTTCCAGGTGGCCAGCGCGGCCCACGGCGCCGGGATCCCCTACATGGCCGCCGGCGGGCCCGACCAGGCCAGCGACATCTTCAGGAACCTGGGCATGTACGAGATCGCCGGGACCTACGACATGCACCTGTCCAAGCTGGCCGACTTCCTGGGGAAGGAGACGAAGCGGGTCGGCTCGCCCTACTTCGGGAAGACCAAGGTGGGGGTCAGCGTCCTCAACTCTCCCTACATCCTGCCCTCGGTGAAACCGTTCAGCGACGCCCTGGCCCGCAACGGGCTGAGCCTGGTGAAGTCCGTCACCATCGAGAAGCCGACCGACCAGACGAGCTACGGGACCCAGATCCAGCAGCTACGGGACGCGGGCACCCAGATCTTCGTTCCCATGCAGGACCCCATCACCACCAGCCGGGAGGTGGCCGAGTGCCGCACCCAGGGCTGCAGCTGGACCTACAGCTTCTCCGACTTCGCCCACGACGGCGACCCCGACCTCGCCCTCATGCAGGGAGAGTTCACCCGCCTGCAGGTCGAGGGACTGTCCTCCGCCTGCTACTACAACTCCCAGAACGCCAACGATCCCAAGTTCTGCGCAGCCATGGGATCGGCCCACCAGATCTGGATCCAGCAGCATGGGGGCGGGCAGAAGGGCGAGGTCGATTGGCAGCAGCACGGCTCGGGCGGCTCGGCCGGCTATCAGGTCGACCACTTCTTCCTCAAGGCCCTGAAGGACATGGGGACCGATCCCACGCGCGAGAAGTTCCTCGCCTCCCTCAACGCCTACAAGGGCTACGACGATCTCGTAACCGGCCCCCTCTCGCTCAACCAGCCCGACCACATGCACGGTGTCAGCGAGATGGTCGTGCTCCAAGCCGGGGTGGGGCACTACAACCAGATCACGCCTGGGCTCGTCGACCAGTTCTGATGCGTACCACCGCAACGGGAGGTTGCGGCCAGGGCCCCACCTGATGGCCAGGGCCGCTCGTCCCCTGCGAGCCCGCCCCCTCCGAGCCCGTCCGTTGCGGGGCAAGGGACGCGCCGAGGATGTGGGCAACGAGCGCGTCGAGGCTCCCGTCGTCCTCGGCTGCAGGCATGTCACCGTCCGCTTCGGAGGCCTTCACGCCCTGGACGACGTCGAGCTGGAGGCCCGCAAGGGCGAGATCGTGGGCCTCATCGGCCCCAACGGCGCGGGCAAGACCACCCTCATGGAGTGCATCTCGGGCTTCCAGCCCGTGGCCGGGGGCCGCATCACCTATCTCCACCCCCAGACGGGGGTGGAGCAGGACCTCCTGCGCCTGGCCCCCGGGGACCGGGCCGGCATCGGCATCGGCCGCACCCTGCAGAACGTGCGCCTGTTCCCGTACCTGACCGTCACCGACAACCTCCGCGTCGCCCTGCACCGCCACATGCGCTCGGGGGCGCTGGCCAACGCCCTGGCCCTGCCCCAGGCCAGGGACGAGGAGCGCAGGATCCTGGCCGACGCCCAGGGGCTGATCGATCTGCTGGGGCTGGACGCCTTCGCCGAGTCCTACGCCTCCGAGCTTTCCTACGGCACCCTCCGCCTGGTCGAGCTCGGCTGCATGCTGGCCCTGCGACCGTCGCTCCTCCTGCTGGACGAGCCCTCCTCCGGAATCAGCCAGAAGGAGACGGAGGCCCTGGGCCCGCTCCTGCTGCGGGTCAAGAAGGAGACCGACGCCACCATCATCATGATCGAGCACGACATGCCCCTGATCATGGGGCTGGCCGACTGGATCCACTGCCTGGACGCGGGGCGCAACCTGGCCGCGGGCACGCCTGAGGTCGTGCAGGCCAACCCGGCCGTGATCGAGGCCTACCTGGGAACGCCCCGCGAGCAGCAGCTGGTGGCGGCCCAGCCCCACGGCGCCGGAGAGCAACCCCGCGGCGCCCGGGGGAGTGGTGGCCGCGGTGGCCGTCGTCCCCTCAGCGCCCGGCGAAGCGAGGACGCGGCCGGCGTCGAGGCCCAGGAAGGCCCGGACGCAGGAGCGGGTGAGGTGCTGCTCGAGCTGGCCGGCGTGGACGTCCACTACGACCGGGTCCAGGTCCTGTACGGCGTCGACGTCACCGTCCGCAGGGGCGAGCGGGTGGCGCTGCTCGGCACCAACGGCGCGGGCAAGTCGACCATCCTCAAGGCGGCGTCGGGCCTCATCCGTCCCACGGCCGGCGGGGTGCGCTGGAAGGGCGAGGACGCCTCCAAGCTCCCGGCCGAGTCGCTGGTGCGTCACGGCCTGGGCCATGTCCCCGGCGGGCGGGGCCTCTTCCCCACCTTGAGCGTGGGCGAGAACCTGCGCATGGGCGGATACATCTACGACGACCCGGCCGAGGTGGACAAGGAGGTCCGCCGGGCCATCCACTACTTCCCCTGGATCGGCGATCGGCTCGAACAGCCGGCCGGGACGCTCTCGGGAGGCGAGCAGCAGCAGCTGGCCACGGCCAGGGCTCTCATGGCCAGGCCCGAGCTTCTGATGATCGACGAGCTGTCGCTGGGACTGGCGCCCGTCGTCATCGAGCGCCTCATGGAGACGGTCCAGCGCCTGCACGACGAGGAGGGCCTGACCGTCCTCATCGTCGAGCAGCAGGCCAGCTTCGCCCTGGGCTACACGGACCGGGCCTACTTCCTGGAGAAGGGCGAGGTGCGCTACGAGGGACCCGCGGGCGGGCTCAGCGACCGTCCCGACCTGCTGCGGTCGGTGTTCCTGGCCGGGGCGGCGGCCGGCTTCGCCGGATCGCGGGGCGACCGGTGAGCCAGTTCCTCAGCTACCTGGAGATCGGCATCTCCAACGGGCTGGTGTATGGCCTGCTGGCCCTGGGCATCGTGATGATCTACAAGGGGAGCCGCACCCTGAACCTGGCCCACCCCTACTTCGGGTTGGTGGCCGCCTTCAACTGCTGGTGGCTGACGTCGAAGGCCGACTTCTTCCCCTTCACCCTGCTGCCCTTCAAGAACGACAGCAACGCCCGCTTCGTCATCGCCGTCGTCCTGGCTCTCTTGGCCGCCGCGGCCAACGGCCAGTTCATCGAGCGCCAGATCATCCGGCGCCTGCGCCAGGCGCCCCGGCTGGTCGTGCTGGTGGCGACCATCGCCCTGGCCCAGGGATCGGTGGGAGCCGTGCAGCTGCTGTTCCTCCGGACCAAGGTGCAGGGCGAGACCTTCCGCCGCCTCCCCGTGCTCCTGCCCGTGACCACCCGCTTTCACCTGGGGGCGCGCACCGTCACCGCGGCCGACATCCAGGTGCTCATCGTGGCCCCCCTCGTCTGCGTGGCCCTGGCCCTGTTCTTCACCCGCTCCAAGTTCGGCGTCGGCATCCGGGCCGCGGCCGAGAACAGCGAGGCGGCCCGCCTCCTAGGGATATCCGCCGACCGGGTCTCGGTCTTCACCTGGGTGGTGGGGGCTCTGCTGGCCGCGGTGGCCGGGATCCTCATCACCGAGGTCAGGGGCACGCTCGACATCGGCACCCTGTCGACCGGCTTCCTCGTCCGGGGCCTGGCCGCGGCTTTGGTGGGCGGGCTCACCAGCCTGCCCGGCGCCATGGTCGGCGGGCTCCTGGTGGGAGTGGCGGAGAGCCTCATGATCGAGGGCTTCAGCAACGTCAGGGGCGTGCCCGAGACGGTGCTGCTGCTGCTGGTGCTGGGCTTTCTGGTGTTCCGGCCCCGGGGCCTGTTCGGACAGACGGAGCAGACCGAGGACAAGGTGGCCTTCGTGCCCACCATGAAGGAGCTCCCGGCCCGGCTCAGGGACACGGCCGCGGCCCAGGGCGTGCGGGTCATCGCCTCCGCGGTGGTGGCCCTCCTCCTGCTGGTTCCGCTGTTCACGGGATCCAAGACCAACGGGATCCTGGTCACCGTGGTCGTGTTCTCCATCGTGGCCGTGAGCCTGACCGTGCTCATGGGCTACGCGGGACAGGTCTCCCTGGGGCACTGGGGCCTGGTCGGGGTGGGCGCCTTCTCCCTGGCCAGCCTGGTGACGCGCGTGGGGATGCCCTACCTGCTGGCCCTGCCCCTGACCGTGGTCGTGGGGATGGCCGTGAGCCTGGTGATCGGGCTTCCCGCCCTGCGCATACGCGGGCTCTACCTGGCCGTGGCCACCCTGGCCTTCAACCTGGCCGCCGAGTTCTTCATCTTCCGCAGCCGCGTGGTCGGGGGCTCGGCGGGCGTGAGCCTGCGCCAGCCCGGCATCGGGCCCCTGCACCTGAGCACCCCGACCTACCGGCCGCTCTTCTACTTCGCCGTGGTCATGCTCGGCCTGTCCATGGTCGTGGCCCGCAACCTGGCCCGCTCGAGAACGGGGCGTGGCTTCTTCGCCTTGCGGGAGAACGAGAAGGCGGCCGCCACCCTGGGCGTGGGCCTCACCCGCTACAAGCTCCTGGCCTTCGCCGTGTCCGGGGGCATCGCCGCCCTGGCTGGTGCGGTGAACGTGACCTACTTCGGGCTGGCCCAGTCCGAGCAGTACCCGACCGAGCTGTCCCTCGCCCTGGTGGCCCTGGTGATGATCGGCGGCCTCGGATCGCTCTCCGGCTCGGTGTTCGGCGCCTTCCTCGTGTTCGGGCTGCCCAACCTGGTGCACTTCTCCAACGGCTGGATCGTCCCCACCGGCACCGGCGCTCTGCTCCTGATCGTCATCGTCCGGGCCCGGGGGGGAGTGGCCGGGGTCGTCCAGGGGCTACGGGAGCGGCTGGTCCGGGGCCTCGACGAGCTGGCCACCCCGCCCCCGGCCGCCACCGCGCCCACGGGAGGCGGCGGAGGGGCTTGACCGAGCCGTACAGCTGGTGATCGAGGCAGTCCGCCTCTCGCGGGACTTCGGGGGACGCGAGGCGGTCCGGGAGGTGAGCTTCTCGGTCGCCCCGGGAGAGGTCGTCGCCTTCCTGGGCCCCAACGGGGCGGGCAAGACGACCACCATCCGCCTGCTTCTGGGCCTGCTGCGCCCCGCCGCCGGTCGGGCCGACGTGACCAGGCCCGTGGGATACGTACCCGAGCTCTTCGCGGGCTACGACGCCCTGGCCGTGTCCTCCTACTTGGGCTTCCTCGCCCGCATGAAGAGAGTGCCCCGGGCCGAGGTGGAGCCCTCCCTGGGCGCGGCAGGGGCGGCCGACCTGGCCGGGCGGCCGGTGGGGCGGCTGTCGAAGGGCCAGCGCCAGCGGGTGGGGCTGGCCCAGGCCCTGCTGGGCCGGCCCCCGTCCTACGTGCTGGACGAGCCCACCCAGGGCCTCGACCCGGCCCAGGTCGTGGAGGCGCGCACCCTGCTGCGGTCCCTGGCCTCGGATGGGGCGGCCGTGCTCATCTCCACCCATCTGCTGGCCGAGGCCGCCGCCGTGGCCGACCGCGTCGTCGTCATCGTGCGGGGCCGGGTCGTGGCCGAGGAGCGGCCGGGAGAGGCGGGTGACCTCGAGCGTCGCTTCCTCGAGCTGGTGGGCAGGGGCGAGCTGACGTGACCAGGGCCGTGGTGGGCAAGGAGCTGCGGGTGCTGTGGGCCTCGCCCGTGCCCTACGTGGTGGGCGCCCTGCTGCAGCTCGTGCTCGGCCTCCTCTACGTCGACCAGCTGGCGGCGCGGCGTCAAGCCCTCTTCCAGCCGGCCGTGCCCATCGCCGGCTTCCTCCTTCTGGCCCTGACGCCCCTCGTCTGCATGCGCGCCGTGGCCGAGGAGGCGCGGTCGGGAACGCTCGAGCTCCTCCTGGCCGTCCCCGTGGCCGGACGCCCCCTGGTGGTGGGGAAGTGGCTGGCGGCCTGGATCACGGTCCTGGTCGTGCTGGCCCCGGTGGTGCTCTTCGTGCTCCTGCTCGAGTGGTTCGGCAACCCCGACCTCGGTCCCGTGCTGTCCGGGCTGGTGGGCCTGGCCCTCCTGGCCGGGGCTCTGGCTGCACTGGGGGTGCTGGCCTCGTCGCTGACCTCGACCCAACCGGTGGCGGCCATGACCGCCTTCTTCGTGTCCCTTCTCCTGTGGTTCGCCCACGTCCGGGCCGAGGCCCTGTCGGTGGGCGGGGTCATGGACCGGCTCTCCATCAGCGAGCGCCTGCGCGGCTTCGCCGGCGGCGTGGTCGACACCTCCGACGTCGCCTTCTTCGTTCTGCTCGCAGCCGCGGCGCTGACCCTGGCCGCAGCCGCGGTCGACGGCCGTCGCCTCCGATGAGGCGACGAGGTCTCCTGCTCGCCGCCGCCCTGGCCGCCATAGCCGTGCTCGGGTTCCTCAGCGACCGGGTGCACGGCGAGGTCGACCTCACCGCCGGGCACTCGCTCAGCCTGTCCCGACAGACCAAGGACGTCCTGGGCCAGGTACACCGCGAGGTGAAGGTCACCGCCTTCCTGCTGCGAGGCGACCCTTCCCGGGCCCAGGCCGCCTCGCTCCTGGCCCGCTACCGGCGGCGCAACCACTGGATCGCCTACCGGGTGCTGGATCCCACCGACACCCCGGGGGAGGCGGCCCGGCTGGACATCGACCCGACCGAAGGCGGCGTGGCCCTGTCGTCGCGCGGGCAGGTGGAGCGGGCGCCCACGGTCACCGAGTCCGACCTCACCGCGGGCATCGCCCGCCTTCTGCGCCACCACCCGGCGACGCTGTGCATCGCGGGAGGGCACGGCGAGCCCTCGGTGGAGGATGGCGCCGGCCCCGGGCTCTCCACGCTGGCCGGGCTGCTGGTGACCAACGGATACCGCCTCCAGCCCCTCGACCTCCTCGTCCGCCCCGCCGTGCCCCCGGGCTGTGACGGGCTGGTGCTGGTCAACCCGACCGCCCCGCTGGGGCCGGCCCAGAGCGCCATCGCCGACTACCTCGCCGGCGGGGGACGGGCCCTGGTGCTCAACGACCCCGCCTCGACCGTCGACCTCAGCCCCCTGGTCCAGCTCTACGGCATGACCGTTGTGCACGGCCTCGTGCTCGAGGGCGACGACGGGGCCCGGCTGCCCGACGACCCCCTCAGCCCCGTGGTGCACGACTTCACCTCGTCCAGTCCGGTCGTGCGCCACCTGGCCCCGGTCGTGCTCCCCACCTGCGAGGCGGTGCTCACGGCGTCCGATCCGGGCCGGGGCCTCAGCGTCGCACCCCTCGCCTCGACCTCCCGGCTCTCGTTCCTCTCCCGCCGGCCCCGCGACACGGGAACCCGCTTCGACCCGGCCGTGGACGTGAGGGGGCCCATCAACGTCGGAGGAGCGGCCGACCTGGTGGCCAACCTGGGCGGCCACGTGCGCCGCACCCGGGTCGTCGCCCTGGGCGACTCCGACTTCGCCACCAACGCCCTGGTGGGGGAGGGCGGCAACGCCCGCCTCCTGGTGCAGGCCCTGGACTGGCTCACCCTGCAGGAGGACCTGGTCTCGGTGTCGACCAACATCCCCGCCCTGCGCCCCCTCTCCCTGACCGAGGCGCGGACCCGGTACCTGCGCTATGTGACGGCCGGGGTCGTCCCCGCTCTCTTCCTCCTGGCCGGCGGCACGGTGTGGGCCGTGCGCCGGAGCCGGTGAGGCCCCCCGCCGATACGCTGCCCAATCGTGGACTTCCGCCAGGAGACCGTGGCGGGCCTGGCCGCCCGGGTGCGCTCGGGCGCCCTCGGCGCCCGGGAGCTGGTGCAGCACGCGCTCGACCGGATCACCAAGGTCAACGACAGGCTGAACGCCTTCGTGGCCCTGGACCCGGAGGGGGCGATGACCGCGGCCCGGGCCCTCGACGAACGCGTCGCCCGGGGCGAGGAGGTGGGGACCCTGGCCGGGATCCCCATCGGGGTCAAGGACCTGGAGGACGCGGCCGGGCTGGCCACCAGTCACGGCTCGACCGCCCTTCCCCACACGGGCCCGGCTCCCCGTGACTCGATCCTGGTCGCCCGGCTCCGGGCCCAGGGGTGCGTGGTCGTGGGCAAGACCAACACCCCCGAGCTGGGCCACTACGCCGACACGGTGAATGCCCTGTTCGGCTCCACCCTCAACCCGTGGGACCTGGCCCACAGCCCGGGCGGGTCCTCGGGAGGGAGCGCGGCGGCCATCGCCGCGGGCATGGTCCCCCTGGCCACCGGGTCCGACGGGGGAGGCTCCATCCGCATCCCGTCGTCGGCCTGCGGCCTGTCCGGCTTCAAGCCCTCGCTCGGGCGCATCCCGTCCGGTGGGCCCCACGCCCCCGACTGGCACCACCTCAGCACCCGGGGACCCATGGCCCGCCGCATGCCCGACGTCGTGTTCGCTCTGGACGCGGTGATCGGGCCCGATCCCACCGACCTGCGCTCCCTGCCCATGCCCGAGCCCTCCTGGATGGGCGCGGTGGACGGCGCTCATGTCCCGATGCGCATCGCCTGGTCGCCCACCCTCGGCTATGCCCCGCTCGACGACGAGGTCCGCTCCGTCTGCGAGCGTGGTGTGCGGGCCATGGAGGCGATGGGCGCCCAGGTGGACGAGGTCCCCTGCGTGTTCCCCGAGGACCCCATCAGGCCCTGGCTGACGCTGGCCGCCAGCTACAACCTGCGCACCCTGGCCCACCTGGAGGGGACCGAGTCCTGGGAGCGCATCGACCCTCTGCTGCGGGCCCAGCTGGACATGGCCCGGGGCACGAGCACGGTGGAGCTGGTGCGGGCCGAGGACCGCTGCCACGAGCTCAACCTGAAGCTGGTGGAGCTGTTCCACGACGTGCGCCTGTTGGTGACGCCCACCTGCGCCGCGGCCCCGCCCCGCAGCGGTGAGCCGGGCCTGATCAACGGGACGCCCGACGTCAACTGGGTCCGGTTCACGTACCCCTTCAACATGACCCGGTCGCCCGCGGCCACCGTCTGCGTCGGATTCACCCAGGGCGGGTTGCCCGTCGGCCTGCAGCTCATCGGTCCCCAGCACGGCGATCTGGTCGCCCTGCGGGCCGCCGTGGCCCTGGAGGAGGCGCTGGGCCTCGACCCGGTGGCACCGATCGACTGAAGAGCGCCCGGTGCTAGCGGGCGAGGAGCTCCTCGAACAGGGTCAGGTGGTCGGCGACCATGCGCTCGGCCGAGAAGTAGCCCTCAACCGCGGCCCGGCACTCGGCCCGGTCGATGCTCCCCACGCGACCGATGGCGTCGGCCATGTCGGCCTCGTCGTGGCACAAGAACCCGGTGCGCCCGTCCTCGATGACCTCGGGGGCGGCCCCCTCCGGGAAGGCGAGGACTGGCGTCCCGCAGGCCAGCGCCTCCAGCATCACCAGCCCGAAGGGCTCGTTCCAGCGGATGGGGAACAACAGGGCCCGGGCCCCGGCCAGGAGCTCGAGCTTGAGGGCGTGGTCCACCTCACCCTCGTACATGAGGCGGTCGTTGAGGTAGGGGAGCACGTGGCTCTCGTAGTAGGAGACCTCGGCCGCTTCCCGCATCTTGGCCGCCATGATGAGGGGGACGTCGGCCTTGAAGGCGGCCTCCATGGCCCGGTGGGCTCCCTTGTCCGGTGCCATGCGCCCCAGGAAGAGGACGTAGCCGCCGTCGCCCCTGCCCACCGGGAACTGGCTGGCCTCGATGCCGTGGTGGATGACCCGGGCGATGGGAACCTGTGGTGCCACCCGACGCTGGTGGTGGGAGATGGCGATGATCCCGGCCCGGCGGGCCGAGTGCTGATAGATGTCGACGAGCTCGTCGGTGAGCTCGCCGTGGATGGTCGTCACCATGGGCGGATCGGGGTAGCGGGCCGCGTAGATGGGTCCGGCCACGGTGTGGTCGTGGATCACATCGAAGTCGCGGGCGTCGTCGAAGGCCCAGATCACGTGGCGCAGCTCGGGCACGGCTGACCCGATGCGGTTGTGCTCGGCCTGGGGGACCTGCCAGCGCCGCTCCACCGGGCAGGTCGAGTCACCGGTCGTGTAGAGCACGACGTCGTGGCCGGCGGCGGCGTAGCCCCTGGCCAGGAGGTCGACCACGAGCTCGATCCCCCCGTAAAGACG
>VAXP01000156.1 GCA_005884125.1 Actinomycetota bacterium | reverse complement strand
GTCGTCAATGCCGCCTCCGGCGGCGTGGTCAACGGCGGCTTCGAGACCGGCAACCTGACGGGGTGGACCCCGGCGGGCACGGACGTGACGGTCACTTCCGGCCACAGCGGCAGCTGGGCCGCCCGCGTGGGGGGCACCTCGCCGACCAGCGGGGACTCGTCGCTGTCGCAGACCTTCACCGTCCCGGCCGGGGCGTCGACCCTCAAGCTGGCCTACAAGGTGGTATGCCCGGACACGGTGTTCTACGACTGGGCCACCGTCACCTTGAGGGACAACACCACGGGCACGACCAAGACCGTCCTGGCCAAGACCTGCTCCAACACGGGTGCGTGGCAGACGCTGTCGACCTCGGTCACGGCCGGCCACAGCGTGACGCTCAAGCTGATCAGCCACGACGACAACTATCCCGGGGACCCGACCTACACCCTCTACGACGACGTCGCGGTGAGCTGACGATGCTGTGCCGCAAAGGCGGGGTTACGCCCCGGCCAGCCCGGGGAACACGAGAGTCGCTCGGCCGAGGCGCACCAAGTCGTCGTCGCCGAGGCGTCCGACGCGTTCGCCGAGCTTGGTCCGCCGGACCGTCGTGACCTTGTCGACCATCAGGCTGCTGAGGTCGCCAAGACCGTTGAGGTCATCCGGGTCGATGCGCAGCCGGATGAGAGGTGCCTCGGTGGGGTCAGGGGTGCAGGCGCAGATCGCCACCGATTCGGTGGCGTCGAAGCGGTCGTCCTGCACGATGACGACGGGCCGGGGCTTGCCCGCGTAGCCGGATCCGGCGGCGGCCGTCCAGGTCTCCCCCTCTTCTCACGTCTCGTAGCGGCTGAGGGCATCAATGAAGGCCTGGTCGTCGTGGGCGTGGGTGCTCGAGGCCACCGCGGCCGACTGACGGTGCGCCTCGGCTACGAACTGAGGGGAGCGAACGTCCGGCACCCAGACCTCGACGGGCCGCATGCCCTGCGCCCGCAGTCGAGCGCGATGGCTGCTGACGCGCTCGCGTCCAGGCGATGCCTTCTTCTTGGTCACCTCCATTTGTTACATGTAACAGCCCCAGCTCGGCGAGGCCTTGTGAAGGCAAGGGGTTCTTGACAGCATCACAAGAGCCCTCCTAGGTTCTTGTGATGAGCACAAGACTGCAGGGCCGAGGCGTGTTGGTGACCGGTGCCTCCAGTGGCATCGGGCGGGAGCTCGCTCGTGAGCTCGGCCGGAGGGGCGCAAGGCTCGCCATCGCCGCCCGCCGCGGGGAGCTGCTGGAGGCGCTGGCTGAAGAGCTCACAGCAGGGGGCGCCCAGCGCCCATCGGTTCACATCGCCGATCTGGCTGAGCGGGGCGCGGCCGCCCGACTGGCGGCCGAGGTCCAGGATTCGCTCGGCACGGTCGACGTTCTGGTTAACAACGCCGGCGGCGGAGTGGGTGGATCTCAGTGGCGCGTGGGCGACCGGAACGAGGGCCGGGACGCCTTCGAGCTCAACTTCTGGTCCCCATTGGCGCTGACATCTGCCCTGGTGCCGGGCATGCTCGAGCGGGGCGGCGGAGCGGTGGTCAACGTCACCTCGCTAGCCCAGATAGGAACGTGGCCCGGGATGGGTCACTACAGCGCGACCAAGGCGGCGCTGGGGGTGGCGACGGAGGCACTCAGGCTCGAGCTCATCGACTCCGGCGTGCAGGTGCTCGAGGTGATCCCAGGACCGGTCGACACCGCCATCCAGGGCGAGAGCAGGCTGGTGCCCGGGTTCCAGGCGGCCACCCGTCGCATGCCGATGGGGGATGCCGCCGAGCTGGCTCGTCTGGTCGTCCGCGCCCTGGAGCGGGGCCAGCCGCGAGTGGTTTATCCCCGCCTGCTCGGCCTGGGCTACCGGTACCCGGGCATCACCAGGCGGGCGACGATCCGGATGGCCCGGCGCCACGTCGACCCCTCGTTCCGGAGCGACGAGCGAGTGGTGCGGTCAGGCTCGTTCGGCGACGAGGAAGCCCGCCAGGCCCGGGCGGAGTGGGAGCGGACCCGGGAGGCTTTAGCCCGGCGCTAGTCCGGCGCTAGTCCGGCGTCACCCTGAGAGCGGTCAGGCTGATCACGCCTCCGTAGCACGGGTGCTACACTGAGCGGTGTGGGACGGGAGATCAGCCAACGCCAACTGCGCAACGACAGCGGCGAGATCATGCGCGAGCTCGACAAGGGCGAATCGTTCGTCGTCACGCGCAACGGGGTCGCCGTAGGCGAGCTGACACCACTACGTCGTCGCCGCTTTGTCTCGGCCGAGGCAGCCACAGCAGCTTTCACCGGCGCCCCTGCGGTCGACGCCGGCCGGTTCCGCGACGACGTGGACCGCGTAGCCAAACAGGCAATCACCCCGCGTGCCTGACCCGGGGCGCCGCCCCCGCGGGTTGATCGACACCTCTGTTGTCATCGACCTGGGGGTGATCGAGCCCACGATGCTGCCCGAGGAGGTGGCGGTGTCGGCGATCACCATGGCCGAACTCGCGGCCGGTCCCCATGCCACCGAGGATCCCCATGAGAGAGCCCGGCGCCAGGACCGCCTCCAGCGAGCCGAGGCGACTTTCGACCCCGTCCCCTTCGACGGCGACGCGGCCAGGTGCTACGGCCGCATCTATGCCGCGGTCATCAGTGCCAATCGCAAAGCGCGCGGCGCGCGGGCCGTGGATCTGCTCATAGCAGCCACGGCGCTCGCTGAGGACATCCCGCTCTTCACGCGCAATTCGCGCGACTTCATGGTCCTCATGCCGTTGATCGACGTGGTCCAGGTCTGAGACCGCCCTCTCGCTGCTCGCGAGGGGAAGGGCAGTCCCCGCCGACCACGTCAACCCGAGCCCCGGCGACGATGAGCCCGTGCCGAGAGTCGGCTACTTCGGAGCCGTCCTTCGATAGATGGTCCCGCCCGGTGCGTACCAGCCCGCCTTCTTCCGGACCGAGGGCTCGGGATCATTGTCCCTCGAGTCGATGAGGACCCGAGAGGCCGGCGAGTCGGTGTGGACCCACCGCCCGACGACCTCGACGGCCATAGCCCTCACATGCTTGTGAGGGTCGGCGCGGAGGAGGCGGACGGCCCCGTCGAGCAGATCCTCCTTGGCGGGGCGGCAGCCGTCGTTCTTGCAGCGGTCGCAGGCCAGGGCGTGGAGAGCATCGACGCGAACCCGATGATCGGGATCGTCGAGCATGGCCACCAGCAGCGGATAAGTGTCGCGGTCGACGAGGTGGTCGAGGGCTTTGGTGCAGTAGTCCCGGACGTCGCCGTCGGGGTGGCGCAGTCCCTCCCGAACCGCCGGTAGGGCGGGGGCGCCGCTGAGCACGAGATGCCAGTAGGCGCGTCTGGCCCGGAGCGGATCGGCCAGCTGGTCCACTCATCCCGGGTAGTCCTCGTGGTCCACGGCCCTGATCACGAGGTCCATCCTGGCCGCCG
>VAXP01000114.1:76990-77511 GCA_005884125.1 Actinomycetota bacterium | reverse complement strand
ACACCGACCGGGCGACAACAAGGAGAGTCACCAAACCCAACACGGCGACAATGCCGACGTGGGCGTAGAGGACGCCCATCCCAAATCCAGCAGCCCCGAATACCAGATAGTTTGGGAGGGCAGGCGCCATGTTCGCCCACACGTCGCGACTGGGGACGTCGCTGATCGAAGCGACGACGGGAAGCACAAGAGCGACGTTGACCACGGCGTAACCAATTGTCGCTCCGACAGCGGCAACCGGGCCTGGGACTCCGACAGCTTGGAGACCTAGATAAGCCGCAGCCGCAGCCGCAGACGCCAAAGCGGTCTGAGCAGAATTGAAGGCAAGAATCAGCCACCGTCGCTGGCGCGCGACAGTGAGGGAGAGACCTCCGGTAATGCCAACGAGCATGGCGCCGAGAACCACGGGACCGTGGCCCATCGCCGCGATGGAACTCATGACGACCATGAATGCCGGGCTCACGGTGATGTTCGTGGGCAACACTGCCGCGCTGTTCTCAGTCGCCACGAGGAGCGAGGCG
>VAXP01000114.1:62317-76976 GCA_005884125.1 Actinomycetota bacterium | reverse complement strand
GACGATCGTCAGCTCTGGCCATTGATGGCTCGAAAGCGCCTGGGCGGCAGCGCCGACCAGGACCAATGACGCCGCGAAGACACCGGCCTGTGCCAGCCAACGCCAGCGGGGCTTAGGGTCCTCTCTCAATCGTTTCGCCTTCATCGGGCTTGGCGCGCCATCGGTGCAGCGCGACTCGTGAACATTCCACCCCGAGGAAGGCGGCAGGACTCCAGCGGTAACGCAGAGTCGGATCGATGGTCGGGGCTTGACTAGCTCACTCCGAAACCGGCACCGCCAGCAAGCAGCAGCGCGGCCAGAGAAGCGGTGACAGCGACGACGCGCACGGCAACCTTCTTCATTGGACGAACACCCCCTTTGCGTTGTTGGTGTCGTCCCGGTTCCGCTAATTGCGGGACGCGACTCCGCTCCGCTGGGGGTTGCACGCCGGAGGTCCTGCCGGCTCCCTCGGTCTGGTTTTCAACGTGCAGCGCTTCACGGGTGTCATCGGCAGGGCGCGGTCCGAGGTGAGCGTTCCGTCCACCTCGGCCGGATCGGCCCCCTGGAATCTCGACAATTCCGACGAATTCCCAGGTCACAGGCGGGTGCCCCCCACCCTGGCGGGCTGTGCCGGGTCCTCTTCGGGCCAGCTCCCCTGGGGCCCAAGGCCCCCGCGGGGATCCGACCGGGGCTCTAGCGCGGGGGCTTGAGCGCCCTGATGTGGAGGAAGCAGGGCAGGCGGGTCCAACGGAGCAGGGGCGGGCGCCCGGCCACGGCCTCGGGATCGGGCGCCGGCTCCCGCAGCGACTCGATCAGGAGGCCGGCGTCCTCCAGGGCGGCCGAGTAGGCCTCGAGGGGTCGATGCTCGCTCGGGATCGAGATGGTCATGCCCGAATGGGAGTGGCGCCAGGGCCAGGGCTGGCGCTCGAAGTAGGAGCCCGCGATCGTGAAGGGGCTGCCCGGATCCTTGCTCTCGAATCCTCCCGCGGAGCGGACGGGGTGGGCGACCGCCAGGCAGAACCGCCCACCGGGGCAAAGGACGCGAGCGCCTTCGGCCACCGCGATCGCGAGATCGTCCATGTCCTGGAGCGACATGAAGGCGACTGCAAGGTCGGCAACTGAGTCGGGAAGGGGGAGACGTGACGCGTCCCCGACCAGTGCTCGGCCCACGTCGGCGCGCTGGACGGCTCGGCTGACCATCGCGGGCGAGCTGTCGATGGCCACCACCCTGTGGCCGGCCCGGGCCAGCTCGGCGGTGAGCCTGCCCTCCCCCGCGCCCAGGTCGACCGTCAGCCGGCCCGGCGGAGGCAGCAGGTCGAGGAAGCGAAGGCGGTGGAAGGCCCAGTAGAGGTGGTCATGGTCCGGCGATGCCGCGAAGTTGCCCCAGGCTTGGGCGGCCCGATCCCAGATCTCGCGCAACGCCACCCGCCTACTCCACCTCACACATGTGTGCGGCGCAACCGCGTTGCGCCCCGAGCGGCGCCCGGCCAAGGGGCTTTAGGCCTGGGCTACGGTGCGCGGGTGTTCGACGTGGCCACCGCGGCGGTGGAGGGAGCCCTGGCGGCAGGGGCGAGGTACGCGGACGCCCGGGTGATGACGACCAGGACCGAGGGCATGCGGGCTCAGAACCAGGTGGTCGAGTCCCTCCGCCAGGACGAGTCCGCCGGCGTCGGCGTCCGGGCCCTCATCGGCTCGTCCTGGGGGTTCTTCGCCACGCCTTGTCTCGACAACGCCTCGGCCCGGGCCGCAGGCGCGGAGGCGGCGGACGTCGCCCGGGCCTCGGCCATGGTGGCGGGACCGGCGCTCGAGCTGGCACCGGTGACGCCCGCACAAGCGGACTGGTCGAGCGCATGGGAGGAGCATCCTCTCCAGATTCCCCTCGAGGCCAAGGCCGATCTGCTGGTAGGCGTGACCAGAGCGAGCCAGGACGCGGGAGCGAGCCTGGCCGGGGCCTCCTACGCGGTCTGGGACACGGAGCGGTGGTTCGTTTCGAGCGAGGACGCCCGCATCTCCCAGCGCATCGTCGAATGCGGGGCCTACATGGAAGCGATCGCCGTGGGCGACAGCGAGACCCAGCGCCGTTCGTACCCGGGGGTCCTCGGCCAGTACGGGACCCGCGGGTGGGAGCTGGTGCGGGAGCTCGACCTCGAAGGCAACGCCGTCCGCATCGCCGAGGAGGCCCAGGCCCTGCTGCGGGCGCCCCAGTGCCCGGCCGGCACCACCGACCTGGTCCTCGGGAGCGCCCAGATGGCGCTCCAGATCCACGAATCGGTGGGGCACGCCATAGAGCTGGACCGCATCCTCGGGTGGGAAGCGGGGCTGGCCGGCACGTCGTGGCTGGAGCTGGCCCGCCTGGGCGAGCTGCGCTTCGGCTCGGAGGTGATGAACATCACCGCCGACGCCACCCTGCCAGGGGCGCTGGGCTCCTTCGGCTACGACGACGAGGGCACCCCGGCACAGTGCACCGACATCGTGCGAGACGGGCGCTGGGTGGGCGTGCTCTCGGGAAGGGACTCGGCCGCGCTGGCCGGGGTGGCCGCCGGAGGCACGGTGCGGGGGGACGGCTACAGCCGCTTGCCCATGGTGCGCATGACGAACGTGGGCATGCTGCCCGGCACGTCCTCCCTGGACGAGATGATCGCAGCGACCGAAGACGGCGTCTACATGGACACCAACCGCTCGTGGTCGATCGACGACAAGCGCCTCAACTTCCAGTTCGGTTGCGAGATCGGGTGGGAGATCAAGGGAGGCGTGCTGGGCCGGATGCTGCGCAACCCCACCTACACCGGCATCGGTCCCCAGTTCTGGGCTTCCATGGACCTGGTGGGCAACGAGACCGAGCGCCGCTTCTGGGGGACTCCCCACTGCGGCAAGGGGCAGCCCGTGCAGACGGGCCACACCGGCCACCCGGCCGTGCCCGCCCGCTTCCGGAACGTGCGGGTCGGCGTCCGGGGGTGAGCCCGGTGGGCGAGCGCGAGCTCGAGATCTGCAACCGCGTCCTGGCCTCGGTCGGCGACCGGGCCGAGGCCATAGTCCAGGTCAGCACGGGCCGCCACGCTCTGACCCGCTTCGCCAACTCGTTCATCCACCAGAACGTGGCCGAGGACAGCACCGAGGTCTCCCTCACGGCCGTGGTCCAGGGCCGCCTGGCCACCGCGTCGAGCACCGACACCAGCGACAGGGGCATCGGCCGGCTGGCAGAGGGCACCGTCACCGCCGCCGGCCTGCGTCCGCCCGACCCCCACTGGCCCGGGTTGGCGGCCCCGGGCGAGACGGCGGAGGTCGACCACTGGGACCAGGCCACGTGGGCCGCCTCCCCGGTGGAGAGGGCCGCGGTGGTGAGGGCCTTCGTCGACGCCGGGCCCGGCACCGGGGCGGCCGGCTTCTGCTCCACCGACGCCGTGATCACGGGCCTGGCCAACTCGGCGGGACTCAGCCAGACGGGTCGCGCCACCGTGGCCCAGCTCGACGCCCTGGCCCGGACCGGCACCTCGGACGGCCTCGGCGCCGAGATGAGCCGGTCCTTGGGCGACTTGGACGGCGGTCGGGCGGGAGCGACGGCGGCCCAGAAGGCCAGGGCCTCGGCCGATCCCGTCGAACTGGATCCGGGCCACTACGAGGTCGTGCTCGAGCCCGCGTGCGTCGCCTCCATGCTCGACTTCCTGGCCCGGGCAGGCTTCAACGCCAAGGCCCACGCCGAGGGACAGTCCTTCGTGCATCTGGGCGAGGCCCAGTTCGACGCCTCCGTCAACCTCTGGAGCGACGCCTCCGACCCCCGCACGTTGGGTGTGGGCTTCGACGGAGAGGGCACCCCGCGCCGGCGTCTCGACCTGGTGCGTGACGGCGTCACCGTCGCCCTCGCCCACGACCGTCGCAGCGCGGCGCAGGCGGGAACCCGCAGCACCGGGCACTTCTCTGGCGACCACGCCGCCGGGCCCATGCCCACCAACCTCTTCCTTGGATCGGGCACACAGTCGGTCGACGCCCTCGTGGGCGCCGTGGAGAGGGGCTTGCTCGTCACCGACTTCTGGTACATCCGCTTCCTGGATCCCAAGACCCAGGTCGTCACCGGCCTCACCCGCAACGGCCTGTTCCTCATCGAGGGCGGGCGCGTGACCAGCGCGGTGCGAAACCTGCGCTTCACGCAGTCCTTCGTCGGCGCCCTCGGGCCGGGACGGGTCCTGGGGCTCGGTGACGACGGCCGCCTGGCCACAGGCGACCTGGGCGCCCTCTACGGCTGGTTCCACCACGTCCCGACCCTGCGGCTGGCGGCGTGGAACTTCACCGGAGGCGCCAAGGGGTGACGCCATCAGCGGGAGCGGGTGACGACCCCGGCCCCGACCCCCGCACCGACCGACGGCACCTCACGACCATCAGCTACGGCACCGGCGACCTGCTTGCCGACCGCCAGCAGCTCTACCGCTTCGCCCAGCCCAAGAAGGAGCCGATCACCGAGTGGCTGTTCGCGCTGGTGGGCGGGCCCGAGGCTCTGGGCGAGCCCATCGTGGACGTCGGCGCCGGCAACGGCCAGTACCTGTCCGCCCTCCCCGGGCGGCGGCGAGTGGCGCTCGACCTGTCACGGGGGATGCTCCGCGGTCTGCGCCCGGCCGGCTTCGCCGGCCCCGTGCTGGAGACAGACGCCCAAGCGCTCCCCCTGGCCGCGGCCTCGGCGGGAACGGCGATGGCCAACCACATGCTCTACCACGTGCCCGACATCGTGCTGGCGGGGCTGGAGCTCCGCCGCGTCCTCCGGCCCGACGGTGTCCTGCTGGCCGTCACGAACGGCCGGGACCACCTGGCCGAGCTGGGACGGGTGCTGGACGAGACCGTCTCCGAGCTGGCCGGGAGGCCGTTCCATCTGGACCGATCGGGCGAGCGCTTCACCCTGGAGGAAGGCCACGACCCCCTGGCCGTGGCCTTCGCCTCCGTCGACTGCCACCACCGGAGAACGGAGCTGGTGGTGCCGGATACCTGGCCAGCATGGTGGGCCTCTCCCCGACCCTGCCCTACGGCGTCGAGTTCTCCGACGTGCTGGCCGCGGCCGAGCGGAGGGTCACCGCCGTCATCGCCCGGGATGGCGCCTTCCGGGTGCACGTGCACGCGGGCGCCTTTGTCGGCCGATGACACACCCGCCGTCGACCAGGTGGGGCGGTGCACGGGCACGGTACGGTGCTGACGATGTGCCTCCTGGTGGCGATCTCCCGGGACCGTGACGAATCCCCCCTGATCGTGGCGGCCAACCGGGACGAGCTGCTGGACCGGCCCGCGGTGGCCATGACGGTGCTGCAGGCCCACGGTCCTCGGATCCTGGGTGGGCGGGACGAGCTCGCGGGCGGGACCTGGCTGGCGGTCAACGAGGCGGGGGTGGTGGCGGGGCTACCAACGGCCGCGACCCCACCAAGCGGTCCCGGGGGGAGCTGCCCTTGGCCCTGGCTCGAAGCCCGGACGCACCCACCGCGGTGGAGCGCTTCGTCACCTCGGTGAAGCCGGCGGACTACAACGCCGCCTGGCTGCTCGTCGGCGACCGCAGCTCGTTGTTCTACATCGACCTCAACGACGGCGACGCGCCCGCGGTCATCGAGCTCCCGCCCGGGACCCACGTGCTCGAGAACCGCCCCCTGGGCGGAGCGTCGCCCAAGGTGGACAACATGCGGAGGCTGCTCGAGCCCCTTGGGGCGGTGGCCGAGGCCGAGCTGGTCCCCGCCCTCCGGGCCGTCCTGGCCAACCACGACATCCCCGCCGGCGCCGACGCCGAGAGGGCGGCGGGGACGACAGAGCGACCCCCCGAGGTGGCGGCCGCATGCGTGCACACCCAGCGCTACGGAACCCGGTCGGCCGCGGTGGTGGTGATCCCGCCCGACCCCGACGCCCGGCCCCGGCTCTGGTACACGGACGGGCCTGGGTGCCTGTCCCCGCTCCAGGACGCCTCCGGGCTGTGGCCCGAGCCCCAGCCGTCCGCGGCGCGCCCTCACCAGCTGCGCTGAGAGGCGCCCCGGGGGGAGGCCGTTGCTGAAGGTCGCGTGACGCCCCGGCGCGAAGTGTGGCTTCATGGACGCAGTGAAAGACGGGCCGGGGGGCCGCAAGCGCATCCAGGTGAGCTGGACCGTGGGTACCACCATGCGGTCCGAGGGCCTGACGCGGCCGTTGGGGCGGGCCCGGCCCACGCCGCTGGCCCGAACCACGCCCCCCGCCGCAACGGCGCCGGCGCCGAGCCACGCACGCCCGGGCGGAGCCGGCCGGGCCCTGGGGACCTGGTCCCTGGTCGTGGCCGTGCTCCTCGCCCTGGGCGCCGTCGCCCTGGTCGAGCACTCCTCGGGTCCGCATCGCGCCCCGGTGGCGGTGGACGCCGGTCGGGTCCCGGGGACCACGCCGGGCTCGGGGGGTGGGCCGGCCACCGGCCCGACCTCGGGCGGGTTGACCACCCCCCTCACCAGTCCCCGGGCCACGCCCTCCACCGCTCCCCCGCCCCCGACCGCCACCTCGGCGTCGAGCCGGGTGCCGAGCGGAGCCGGGCCGGCGCGCCCGCCCACGTCGTCTGCAGCCACGACGACCACCACGTCTCCGGCCAGCCTCCGCTTGACCACGCTCGCCGACCTCCACTTCGCCTCGGCCTCGGTGGGATGGATCAGCGGCCAGCAGTCTTCGCAGGCGTTCGTGGTCGCCACCCGGGACGGAGGGGCGACCTGGCAGGCGCAGTGCCTGCCCGTGGGGCGGGGCGACATCTGGAAGGTGACCTCGATCGACGCGTCCCAGGTGTGGGCCTTCGGGTCCGACCTGGCCAACGCCTCGGCCGTGGCGCTGCGCTCGACCGACGGCGGCGGCCATTGGAGCGCGGCGGCTCTGCCTTCGGGTATCGCCACCCTGTTCTCGGGCAGCTTCGTCGACGCCAACCAGGGATGGGCCGTGGGCGACTTCCCGGGACCCAACAACGGCGGGGGTGGCGCCATCGTCCACACCGCCGACGGGGGCCGGACATGGACGCTGCAGCCCGTCCCCGCCCAGGTGGCAGCCCTGTACGACGTTTCCTTCCTCGACGGCGTCCACGGATGGGCCGCGGGGGTCGCCTCCGACCACAGCGGCGTCGTCCTGGCCACCTCGGACGCGGGGGCGACCTGGGTCAGCCAGCAGCCGGCCTCGGGGGTGGCCGAGCTCCGGGGCATCCGCTTCGTCTCCCCCAGCCGGGGGTGGGCGGTGGGCTGGGACTTCACCAGCGGGGCACCCTCCGCCGGGGTGATCCTGACCACGGGCGACGGCGGGGCCACGTGGACCAGGCAGGGGCACGACCCCGACACCACGCTCTGGGGCGTGGACTTCGCCGACGCCTCCCACGGCTGGGTGGTGGGCCAGCGCGACGGGGGCCAGGGCGAGGTCCTCGTGACCAGCGACGGGGGCACCACCTGGCAGCGGCAGCAGGCGCCCGCGCCCACCGTGATCCAGAGGACAAGCTTCGCCAACCCGGCCGACGGCTGGGCCGGCGGCCAGCAGGTGGCGGTGCTGCGCACCCATGACGGAGGGGCCACCTGGAGCGCGGCCCAGGTGGTGGCGTCGCAGCCGGCCTGCTAGGCGGCCCATCTCTCCCGGTTGCCTCAGGGCTCGAGCAGCACCTTGACCGCGCCTGTACGGCGGCGCCTGGCGATGGTGTGGACGGCCTCCCTCCACCTCGCCAGCGGGAAGCGATGGGTGACGAGCGGGGTGAGGTCGAGCCCGGCGCCGAGGAAGTCGAAGTAGTGCTCGAAGGCGTGCTTTCGCACCCCTCCGACCTCCTCCACGCCAAAGGCGTTGGAGCCGATCACGTGGAGCTCCTTGAAGTACAGGGGGGTCCACTCGAAGCGCGCTGGTGGCTCGACGCCGCTGATCACGAGCGTCCCCCCCGTCGTGAGCAGGCGCATGGAGGTCTCCACCGTCTCGGGGCTGCCCACCGTGTCGTAGACGACGGCGGGCCCGTCCTGGATCCAGGATCGCCCGCTCCACGGGACCAGGGTGCGGGCTCCGCAGCGGCGCCCCACCTCCTCCACCAGGACGTCGGGCTCGGCCGAGAGCACGGCGTGGGCCCCCAGCTTGGCGGCCAGCGCCGCTCGGGGACCGGGGCGGCAGGCCACCCATACCTCGACGTCGGGGTAGAGGTGGCGTACGAGCCCGACGGCGGCCAGGGCCAGCGTTCCCGACCCGTAGACCAGGGCGGGCGAGCCCTCCGCGGGCGGGCACAACAGGACCGTGCGCAGGGAGACGCTGACGGGATCGGCCAGCACAGCCGCCT
Source organism: Actinomycetota bacterium (assembly GCA_005884125.1). Taxonomy (GTDB): domain Bacteria; phylum Actinomycetota; class Acidimicrobiia; order Acidimicrobiales; family AC-35; genus AC-35. The sequence continues at coordinate 68,740 of VAXP01000114.1, read as the reverse complement.
CGTCGCTCACATCGTCGGGCACGGCGAACAGCTGGCCGGCGTGGGCGCAGAACCTCTCGGCGTGGGCCCCGGCCGCCCCCGCGCAGTTGCCCAGGTGGATGGCCGCGGGCAGGGCCCCGACGGTGAAGTTGCGGCACCACGGATAGCGGCCCTCGGCGCAGGCGGGGCAGGGTGGGTCGATCCCCCGGGGGCCGCAGGACAGCCAGGGATTCAGCACGACCCGCTCGCCCGTGTCGCTCCGGCGGGCCACGGCCTCATGGCCGAGCACGTGGGGGAACGACAGCAGAGCGGTCAGAGGGTTGTCGCGCCGCCCGTTGAGGAAGATCTGCTTTGCGTCAGAGCCGCAGATCCCACTCACGACGGTGTCGCAGCGCACCCAGGACTGGTTGGGCGGCTCGGGTTCGGGGACGTCGTCCAGCCTCACCGGCGCGAAGGGCGCCACGAAGGCACGGCGGTCCAGCCCGCCGCCCAGCTTGGCGGCCGCCTCCCGAGGCAGGCTGTGGTGGAACACCAGTGCCTTCAAGGCTCCTCCAGGGCCGGGACCGCGAACCTACCGGGTCCCCGGACGGCGTCAGAGGCCCAGGCGCGGGGCTGGGCCCGGCGTCAGCCCACGGCGACGGCCGCAGCCATGTGGCCGTGGATCTTGCACTCATAGGAGAAGGTGCCCGCCTGCGGGAAGGAGAAGCTGTAGTTCGCCGGGAACGGCGTGGGCGGCACGCTGAGGACTCCCGAGGTCGACGGCACCGGGGCAGCCGCCATCGCGACGATCGGCTTGTTCAGCTTTATGTTCCCGGTCGAGCCCTGGAACAAGGCGTCGCCGAAGGCGAAGATGCCGCCGTCGGACGCCACCAGCCAGTAGCCGCCGCCGTCGTCGGAAGGAGCCATGCCCACGATCGGCTTGTTCAGCTTGATGTTGCCCGTGCTGCCGAAGAACCCGGCGTCGCCGAAGGCGAAGATGCCGCCGTCGGACGCCACCAGCCAGTAGCCCCCGCCGTCCGGGGTGGAGGCCATGCCCACGATGGGCTTGTTCAGCTTGACGTTGCCCGTGCTGCCCAGGAAGCCGACGCTGCCGAAGGCGAAGATGCCGCCGTCGGAGGCGACCTCCCAGTAACCGGGACCGTTGTTTCCCTGCCCTATGGCCATCCCCACCATGGGCTGGTTGAGCTTGATGTTGCCCGTGCTCCCCAGGAAGGGGAAGTCGCCGAAGGCGAAGATGCCGCCGTCGGAGGCGGCCAGGGCGTAACCCTGGCCGTCAGGCGTGGAGGCCATGCCCACGATCGGCTTGTTCAGCTTGATGTTGCCCGTGCTGCCGAAGAACCCGCCGTCGCCGAAGGCGAAGATCCCCCCGTCGGACGCCACGTTCCAGTACCCCTGGCTGTCAGGAGTGTTGGCCATGCCGACGACGGGCTTGTTGAGGGTGACGTTCCCGGTCGAGCCGAAGAACTTGGTGTTCTTGCCGAAGTCGAATATGCCGCCGTCGGTGGCGGCCATGCGGTAGCCCGTGGGGGAGATGGCGGTGGGACCCGCGGCCGCGGCGGAGAAGGGGAGCTCGACCGCAGCGGGACTGGCGCAGCCGAATGGTGGTGGCCCGTTGAGCCCTGGAGCCACGGGATCGGGACCGCTGGCCGACTCACACACGGGCGGCGAGTTGAAGGGGTCGACGGACGCCGACCCGGGACCGGCGGGGAAGGTCACGGTGTGTATGTCTCGCTGGGTCAGCGTCGTCCACTTGACCGTGTCACCGGGTACGACGTGCAGCGACCGGGGCAGCATCTCCAGGACCTCGGTGTGGGCCGACGCCGTACCGGCCGTGGCCGTCACGGTGTGGGTGCCATCGGGGTTGGTGGTCGTCGTGGGCGCGGGTGCGGCCGACTCCGCGTTCAGCGCCTCGGTCGTGTCGGCCTGCCCCTGCGTGTTGGCGGCGGCCAGCACATCGGCGGGAAGGGACGCGGCCTGGGCGTCGGGCACGACCGTGACCGCTCCCTGCATGCCGGGGTGCACGATGCAGATGAAGTTGACCGTGGTGGCGCTGCTCACCGTTCCGGGAAGGGCGATCTTCACGACGTAGTCTCCGCCCGGCGCCGTCGGCTGTTCGGCCGAGCTGACCAGGGTGGTGCCGTCGTAGGTGCACGGAATGGCGGCGTCCCCACAACCCCCCGGCCCGGCGCCAGGTGGAGGGCTCGTGCCGAAGGTCCCCGGGTTGCTCCCCAGAAAGGCGAGCTGCCCGCTGCCGTCGTCTGCGTCAGAGCCCACGACGGGGTTGGCCGCCCACACCTGGTTCGGCGTCTGGCCCTGGGCGATCAGGGTCGCGCTGTGGAACCCGTCGAGAGACCCCTGGTTCCACTTGAAGTCGACCACGTCCCCGTTGTGGATGTTGACCGAGCCGCGCGGGAAGTAGTCCGTGTACTGGAAGTTGTGCCCCTGGGGCGAGGCGAAGTCGACACCGATCGTGTAGGTCGTCGGCGCCGCCGCGTGTGCGGTCGTGACCGGAAGCCACCACGACAGCAGCCCCCCCACCGCCGCGACGACCACGATGGACATGCGGGACGTCCGAGCGTTCTTCATGGTCCGCCTCCCCGAACTGGTGCCGTGCCGAGCCGGAGTATGGCATCGAACAGACGGCCGCGCTCCGCCCGCTGACCTCCATGCCTGGGCCCTACCCGATTTGTCGTATGCGGGCAGAGCGCGACGCAGACAGACTGTGCCCCGTGCGAAGCGAGGGCGAGGTCGTGGGGCTGTACTTGGCGACAGAGGCGGGCGGGCCGGTGGCAGCCCGGACGGAGGTGAAGCTCCGGGCCGGCAAGGGCATCGAGGGGGACCGCTACGCAGCCGGTGATGGACGGTGGTCGGACAAGGGCGGTACCGGACGCCAGCTCACCCTCATCGAGCAGGAGGCGATCGAAGCCGCGTTGCGGGACTACCGGGTCGAGCTGGCCCCAGGAGCGACCAGGCGCAACATCGTCACCCAGGGCGTGGCTCTCAACCATCTGGTGGGCCGTCGCTTCCGCATAGGGACGGTCGAGCTGAGCGGCGTGCGCCTGGCCGAGCCCTGCTCGTACCTGGCCGGGATGACCGACGCCCGCATAGTCCGGGCCCTGGTCCACCGCGGCGGGCTCAGGGCCGACATCCTGACCGACGGCTCCGTCCGCCTGGGCGACACCGTCGCTCCCATCTGAGTGAGCCGCCATGGCTGAGACGGTCCTCTACCATCGCGACGGCCACGTAGCCACCATCACCTACAACCGGCCCCAGGTGCTCAACGCCATCAACGGCGAGCTGCGCCAGGATATGAACGCGGCGTGGAACCACTTCCGTGAGGACGACGAAGCCTGGGTCGCCATCGTCACCGGCGCCGGGCGGGCCTTCTGCGTGGGCGCCGATCTCAAGGACGGGGCCGGGGCGGCGGGGTCGTGGCCCGGCTCGTTCTGGGAGATCCCGACCATCAACTCCTTCGAGAGCGGCATGGAGATCTGGAAACCCACCGTCGCCGCCGTCAACGGCCACTGTCTCGGATACGGGCTCACACTCGTATGCGCGTGCGACTTCGTGATCGCCAGCGAGGAAGCCGAGTTCGGCTTCCCCGAGGTGCGCCTGGGCGTGCCCACGATTGTGGGGGCCATCCGCCTCCCGGGTCGGGTCGGCTGGCACAACGCCATGGAGCTCCTGCTGACGGGCGAGCGCGTGGACGCCCGCCGGGCCAAGGAGATGGGTCTGGTGGGCCGGGTGGTGCCCCCCGACCGCGTCATGGAGGAGGCCGGGGCCCTGGCCGCCCGCCTGCTCCAGGCCGCTCCCCTGGCGGCCCGGGCCACCAAGGAGATGGCCTACCGGGGAAGCCAGCTCCCGTGGGCCGACGCCGTGCGCATGGGCGAGACCATGCGCCGCCTGGCCGGCGCCACCGAAGATGCCCGCGAGGGACGTCAGGCCGCCCGCGAGTCGCGTCCTCCCCGCTGGCAGGGGCGCTGAGCCGGCCTACAACCCGTAGAGGGCGGCCGCGTTCCCGCCCACGATCGCCTCTAGGTCGGGGCGGGCCACCCCTGAGAAGTCACGTTCGATGACCTTGCGGGAGTGAGGCCAGGTGGAGTCGGAGTGGGGATAGTCGCTGGCCCACATGAGCTGGCCCACGCCCACCCGGTCGCGGGTCTCCACCGCCACCGGATCCTTCTGGAAGGTGTACCAGCACTGTTCGGTCAGATACTCCGACGGCCGCCGCCGGATGGGCGCGGCGTTGCGGCCCAGCCAGCCGTGGTGGCGCTCGTACATCTGGTCGAGCCTGTAGGCGAAGTGGGCCACCCAGCCCCCGTCGTGCTCGGCCGAGACAACCCGGAGCCGGGGGTGGCGGTCGAAGACGCCGCCGAAGACCAACAGCGCCAGCGTCTGCTGCATCTGGTGGACCACGCTCATGACCCCGAGCATGGCGATCCCGGAGCGCAGCGTGGGATCGCCGCCCATGGCTCCGGTGAGGATGTGGAACGAGACGGGCCAGCCCCGATCGGCCAGCGCGGCCCAGAGGGGGTCGAAGCGAGCCTCGGCGTAGTGGCCCTCGGGGGGCATGCCCGGGACCATGGCTCCTCGCAGCCCGGCCTGGTAGCCCCGCTCGACCTCCTCGAGGGCCGCGCCCACGTCTATGGCGGGGATCATGGCCAACCCTCCGAGGCGCCCGTGGCCCCCGGCACAGAACTCCACCAGCCAGTCGTTGTAGGCGCCGATGCACGCCAACTGGTACCCCAGGTCCTTGGACTGGGCCAGGGTCATGCCCACCGAGGGGTAGAGCACCTCGGCCGCCACCCCGTCGGCGTCCATGTCCTCCAGCCTGGCCGTGGGGTCCCAACCGCCGGCGCGCAGCGACTCCACCTGGTCCCCGGTGTACCTGAGCTCCTCGGCGGGCTTGCCCGCCGCCCCGGCCAGGCCCACGGGGAACGGGCGCAGGCCGTCGATGGCGAAGACGTGGCCGTGGGACCCGTCCTCGATCATCCTGGGGGCGCGGTCGGCGTAGGGAGACCCAGCCAGACGCCTCGTCCACAGGTCGTGGGGCTCGAGCACGTGGCTGTCGGCGGAGACGACTCGTACCGACTCGGTGGCAGGGGTCATGCTGGCCTCCCTCGGATCCAGGAGATGGCTTCCGCCGACCTCAAGCCCACGCCCGGGCCGCGGGGCCCGTCAAGTCGACGGGCGCGGCGTGCGTCCCCCTTGACGCAATCGCGCCCTTGCCAAGGCCGCCCCGGCGGGGTCTAATGGGGGCGGTTCCGAGTGGCTGGAGGGAGGGCCGAAAGGTCCATCCGAAGGTCACTCGGAACCATTTTTTTTGGCCTCTCGTCCGCGACCCAGCGCCTTTGACACGGGGCCGGAGAACCGGCCGCTCAGGAGCGCCAGGAGACGGCCAGCCAGGTGCGGCGCTCGCAGGCGGGGCAGACCAGCAGCCGCGAGAAGCGCCGGCCCGGGACCCACAGCCAGAAGGGGAGGTGGCGGCGCAGGAACTCGAGGTAGCCGATCCGGGTCTGGGCGCCGCAGGACGAGCAGTCCAGGGCCAGGGTTCCCGCACGGGGACGGGCGGGGGCGGTGAAGACGGCCCGCCGCCCCGTCCAGGCCTCGTCCAGCTCCTCGGGCCGGGGCTCGGCCCGCCCGAAGCGCTCGTTGCCGGCCCAGAACAGAGCCTGCTTCCCCAGGGGGTCACGGGAAGGTGGCATGGACCTCCTCGCGCACCGGCGGGCGCAGGTCGGCGACCAGGGCCCGGGCCAGGGCCCGGTAGGCCTCGGCGCCCGGTGAGGCCGGCGCGTAGTCGATGATCGACCGGCCCTGCGCCGGCGCCTCGGCGAAGCGCACCGACTTGCCCACCGCGGGCTCGAGCACGGGCAGCCCGTAGCGGGCGCCCACGCCGGCCAGGATCTCCCGCCCGTGACGGGTGCGGCCGTCGAACATGGTCGGGATGATCCCCCGCACCCGCAGGTCGGCGTTGGCGAAGGCGCGCACGTCGTCGATCGTCTCCAGCAGCTGGCCCACTCCCCGATGGCTGAGGGCCTCGCACTGCAGGGGCACGAGCACCGACTCGGCGGCGGTGAGCCCGTTGATGGTGAGCACGCCCAGGGAAGGGGGGCAGTCGACCAGGACGGTGTCGTAGGCGGAGTGGAGCGCCTCCAGGGCTCGAGCCAGCACGTGCTCCCGCCCGGTGCGGGTGAGCAGGAGGACCTCGGAGCCAGCCAGGTCGATGGTGGCCGGGACCACGTCGAGTCCGCCGCCCACGTGCTGGACCACCTCGTTGACGGCGACGCGGCGCACGAACACGTCGTGGAGCGAGCGGGCCAGCGTGTCGGGATCCAGCCCCACCGAGTAGGTGAGGCAGGCCTGGGGGTCGAGGTCGACGAGCAGGACGCGCTGATCGAGCTGGGCCAGAGCGGCGCCCAGGGCGTGCACCGTTGTCGTCTTGCC
>VAXP01000114.1:61757-62260 GCA_005884125.1 Actinomycetota bacterium | reverse complement strand
GTGACGATGTCCCAGACCATGCGGTGCTCGATCTGCTCGTCGAGCAGAAACGACGGGTTGCGCTTGTCGATGTGGCCGATGAGGCCCATGTAGACGCCGAAGCCGACCAGCTCCCTGAGCCGGGGACCGAAGCCCTTGGCCACCTCCAGGGGGATGCCGAGCTGCTGGTTCTCCTGCTGGCGTATGTAGCCGGCGCAGTAGTTCATGGCGATGCCGACCCGCCGCTCCGAGGTCCGGTTGGCGCCGCCTCCGTGCCAGAGGCTCCCGTGCCAGACGAGGACGCTTCCTTTCGGCATCTCGGCCGGGATGGTCTCGTAGGGGTGGCCGTAGTCGGGGGAGCGGTCCCGCACGTGCGACCCGGGCATCAGGCGGGTGGCCCCGTTCTCATCGGTGAAGTCGGTAAGGGCCCACATGGTGTTGCACACCGTGGGCTGGTGGGGCTTGGGCAGTGGTATCAGCTGGTCGTCGGAGTGGATGGGCTGAGCCGTCTCACCCGGGCCGAT
>VAXP01000114.1:0-61674 GCA_005884125.1 Actinomycetota bacterium | reverse complement strand
CGTGCTGCGGCCCTCGAAGTCGTTGCCGGCCGGCACCACCCCCAGGTCGCGCTCGAGGCGGTCCAGGTCCTCACGCAGGGCTTCGACCAGCTCAGCCTCCAAGGCATCCTCCACGATGGTGAAGCCGTCCTCGTTCATCCGCTTCACATGGGCGCCCAAGACCTCAGCGTCGAGCATGGCCCCTTTGTACTCCGCCTGCCTGTACTCCGCCCGCCGGTCTCCGGAAGCGAGGGGCCTCCTCGCCCCCGGGAGGGCGAGGAGGCCGTCACATCAGGCCAGGCCCTGCTTGCGGGAGCACGCGGGCCACGGATGCCAGCCCCGGGCGTTGTACAGGCGGCGGGCGGCCTCGTCCTGGGTCGCGGGCGACGCCTGGTCGGCCCGCCCGCCGTAGCCCAGGCCCCTCCAGGTGCGGATGTCGAACTGGTAGGCGCCGTAGTAGCCGTAGCCCACCGAGCGGTAGTTGTCGCCTGACTCGCACACTCTGAGCTTGTGGAAGCTCTCCGGGGTGGGAGCGGCCTGGGCGTGGGCCGGCACTCCACCGACGGCCAGGCTGGCGGTGGCGGCCAGGCCACCCAACGTGGCACCGATCTTGGCGTAGGTGCGGGTCCTCGTGCGGCAGATGGGCACAGCTGTCCTCCTTGTCGCTGTCGGCTGGTTGGCGTGGACTCACGGGCGCGCCACGGCACCCATGGGCAACGGAGCAGGGCACGAGCGCGAAAAAGCGGGGGTTACGAGGGCTACCTGTCAGGATGGCCCGGGCCCATCACCGACCCGCCATCCCGACCGCGCTCCGCCTGCGTTGGGAACTCGGCCCACCGTATCGGCTCGGCCGCCTGCGATGTCAAGCCGCCGCCGGCCTCCCCTGGCACCACGCGGGAGGCCGGTCCGGCCACGACGTCAGCGCGAGGTCCGCCCCTGCACCGCTTCGAAGCGCCTCTCCCACGCCAGGTGACGCCGCTTGGCGTCCTGGACGAAGGGCGAGACCGAGATGGCCTTGATGATGGCCCGGTTGAGCAGGGACGCCGGGAAGCGCAGGGGCCTGATCACGTCCATGAACAACACCACCCGCACACCGTCGGTGTCGTTCCACGCCTCGTGCTCGTAGGCGTCGTCGAAGACGAGGCTCCTGCCCTCCTCCCAGTGGGCCACCTGGCCGCCCACCTTGATCCCGCAAGCGTCGCGGGGCTCGGGAACGAGGAGCCCGAGGTGGTAGCGGATCACACCCTTGTAGGGCCCGCGGTGCTCGGGGATGCGCTTGCCGGGCGAGAGTATGGAGAAGAACGCGGTCGTCATCCCGGGCACGTCCTCGAGCAGCCTGGTGGTCTCGGGGCACTGGGCGCAGTTGGAGTCGGACCGGAACCCGTACCCGAAGAAGAAGTACGTCTTCCACCTGTCGTCGTCGGTGATCGACTCCTGGTCGGTGGAGATGTCCTGGAAGTTGGGGAGGTGTTCCCGCCAGCGCAGCACGTCGTCGAGCTCGGCCCGGATCACCTTCCAGTTGTCCTCGAGCGGGTGGGCCCACGGAAAGCTCTCGACCGGGAGGAACGGGGTCGTCGGCACCAGCGAGGAGCGGACCACGAACCACTCCAGCACCTGCAGGACGCGCGCGCCGAGCTCGAGGAGCATCGACCCGACCCTCTCCCTCAAGGTCTCGGCCACCGGGCCAGCATATGAAAGGGCCGGGTAGCGTCGGGGACGGCAATGAACGGGAGCCAGGAGGGACGATGACAGACGGCGCTGGCGGCGCCCCCGCCCTGGCCTCCCCCACCGACGAAGCGCCCGCGCCGGGCCCCGACGCGGGGGCGGGCTCGCCGGCGTCTCCCGTGGCCCCCGGCATCGCTCCCGTCGAGGTGAAGCGGGTGGGCAACCGCATCGACCGGTGGCGCTTCGTCGACCTGCCCTTCCGCATCTTCGGCCGCGACCCGGAGTGGGTCCCGCCCCTGCGCGTCTCTGTCCACGACCGCATCTCCCCCAAGCACCCGGCCAACGCCCACCAGGAGACGGCGCTGTGGATCGCCTACCGGCGAGGCAGGCCGGTGGCCCGTATCGGCGCCTGTGTCGACCGCCTCTTCAACGAGTTCCAGGGCTTGTCGTGGGCGTGGATCGGCTTCTTCGAATCCTTCGACGATCCCGACGCGGCGGCGGCCCTGTTCGACACCGTGTGGCGGTGGGCGCGCGCCCGCGGGGCCACCACGTGCGTGGGTCCGGCGTCGTTCACCACCAACGACGAGTGCGGGCTGCTGGTGCAGGGATTCGAGCACCCACCTCTCATCCTCACGCCCCACAACCCGCCGTACTACGAACGCCTCTGGGTGGACGGCGGGTGGGAGCAGACCATGGACCTGTGGGGCTGGCGCTTCGAACGGGCGTCCACCGCTCTGTCCGAGCGCCAGCGCCGGGTCCTCGACCGCCTGAAGGCCCGCAGCGGGCTGTCGGTGCGGGGGATGCGCATGGACGACTTCGACGCCGAGGTCCACCGCTTCTTCCAGGTCTACAACTCGGCGTGGTCCAGGAACTGGGGCTTCGCGCCCATGACGGAGGAGGAGATCCGCCACCTGGCCAAGGGCCTGCGCCAGGTCATCGACCCCGACGCCGCGCTCGTGGTGGAGACCGGAGAGGGCGAGCCCCTGGCCGTGTGCCTGGCCCTTCCCGACGTGAACCAGGCCCTGCGCGGGGTCCGCAGCGGACGCCTGCTCCCCCTGGGCTGGTGGCGGCTCATGCGCGGAGCACGGAGGCCGAGCCGGGCCCGGGGATTCGCCCTGGGGGTGGCTGCCGAGCACCAGCAGCGGGCCGTGGGCCCCCTCCTGTATGCCGAGATAGTCGACCGCATGCGGGCCAAGCCGAACATCGAGTGGGCCGAGGCGTCCTGGATCCTGGCCACCAACACCCGCATGAACTCGGCCCTGGCCGCCATGGGCGCCGTCCGCTACAAGACCTGGCGCCTCTACGAACGACGGCTCTGAGCCGGGCGGGCCACGAACCCGGCCAGCACGGCGGCCGAACCCGTAGTCGCGGCCCACCCCAGCACCTCGGCGGCCCGGCTCCCATCCAGGGCCAGCGGCCCCGAGATGAGCACGGCCCTGTCCGCGCCGAACCCGACCAGACCGGCCCTCCACGCCCCCTCGGCCAGCCCCAGGAGCACCCTCCGGGGAACTCGGACCACCCGCCCGCCGGTGACGCGGGCCACCTCGCCCTCCGTCAGCCAGTCGGGCGTGGCCACGTTGATCACACCCGTGGCCCGCATCGTGCCGGCGCGGTGGAGGGCCTCGGCGGCGTCGTCCTCGTGCAGGAACTGCAGGGCCTGGCGTGCGCCCCGCACGGCCGGCACCGCCCGGCGGTAGCCCATGGCCGCCCGGCGCACCATGGGATCGGCGTGGGGACCGAGCACAGCCACGATGCGCAAGGCCGCGGTGGGGGCCGCCTCCGCGCACATGCGCTCGGCCTCCAGCTTCTGGCCCGCGTAGGGGCACTCGGGATTGGGTCGGGGTGGGTGGGCCTCGGGTATGGGAAGCGGATTGTCGGCCCAGGCCCCGTACACCGACGCCGACGAAGCCAGCACCACGTGGCCGGGACGAGCCGCCAGGACGCTGGCCGTGCCGGCCAGGTTCACCTCGGCCGCCCCGCGGCCCCCGGGGTCGCGGCGTCGGCGCCAGAGCTGGAAGCCCAGGTGCCAGAGGACGTCGACGCCCTCCAGATGGCGCCCGGCCGCCGGGTCGCGCAGGTCGGCGCAGACGTGGTGGACCTTGTCGCGCTCTGGGAGGGGGCGGCGGGCGACCGAGCGGATCGCGTTCACGGCCGGATCGTGGACCAGGCGGTCGAGCAGGCAGGTGCCCAGGTGCCCGGTGGCCCCGGTCAGCCCGACTTCGATCTCACGTCCTCGAAAGCCCGCAGGGCCTGGTCGATGTGGGCCTCGGTGTGGGTCGCCATCACCGAGGTGCGCAGCAGGGCCCGACCGGGGAGCACGGCGGGGGCGACGGCGCAGTTGGTGTACACGCCGTGGTCGAGCAGGGCCCGCCACAGGCGGGCCGCCTCCCAGTCGTCACCTACGTGGACGGCCAGGATCGCCGTCCCATGGTCTCCGCCGACGTCGTAGCCCAGCTCGAACAGCCCTCGTCGGAGCTGCGTCCCCCGCTCGCGCACGGCCTCCCGGCGCCATTCCTCCTCCCGGGCCACCCTCAGGGCGGCCAGGGCCGCGCCGAGGGCGGCGGGCACGCCCGAGGCGGTGAAGAGGAAGGGCCGGCAGGCGGTGCGGACGAAGTCGACGACGGCCTGGGGGCCCACCAGGAACCCTCCGCAGGAGGCCAGCGACTTGGAGAAGGTCCCCATCAGCAGGTCGGGCCAGATCCCGGCTGCGGCCGCGCTGCCCCTCCCCTCCGGGCCCAGCACGCCCAGGGCGTGAGCCTCGTCCACGAGGAGGCGGGCGCCCAGGCTGGAACAGACGTGGTCGATCTCGGCGAGGGGGGCGATGTCGCCCTCCATCGAGTACACGCCGTCCACCGCGACCAGGGCCCCGTCGCCCTCCTGCTCCCGCCAGGCGGCCAGCTTGCGGCGCAGCCCGGACACCGAATTGTGGCGGAACGATCGCAAGCTGCCCGAGGCCAGCCTGGCCCCGTCGATGATGCTGGCGTGGCTGGCGGCGTCAACGAACACCGTGTCGCGCGAGCCGACCAGGGTCGAGATGGTGCCCAGGTTGACCGAGTACCCGGTGGTGAACACCAGGCAGGCCTCCCCACCCAGCCAGTCCCGCAGCTCGTTCTCCAGCTCCAGATGGATGGGAAGGGTCCCGTTCATCAGCCTGCTGCCGGTGCACCCGGTCCCGAACCGCTCCACCGCATCGACGGCCGCCCGCTTGACCCGCTCGTCGCTGGTCAGGCCCAGGTAGTTGTTGGAGCCGAGCATGATCACCGGCTGGCCCTCGTGCAAATATGGAAGCAGGCCGACGGCCTCGGCCGCGTGGAACTCGTCGAGGCGCGGCGAGCTGCACTTGGAGAACAGGTCGGCTCGCCCGACCGGCGCCCGGTCGAGCTCGGCACGGACCGCGGCAGTCGGCGAGAGAGAGGTCGGCTCTGGCATCGGGGATTGCGGGGAAGACCCGGTCAGCCAGCATAAGGGACGGGCGTCGCCCGGTCGGTGATCGGGCCCGGGCGGCGCTCAGGCCCGCGCGGTTGCCCTCACCAGCCCAGATCCACCCGATCGCCCCCGGCGATGACGTCCGCCCCCGGCCAGGCCAGCACCCGAAGCCCGATGTCCCGACCACGGCGAGGTAGACCGACCCGCACCACAGGTTCGCGGGCCAGGTCATGGCCCCGGTAAGGGCCAGAAGGGGTGGTGGGCCGGGCGGTGGTGAGCCGGGCGGTGGTGAGCCGGGCGGTGGTGAGCCGGGCGGTGGTGAGCCGGGCGGTGGTGAGCCGGGCGGTGGTGAGCCGGGCGGTGGTGAGCCGGGCGGTGACGGTACGGACGGGGCCGGCCGGAGTCGTCTGGCCCGGGGCGGATCGTGCCTCTGGCCGTAGTAGGACGGGCCGGTGATCTGCGGCGAGGGCCGGGCCGTCATCGAGCGGTCGCCCCGCGACGTCCTGGAGTTCGTGCTCGATCTCCCCAGCTACGCCAAGGTGGACACCAAGATCCGCCGCATCCGCAGCATGGACCGGACCGGCAACACGGGCACGGTGCGCCACGGCGGGCACCTGAGGGGGCTCCCCGGACCCCCCGTGACGCTGCGTTTCGAGCTCGAGCCCTGGTCCCGCCTGCGCTTCACCAGCGCCGAGACGGGGCTGGCTCCTTGGGTCTTCCGGTTCGACGGGTCCTTCACCTGCCGCCCCCTGGACCAGGGCACCGAGGTGGTCCACCGGGAGTGCTTCACGTTCCGGGCCCCGTGGCGGTGGGCGCTCGAGCCCTATGCCCGCGGCTGGCTGGCGCAGGACACCCGGGAGGAGATGGCGCGCATGAAGCTGCTCCTGGAGAGGACTACTTGACTTGACCCGTGGGTCAAGCAAGGGTGGTGCCGCTGGGCTGTGGCAGGAGTCACACCTGCCGCCGTTGAACTAGAGACAGCGGGCTTCGACCTTCTCGACCGTCTTTGGGGGAAGCATGCTGACCACTCGGGAACAGGAGCGGGAGCTTCTGGACAACCAGCCCGACCCGGTCTCGCGGTCGGCTCTCAAGGCCACCTTCCATGTGCGCCGCTACATGCCGCTCTACGTGTTCGGGACCATCTGGGCGGTCATGATCGCCCTTCTGCCCACCCTCGAGCACCACGGCAGCTCCTCGGTCTCGAGCGACAAGGGAGGCGGCTCGGCCGTGGCCGGCGTGGGTGGGGCCGACAACAGCGGAGCGGGGGCGGCCGCTGGCCCCGCGGCCGGGGCGGGCGGGACAGCGGCCGCGGCCGGCGGCGGGGGAGCCGCGGCCGGCGCCGGGGCCGTGGCGGCGGGGGCCCGCGGTCCGGCGGCCAGCACGTCGGGCGGCCCCGTCGCCCCCGCCGCGGTCGGGACGGGCACGACGCGCGCCGGCGTCGCCTGCAAGCCCGGCGTGCGTCAGCTCCAGTTCTCGCAGTACGCCGCCCCGTGCGTGGCCGCCTACAGCGGCAACAACGGCGGGTCCAACGGCGTCCGTGGCATCACCGGAGACACCATCACCATCGCCGTGCGCGCCACGTCGGACGCCAGCGGCCCCAACGCCCAGGCCCTGGACAAGCTCAACCAGCAGGCGGGCAACCCCAGTAACGCCGAGCAGCGCCAGATCCTCGACGCCCTGGTGCCCTACTTCAACAAGAACTTCGAGCTCTTCGGCCGCCAGGTGAAGCTGGTCGACTTCAACGGCCAGGGCAACGGCACCTCGGAGGCTCAGAGCCAGGGCCAAGACGCGGCGTGCGCCGACGCCGATGCCATCGCCAGCTCGGTAAAGGCCTTCGGCGTCATCGAGCTGCCTGCCAGCAACTCCATGTACGTGAGCCAGCCCTTCGCCGAGTGCGCCAAGCGCTACGGGCTGTACCTGCCCCTCGGAGCCCCCTACTTCCCCGAGCTGTGGTACCAGCGCTGGGACCCCTACGTCTGGGCCGGAACGCACCTCAGTGCGAGCGCATCGCCCACGACGTGGCCGAATACATCGGCAAGCGCCTGGCCAACCGCCCCGCCAAGTGGGCGGGCGACGCGACCTACAAGGTGGCGAACCGCAAGTTCGCCACCTACGTCCCCAACAACGACGGCTACCAGCGCTGCGTGAACATCTCCGAGACCGACCTTAAGACCATCTACCACGTGCCCATAACGTCCCGGTACAACTACACGCTCGACGTCTCCCAGTTCCCGAGCGAGGCGGCCAAGGGGATTGTCCAGTTCCACGCCGCGGGGGCCACCACGATCATCATGGCCTGCGACCCCTACTCGAGCCTGTTCCTGATGCAGCAGGCCGACAACCAGCAGTACCACCCCGAGTGGCTCGACATAGGCGTGGCCCTGCAGGACAGCGACTCCTTCGCCCGGCTGTGGGAGAGCGGGGCCCAGGACCAGTCCGACGGCCACGTCTTCGGCATGAGCCAGCTGGGTGACGAGGCCGCGGCCAACGCCAAGGCCGGCGAGGCCAACACCGCCTACAAGGCGGCCAGCGGCAAGGACCTCCCCCTGGGCGGCTACGCCATCTACGCCCAGCTCATCTCCATGTACAACCAGCTGCAGGCGGGCGGTCCCACCCTGAACATCACGAACCTGGCGTCGGGGAGCAGGGCCCTGCCCACGGCCGGCGGCCCGACGGCTCCGTTCGGCACCTGGTCCTTCGCCCACGAGCACACCGCCATCATCGACTCCAAGGAGGTCTTCTGGGACTCCAAGGCGATCGCGGTGGACGGCAAGGCCGGCAACTACATCGCCACCTACGGCGGTCAGCGCTTCCAGTCGGGCCAGTGGAACAACGACGAGCCGCCCATCAAGCCCGAGTGACGCCGTGAAGACCGCGGCTGAGCGCGACAAGGGGCTCTCCCTCAGCCTGGGAGCGCCGGGACGGGCGGCCCTGGGAGCCGCCATCGCCGTCGTCGTCTGGGTCCTGGGAGACCACGTCCTCCCCCGGGGCCTCCCCCTGGGCATCGTGCTGCAGGGTGCCATGTTCGGCTCCCTCTACGCGCTCGTGGCCCTGGGCCTCGTGCTCATCTACCGGGCCAACCGGGTCATCAACTTCGCCCAGGCCGAGCTCGGTGGCGTCGCCGCCGTGCTGGCCATCGAGTTCCGCCTGCGACTGGGATGGAACTACTTCCTCGCCATCGCCGCCGGGCTCGTCATGGCCGTCGTGCTCGGCGGCCTCATCGAGATCCTGATCATCCGGCGCTTCGGCGGCGCGCCCCGCCTCATCGTGGCCGTGGCCACCATCGGACTGGCCCAGGTGCTCAACGGCTTCTCGGTGCAGATCCCGGTGGAGTGGAACGGCGCCCTGAAGGCGGCCCAGTTCACGACGCCTTTCAGCGCCCACTTCCAGCTCTACCCGGTCGTGTTCGACGGCAACGCGGTGCTGGCCCTGGTCGTGGTGCCCGTCGTGCTGCTCGCCCTGACCGCCTTCCTGCGCTTCACCGACTACGGCGTAGCCATCCGGGCCGCGGCCGAGAACGGGGACCGGGCCCGACTCCTCGGCATCCCCGTGCGGGGCCTGTCCACGCTCGTGTGGGCCATCGGCGGCTTCCTCTCCGCCCTGGCCATCCTCCTCCGCGTCCCCCTGCTGGGCTTCGCCTCTTTCACCAGCGTCAGCTCAGGCGGCTACACGCTCCTTCTCTACGTGCTGACGGCGGCGGTGATAGGGGCCATGACCAGCCTGGCACTCACCGCCGTGGCCGCCGTGGGGCTGGGCGTCGTGCAGTCCCTGGGCGCCTGGACC
Organism: Actinomycetota bacterium; assembly: GCA_005884125.1. GTDB lineage: Bacteria > Actinomycetota > Acidimicrobiia > Acidimicrobiales > AC-35 > AC-35. The sequence goes on along the minus strand of VAXP01000114.1, from coordinate 52,821 downwards.
TTCTCCAACAGCACCTACGTCGACGCCCTCCTGCTCTTGGTCATCCTGGCCGCCCTGCTGGTCAAGCGGGAGCGCTTCAACCGGGCCGTGGAGTCCGGGGTGGGGACTTGGCGCGCCCTCAAGGAGGTCAGGCCCATCCCGGCGGAGCTGCGCACCCTCCCCGAGGTGCGCACCGGGCTCCTGGTCCTGCGCGCCCTGCTGCTCGTCGGCGTGCTCGCCTTCCCCTTCGTCGCCTCGCCCGCCCGCTCCCAGCTGGCCGCCCTCATCCTCATCTACGGCATGGTGGCGGTCTCCCTGGTGGTGCTGACGGGCTGGGCCGGGCACCTCTCGCTGGGCCACTGGGCCCTGGTCGGCTTCGGCGGGGCGGCCACCGGGACGCTGCTGGTGGCCCACGGCTGGGACCTCTTCCTGGCCGTCCCCGCGGGGGCTCTGGTCGCGGCGGGGGCCGCCTTCCTCATCGGCCTGCCCGCCCTGCGCATCTCGGGTCCGTTCCTGGCCGTGACGACCCTGGCCTTCGCCGTGACCTCCTCGAGCTTCTTCCTGCGCCACCGCTTCGTTCCCTGGTTCGTGCCCGACTTCGTGCCCCGTCCCTCGCTGTGGGACCGCATCGCCTTCGGCAGCGACCGCGGCATGTACTTCGTGTGCCTGGGGGCGCTGGTGCTGGTGATGATGGCGGCCCGGTCGCTGCGCAACAGCAGGACGGGGCGTGTGCTGATCGCCACGCGCGACAACGTGCCGGGCACCCAGGCCATGTCGATCAACACCACCAAGGCCAAGCTCACAGCCTTCGCCATCTCCGGCGCCATCGCCGGGGCGGCCGGGGCCCTGTACGTGCTGCACCAGACCGCCTTCAAGTCCGACGCCTTCAGCCCCGACATCAGCCTGCGCCTCTTCTCCATGGTCGTGATCGGCGGCCTGAGCTCCCTGCCCGGGGCGATCCTGGGCGCCACCTTCATCAAGGGCGCGGAGTTCTTCCTGCGGGGCGGCTGGGCGACGATCGCCAGCGGCGCCGGCATCGTGGGCCTGCTGCTCGTTCTGCCTGAGGGCCTGGGTGGGTTCCTCTACGTCATCCGGGACGGCGCCCTGCGGTGGGTCGCCAACCGGCGGGGCCTGGTCGTTCCCAGCCTGGTCGCCGACGTCCGCGTCGAGACGGAGGAGGCGCCCGTCGCCCTGGACCTCGCCCTGGCCGGGCTCGTCCGCCGGCCCACCGGGGAGATCACCGGCGGCGACGGCGAGCTCGTCGGCGTCCCCCGCCCCGCGGGCGCGGTGGGCGTGCCGGTGACGAGCGGAGCCGTCGATGGCTGACCGGGCCCGTTACGCCCGCTCACCCCTGAACGGCATTCGTCAGATGTCGGGCTTGCTGGGCCCCGTCGGCTGGGTCCCGCTCGTCGTGCTGGCCGCCCTCAGCGCCGTGGAGCGCTTCGACGCCACCGCCTTCGCCGTCCTCGGCCCGGAGATCCGCGACACCTTCCACCTCTCCAACGGCGGGTTCACGACCATCGCCACCTTCAGCCTGGTGCTCCCCATCCTGCTGGCGGTGCCCGTCGGCTACGGAGGAGACCGATTCAACCGCATCCGGCTGTCGGCCGTAGGCGCCGTGGTGTGGGGGGTGACGGCCATCTTCACCGGCCTGGCCCCGGCCCTGGCCATCCTCATCGTGGCCCGCCTGGCCGGCGGCGTGGGCCAGCTCGTCAACGAACCCGTACACGCCAGCTTGCTGTCGGACTACTACCCGCCCGAGGGCCTGTCGGGCGTCTTCGCCGTCTACCGCCTGGGCAGCACCGGTGCCCAGGCGGTCGCGGGCGTGCTCGCCGGGGCGTTGGGCGCGGCCATCGGCTGGCGCCCGACCTTCGTCATCCTCGCCATCCCCACCCTCCTGCTGGTCGCCGTCCTCCTCCGACTGCGCGACCCGGCCCGCGGAGCCTCACTGGCGGTCACCGTGCCCGACGAGGAGCGGGCCAGCATGGGCGAGGGTTACCGGCGGGTGAGGGCCATCCGGTCCCTGCGCCGTACCTGGGTGGCCGCCTTCTTCTTCGGCGCCGGGACCCTTCCCTTCGTGACCTACCTGAGCCTGTTCTTCAAGGACGTCTACCACCTGGGCTCGGTGGGTCGGGGCAACATCACCGCGGTCTACAACGTCTTCAGCCTGGCGGGGATCCTCCTCGGCGGGTACTGGGCCCAGTCCAGCGTCCGCCGCCAGCGCCCCGAGCTGCTCCCCATCGTCAACGGGGGGCTGGTCATCTCCTCGGGCATCGGCATGCTGGCCATGGCCGCGGCGCCCTGGCAGCCGGTCTCCATCGCCGCCGTCTGCTTCCTGGCCATGGGCATCATCGGCTTCCTGCCGGCCTACCAGACCATGGTGGCCCTGGTCGCCCCCCCGCGCCTGCGCTCCCAGGCCTTCGCCTGGTCGCTGCTCTGGTACGCGGGGGGCGCTCTGCTGTGGACGCCGATCGTGGGTTCCATCGGCGACGCCCACGGCGAGCGGGTCGCGGTCTTCGTCCTGGGCTTGTTGGTGACCTTGGGCGGCGCCATCGAGACGACGGTGCGTGCCTTCGTGGGCCGGGACATCGACCAGGCCGTGAAGGCCAAGGCCAGCGCCGACACCGACGCCCTGCTCGCCTGCAGGGGCGTCGACATGGCCTACGACCGGGTGCAGGTTCTCTTCGACGTCAGCTTCGACGTGCAGAAGGGAGAGATCCTGGCCCTCCTCGGGACCAACGGCGCGGGGAAGTCGACCCTCCTCAAGGGCATCAGCGGACTGGTCGATCCCATCGGCGGCTCCATCTTCTTCGAGGGCCGCGACATCACCCACGCCGACGCCAGGCAGACATCGGGGCTCGGGATCGTGCAGGTACCCGGTGGTCGGGGCGTGTTCCCCACCCTCACGGTCGGGGAGAACATGCGGGCCGCGGGGTGGATGTACCGCAAGGACCGGCCCCGCCTGCGGGAGGCAACCGAGCGCGTCCTCGAGTACTTCCCCATCCTCCGGGACCGGTGGGACACGCCCGCGGGCAACCTGTCGGGCGGGGAGCAACAGATGCTGAGCCTGGGGCAGGCCTTCATCGCCCGGCCCCGGCTGCTGCTCATCGACGAGCTGTCCCTGGGCCTGGCGCCCACGGTCGTGGAGCGGCTGCTGGGCATCGTGGAAGCCATCCACGACAACGGCACCACCGTGATCCTGGTCGAGCAGTCGGTCAACCTGGCCCTGCGCCTGGCCAAGCGAGCCCTGTTCATGGAGAAGGGAGAGATCCGCTTCAGCGGCCTGACCTCGGAGCTGCTCGACCGCCCCGACGTGCTGCGTGCCGTGTTCCTGCAGGGCGCGGCCTCGGCCAACGGGCACGGCAACGGCAGCGGCGCCGGTGACAGGGACGGCGCCGTGCGGGGGGCGCAGACCAAGGCCGTGGAGACGGCCTCCTCTCGACGCCGGCGCACACCGGCCAAGCCCACGAAGTCGGACCTGGAGGACCAGGCCCGGCGCGCCGCCATCCTGGAAGGCCCGGTCGTATTGGAGACCCACGGCCTCACCAAGCGCTACGGCGGCATCGCCGCGGTGAGCGACGTCGACCTCGCCCTCCACCAGGGGGAGATCCTGGGCCTCATCGGACCCAACGGCGCGGGCAAGACCACCATCTTCGACCTGGTGTGCGGATTCACGCCCGCCGACGGAGGCCGGGTGATCGTCAACGGCGCCGACCTGTCCCGCAGGAACGCGTCCGAGCGGGCCGCGGCGGGGGTGGGGCGCTCCTTCCAGGACGCCCGCCTCTGGCCCTCGCTCACGGTGCGGGAGGCCATCGCCGTGGCCTTCGAGCGCTCCATCGAGACGCCCAGCGCGGTGGCCGCCCTCTTCCACCTCCCGGCGGTGACCATGTCGGAGGACGATCTCAACCGACGGGTGGAGGAGGTCCTGCGGCTGCTCGGGCTGCGAGCCTTCCGGGACAAGTTCGTCTCCGAGCTGTCCACGGGCTCCAGGCGCATGGTCGAGATCGCCGCCATCCTCGCCCATCGCCCGTCGGTGTTGTTACTGGACGAGCCCTCATCGGGTATAGCCCAGAAGGAGACCGAGGCCCTCGGACCGTTGCTCCGCCAGGTGCAGCGCCACCTCGGGTGCAGCATGCTTGTCATCGAGCACGACATGCCCCTCATCACCGGGTTGGCCGACCACCTGGTCGCGCTCGACCGGGGTTCGGTGGTCACCCACGGGCTCCCACAGGAGGTCCTCCACCACCCGACCGTGGTGGAGTCCTACCTGGGCACCAGGGACGAGCGGGACGTCCTGCCCGGGCGCAGCCCGGTAGGGGCGAAACGGTGAGCGCCACCTCCGGCCCCTTCGCGGTCCCCCGCTGGCGCCGGCGGGAGCGGGTGGCCCAGCCCGCGGGCTCCCAGGCCGGGGCAGCCCCGGCCCGCGCCGGGACCGAAGCTGCGGCCGCCGCCGGCGCCGGGGCCACGACGCCCCCGGCCACCATGGAGGGAGCCCTGGGCGACGGCCTCCTGGGCCAGCCCCTGTTCCACCTGATCGTCCACGTCCGCCGCTACCGGGCCCTCTACGCCCTGGGCGCGGCCTGGGTCGTCGTCCTCGGCGTGCTCCAGCCTCTGGACCGGACGTCGAGCTCGGCCCGCGCCCCTCGCCTGGCCGCGGCCGCGCCCCAGGCGGCGGCAGCCCCTCCACCCGTGGCCCCGGCGGCCCGGCCACACCGGCGGCCGATTCGGGCGCGGCCCTCGCCGCGTCGGGCCCGGCGGGGCCGGCAACCCCGGCCGCGACGGACTCCGGGTCCGCGCCGCCTTACACGCCCGGATCTGACGCCGCGCCACCCAGCAACGCCGACCAGCCCCCGCCTCCCCCACCTCCGCCGCCGTCGCAGGGACCGAAGTGCGCGCCAGACGCCAACCTGCCGGTGCCTGTGGTGGCCACCGCGGTGGGCGGGCTGCAGCAGGCCCAGCAGGGCGCGTCCTCGGCCACGGGCCAGCCGCCCCCCGCCGACGCCGCGGGCACCGTAGCCACAACGGCGGGGTGCTCGCCCGGCGGTTCGGGGGCAGCGGGGGCGGCGGCGCCCAGGGCGGGCGCGGCGCCGGCCCCGAGCTCCGCCACCTCTCCCTGGGCGAGGCTCGGGCTTCTTCCTCTTTGGTGACGGCCCGCGCCAGGGCCCCCGTCGCCCTCGCCGTCCTCCTGGTCGCCGGCCTCGTCCTCACCGCCGTCGCCCTGCGTCCCTCTTCGGGCACCCGCAGGATCCCGGCCGGGGTGGCCTTCGCGGCCCAGAGCCCGCGCTATGAGGTCCTGTACCAGGTCGACCACCTGAGCCCCGGAGGGCAGACCAGGACGTGGGAGCTGCTCACCGTCGACCGTCCCTTCCGCGTCCGTGACGCCACCTACAGCGCCCCGCCGGGCCCCGGCGACCGGCCCGTGGGCGGCACCTTGACCACGGCCGACCGCCTCTACTCGCTGTCGCCCAACGGCATCCAGGACGTCTCCGCCCGCCAGCCCGGCTTGGGCACGGAGGACCAGGACCTGCTGGGCGTGGTGGGCGAGGCGGCCCGGAGGGGCCTGGCCCAGCCCCGGGGCCCGGGCGCGGTGGCGGGCCGGGCCTGCCAGGTGTACCGCTTCCGAGACCCTCCCGCGGGACCTCTCGGCCCCCTGACCGGCTCCGAGCACGACGACCTCTGCATCGACCCGGCCGGCATCGTGCTGCGGGAGGACTGGGTCAGGGCCGGCGCCCTCGTCGTGTCCCGGCAGGCCCAGCGCGTCGATCTCGAGCCTGCCGGGATCGACGCCACCCTCTCGCCCGCCGGCGCCCTCCCCCCTCCCAACGGCACCGCCTCCGCCGCCTCCCTCGCACCGGGCCAGCCCGTGGACACCTTCCTGGCCGACCCGCCCGCGCCGGCCGGCTTCGAGCTGCGCGACCGCGAGCGCTTCGCCTTCCCCGACCCCGAGACGCCCCAGATCCTGGTCTACGGGTCGGTGGTGTGGACCTTCGTGCGGGGCACGGACGTGGACGACCTCTGCATCGACCCGGCCGGCATAGTGCTGCGGGAGGACTGGGTCAGGGCCGGCGCCCTCGTCGTGTCCCGGCAGGCCCAGCGCGTCGATCTCGAGCCTGCCGGGATCGACGCCACCCTCTCGCCGGCCGGCGCGCTCCCCCCTCCCAACGGCACCGCCTCCGCCGCCTCCCCCGCCCCAGCCCCTGAGCCCGGCTCCTCCCCACCGGGTGTCCGGAAGGGCCCGATCGCCCTGTCACACTGGAGCCGTGCCCGCAACGCTCCCACTCGACGGCAGCCCGACGGCATCGGCGCCCGGCGCCGACGGCGAAGCCGGCCGCGGGGCCGCGGGGCGAGGTGGGAGGGGCGGGGTCCTGCGCTGGTGACGGTCGCCGTCGTCACCGACAGCGCGGCCTCCCTTCCTGCGGACCTGGTGGAGCGCTGGGGCATCCGCGTGGTGGCCCAGCACCTCGTTCTCGGCGGCGAGGACCACCCCGACGGCGCGGTCGCGACGGAGGACGTCGTGGCCCGAACGGCCGAGAAGGTGACCACATCGGCGCCCTCGCCCGGTGAGTTCCTGGAGGTGCTCGAGCCCCTGGCCGCCGGGGGCGCGGTGGTGGTGACGCTGGCGTCGGAGATGAGCGGGACCTACAAGTCGGCCTGGTTGGCGGCGACGACGCTGGAACACGGGGTCCGCGTCGTCGACAGCCGCACGGCCGCAGGAGCAGAGGGCCTGGTCGCCCTGTCCGCAGCCCGGGCCGCGGCCGCGGGCGCGACCATCGAGGAGGTCGAGGCCGCCGCCCTCGACGTGGCCGGGCGGGTCCAGCTGGTGGCCACCATGCCCGGGCTGGAGCAGCTGGTGCGCAGCGGACGCGTCCCCGGCCTGGCCGGGTGGGCGGGGCGGGTGCTGGGCCTGCAGCCCCTGTTCGCCTTCTCCCATGGCCGGGCCCGGGCCCTGCGGCCGTCGCAGAGCAGGGAGGCGGCCCTCGACCGCATTGTCGCCCGCTGCCTGGCCGGGCGCGGCGGGTCGAGCCTCCACCTGGCCGCCATGCACGCCCGGGCCGAGGACGAGGCCCGGCGCCTGGTTGAGCGGGTGACCGCCACCGTGGCCCCGGCCACCGCCTTCGTGGCCGAGTTCAGCCCGGTGATGGTGGCCCACACCGGCCCCGGGCTGGTGGGCCTGGCCTGGTGGTGGGAGCGCCCGTCCGGCCCGGGCTACGCGGCGGGGTCGGGCGACGGGCGATCGCGGTCCAGCACCAGGCGCCACAGATAGACGGCGGGGCCCGCCCCCCGGGGCCGGGCGTTTCCCAACAGCCGCTTCAGCACCATGGGCAGGACCACGGCCCCGCCGGCCAGGCGGCCCCGGCGGCCGCCCAGCCGCGACAGCAGGGGGACCATGGCCAGATCGGCGATGAGAACGCCGACGGCCGACTCGCCGCCCACACGCCCCAGGCTCAGCCCGGCCAGGAGGAACAGGGCCCCCGCCGGCTGCTGGGGGGCCAGCGCGCCCATGGCCGTCGACACGCCCCGGCCCCCGGCGCCGGCCAGAAACGGGGACCAGTTGTGGCCGGCCACGGCCAGGCCCCCGCTGGCCGCGGCCAGCACGGGGCGGTCGCGGCCGGCCAGCAGCGGGCCCACCGCACCCTTGGCCACGTCGAAAATGCCGGCCAGGGCCAGCGGGCCGAACCCCGCCACCCGGTAGAGGGCGGTACCCGAGACCGTGCCCGTACCCACGGCTCGCAGGTCGACGCCCCGAGCCCGGCGGGCCGCGATGTTGGAGAACGGGACGGCTCCGGCGGCGTAGCCGGCGGCCAGGACCACGACCGGAGAGCGCCAGGCCCGACGGGGCAGGCTCACGTGGCGACGGTCGGGGATGCGTCTGGCGCGGCGCCCGGGTCCGCGCCCCGCACGAGGGTCGCGGTGGCCTGCCTGCCGATCACCGAGCTCACGAACACGGCCGCGCCCGAGCCGAAGAGCACCACCCGGGCCGGGGGCAGCGTGCCCAGCACGGGCCAGTGCACCCGGCCGATGAGGTCTGCGGCCAGCCCGGTGGCGAGCGCCGACAGGGCCAGGCCGGCCCGGATGAGGACGTGGAAGGCGGCGAAGGCGACGATGCGCTCGCGATCGGACAGCTTCTCCTGCAGCACGCTCATGGCCGCGGCCAGGGCCGCCGCCGTCGAGGCGCCGAAGCCCGCCGCGCCCAGAAAGGCGGGACCGATGCCGGGCGCCAGGCTCATCACCGCGATCACCGCCCCCTGGACCGCGACGCAGGCGAACACGACGTCGCTGCCCGATGCCCCGCTCCACTCCAGCACGCCCAGGCCGGCGGCCGCCCCCGCCCCGAAGAGGATGACGAGCACCCCGAACTCGGCGTTGCTGGCCCCGAGCACATCGCGCACGAACACGATCCCCAGCGAGAAGAGGCTGCCTATGCCCAGGGCAGCCAGCACGGTGGCGGGGCCCACCGCTCGCAGCAGGGGCAGGCGGAAGGCGTCGCGGAAGCGAAGCTCGTGGCCGGCTCCGTCCACCGCGTCCCCCTCGGGCGCGGGGGCGCCCCGTAGCTCGGTTATGGGCAGGATCATGGCCAGCGACACCAGATAGGTGAGGGCGTCGAGGGAGAACACGGCCAACATCTGGGGGCTGCGGGCCGAGTGACCCCCCAACAGGGCGCTGAACAGGACGAAGGCGCCCGCGCCCAGGGGGATGGTGCCGTAGGAGGAGCCCAGCACCAGCCCGTTGGCCAGGGGGAGGTCGTCGAAGTGCGTCAGGTCGGGCACGGCCGCGTCCCGCGCCGGGAGGAACACCAGCCCCGCGAGCTCGAGCACGAAGGCCCAGACGAAGACCCACCAGACGGCATGGACCATGGGGACGAGCACGACGATGCCCGCCCGCAGGCCATCCATGGCGACCATCGTCCTGCGCCGGTCCCACTTCCTTATGGCCCGGGCCGCCAGCGGGCCGGCCAACGCGGCGGGAGCCAGTCGCAGCACCAGGATCCCCGCCACCGCGGTGGACGAGCCCGTGATGTCGAGGACGAGGGCCATGAGCGCCACCGTGGCCATCCAGTCGCCCAGGGCCGACACCGACTGGCCGATGAGGAGCCGGCGAAAGCCCTGGTGGCGCAGCAGGGTGCGGACGCCATGCGGAGCGCGGGAGGACCCTGGGGGCGCCGCCCCTACCGTCGCTCCCGCCATCTTCCGCACTGGATCAGGCTACGGCAGCCCACCTCGCGGCCTGGGCAAGGGGCGGTGGGCCCGCCCGCCGGTCACCTCTTACGAGCCGCCGCGGCCTTGGCCGGCGCCTTGGCCGGCGCCTTGGCCGCAGCCTTGGCCGGCGCCTTGGCCGCGCCCCGGGGACCGGGGGGCCACACGCCCTTGGCCAGCTTGGGGGCCTGGGCGGGGTTCATCACCGAGTCCTTGAACCCCTTCAGCGCGCTGATGCGCGCTTTCTTGGATGCCTTGATCTTGATGGGCTCGCCCGTGGCCGGGTTCCTGCCCATGCGCGCCGGGCGCTCGACCTTGGCGAACTTGGCGAAGCCACTGATCGCTACCGGTTCGCCCTTGGCTACGACCGCGGTGATGACCTCTGTCGTGGCCTTGAGGTACGTGTCGACCTGACGGGTCTCCATTCCGGTATGCGCTGCGATGGCGTTGACGAGATCGCGCCGATTCATCCGTGGTCGCTCCCTTGGTTTGGCGGCTGGACATTGTCCCGCGTCGCCCTCGTCCGTTCCGAGGCGGCGTCGCCGGGACGTCGGAAGTGCAGAGCATGCCACGCCCGGTCGCCCGTTCGAAAGGTCTGGGACGGCATTCGGGCCCATTTTCCGCCACAAATCCTGCGAGGCTGGGGTCCGTGACGGACCTGGAGGCCGACCTTCGCCGCCGCGTCGACGGCGCCGTTCGCTTCGATTCCGGTAGCCGGGCCCTGTTCGCCTCGGGGGGATCCCTGTACCGCCAGGTCCCCATCGGCGTGGTCGTTCCCGAGGACGCCGACGCGGTCGCGGCCGCGGTCGCCGTGTGCCGAGACCACGACGTCGCCGTGCTACCCATGGGTGCGGACACGAGCCTGGCCGGTCAGTCGACCAACGTGGCCGTCGTCATCGACTTCAGCCCGCACCTGAACCACATACTGGAGGTCGACGGCGAGACCCGCAGGGCGCGAGTGCAGCCCGGGGTGATCCTCGATCACCTCCGGGCCGCGGCCGGGCAGCACCAGCTCACCTTCGGCCCCGACCCCGCCACCCACGCCTGGTGCACCCTCGGCGGGATGATCGGCAACAACGCCTGCGGCGTCCACTCCATCATGGCGGGCAAGACCGACGAGAACGTCGAGAGCCTCGACGTCCTGACCTACGACGGCACCCGCCTCACCGTGGGCGCCACAACCGAGCAGGAGCTCGCGTCCATCATCGCCGGCGGCGGGCGGCGGGCCGACATCTACGCACACCTCCGTGACCTCCGCGACCGCTACGCCGAGCTGATCCGGACCAGGTACCCCCGCATCCCGAGGAGGGTGTCGGGCTACAACCTCGACCAGCTCCTGCCCGAGAACGGATTCAACGTGGCCCGGGCCCTGGTCGGAAGCGAGGGCACGTGCGCGACGGTGCTCGAGGCCACCCTGCGCCTGGTGCCCGACCCCGGCGCCCGCTCCCTGGTCGTCCTCGGGTACCCCGACATCTGCGCCGCGGCCGACCACGTCATGAGCGTGCTCGGGCACGGACCCGTGGGCCTGGAGGCCATCGACGACCTGCTCATCGAGGACATGGAGGCCAAACGCCTCCATCCCACCGGAGTCGCCCTCCTCCCTCCCGGCCGGGGCTGGCTCCTCGTCGAGCTGGGCGGCGACACTCGCGAAGAAGCCGACGAGAAAGCCCGACGCCTGGTCGCCGACCTGGGCTCGGACGGCCCCGCCGTCCGCGTGTTCGCCGATCCGGTCGAGGCCCACAAGGTGTGGCAGGTACGAGAGACGGGGCCGGGAGCGACCGCGTTCGTCCCCGGCCGGCCCGCGACCTTCGAGGGCTGGGAGGACGCGGCCGTGGCGCCCGAGCGGCTGGGCGGCTACCTCCGGGACTTCCGGGCCCTGCTTGACCGCTACCGCTACCGGGGCGTGCTCTACGGGCACTTCGGCGAGGGGTGCGTGCACGCCCGCATGGACTTCGACCTGCTCACGGCCCAGGGGGTGGCCGCCTTCCGGGCCTTCCTGTCCGACGCCGCCGACCTCGTGGTCGCCTACGGCGGGTCCCTCTCCGGCGAGCACGGCGACGGGCAGTCCCGGGCCGAGCTCCTCCCCAAAATGTTCGGCCCCGAGCTCGTGCAGGCGTTCCGTGAGTTCAAGGCCATCTGGGACCCGGCCGGGCGCATGAACCCCCACAAGGTCGTCGATCCCTACCGGGCCGACGAAAACCTCCGGCTGGGCCCCTCCTTCCGCCCCGTCCCCGTGCGCACCCACTTCTCCTTCCCCGACGACGGCGGCAGCTTCGTGGACGCCACCCGGCGTTGCGTCGGGATAGGCAAGTGCAGGCGGACCGAGGGCGGGACGATGTGCCCGAGCTTCATGGTCACCCGCGACGAGAAGCACACCACCAGGGGCCGGGCCCACCTCCTGTTCGAGATGCTGACGGGCGACGTCGTCGCCGGGGGTTGGCGCGACCGGGACGTCAAGGAGGCGCTCGACCTGTGCCTGGCATGCAAGGGCTGCAAGTCCGACTGCCCGGTGAACGTGGACATCGCCACCTACAAGTCCGAGTTCCTCTCCCATCACTACCGCCACCGTCTCCGTCCCCGGGCCGCCTACGCCATGGGGCTGGTGCCCTGGTTGGTCCGTCCCGCGTCCCGCGCCCCCGCGCTGGTCAACCTCGCCGCCGGTGCCCCCGGCCTGGCCGCCGCCATCAAGCTCGCCGCGGGCGTGGCCCCCCAGAGACGGCTACCCCGCCTGGCCCGCCGGACCTTGCGGGCCCGCCTGCGCTCGCGACCCGTCGCCAACCCCGGCGGCCCTCCCGTGCTGCTGTGGGTCGACACCTGGACCAATCACTTCCACCCCGACGTGGGTGAAGCCGCCGTCCGTGTCCTGGAGGCGGCCGGCTTCCGGGTACTGCTGCCGGGCCGCCCGCTGTGCTGCGGGCGCCCCCTGTACGACTACGGGATGCTGGGCCTGGCCCAGCGCCTGCTCCGGGGCATCCTGGCCGAGCTGGGGCCGCAGCTGAGCCAGGGCGTGCCCGTCGTGGGCCTCGAGCCCAGCTGCGTCGCCGTCTTCCGCGACGAGCTGGTGAACCTCCTGCCCCACGACCCCGACGCCCGCCGCCTGCAAGCCCAGACCCACACCCTGGGCGAGCTGCTGCTGCGCCGGGCACCCGGCTTCGAGCTGCCCGACCTGGAGGCCCACGCCCTGGTCCACGGGCACTGCCACCACAAGGCCGTCATGGGTTTCGAGGACGAGGAGGACATCCTCCGGCGCATGGGCCTCGACGTCGAGGTGCTGGACGCCGGGTGCTGTGGGATGGCGGGGTCGTTCGGATTCGAGCGGGGGTCGCGATACGAGGTGTCGGTCAACGCCGGCGAGCGCGTCCTGCTGCCCGCCGTGCGCCGTGCCTCCCCCGCCACCCTCGTCGTGGCCGACGGCTTCAGCTGCCGGGAGCAGATCGCCCAGGGCGCGGGCCGGGGCGCCCTCCACCTGGCCCAGGTCATCGCCATGGGACTGTGAGGGGCCCTTGGACCCGGCCCGCCGCGGGGATCACGGGTACGGAGCCGGGCCCCGGGGCAGGAGCCGGGCCCGAGGCTCAGAATCTTCCCTCCATGGCCGGGCCCGTGACCCCGCCGGGGAGCCCGCCCGGCCCGGAGACGGCAGGGACCAAGCCCGCTCCCGCGCCGGTCTCCACCTGGCCCATGTGGGCCCTGGGACTCGTGCTGCTGGTGGACTCGACCGACCAGAGCATCGTGCGGGGCCTCATCACCCCCCTCAAGCAGGCCTTCCACATAGGCGACGCCGCCATCGGCGTGCTGACGTCGGCCTTCATCCTGGTCAACGGGCTGGTGACCGTGCCCGCGGGCTACCTGGCCGACCGCTGGCACCGCACCCGCACCATCGGCCACACCATCGTCGCCTGGTCGGGGCTGACCGCCCTGGGCGCGGCGGCCCCCAACTTCCCCTCTCTCGTCGCCCTCCGGGGCGCGCTGGGCTTCGGCCAGGCCATCACCGAGCCCTCGGCCGCCAGCCTGCTGTCGGACTACTACCCCACCGAGCAGCGGGGCCGGGCCTTCGCCATCCAGCAGATCATGATGATCGCCGGCTTCGGTCTGGGCGTGGGCCTGGGCGGCGCGGTGGGAGCGACGCTGGGATGGCGGTGGGCCTTCCTCCTGATCGGGGGCCCGAGCACCCTGGTGGCCCTCCTCGCCTACCGGTTGAAGGAGCCCAAGCGGGGCGCAGGCGACCGCATGCACGTGGGCATCGTCGATGATCCCGATCTCGGGGAGGAGCCCGTCCATCAGCCCCTCTTCACCGAGGGGTTCGGGACCTTCCTGAGGGAGATGGCCCAGGGGTTGCGGGCCGACCTGCGCACCATCTGGAGCATCACGACCATGCGCTTCGCCCTCATCGGGGTCTCGGCGCTGCTGTTCACGATCACCGCCGTGGGCACGTGGTTGCCCCAGTTCTACGAACGCCAGCTGCACGTGGCCAACGGCAGGGCCGAGGGCTACGTCGCCGTCATGGTCATCCTGGGCGGCGTCCCCGGGATCCTCCTCGGCGGCCGCTTCGCCGACCGCTACGCGGCGCGTGTGCGAGGAGCGAGGGTCGCCATCCCCGCCTACTGCATCATCGTGGGGGCCACGTGCTTCGCCATCTCCTGGATGCGCCTGCCCTTCGCTCCCGCCTTCGTCCTGGAGATCCTGGGCTTCTTCGTCATCACCATGGCCATCCCCGGCCTGCGGGCCGGGCTATCCGACGCCGTCCCCGCCAACCTCCGGGGGGCCGGGTTCGGCGCCTTCAACCTCGTGTCGGTGGTGTTCGGAGGCGCCCTCGCCCCCCTCATCGTCTCCGTGCTGTCCCAGAGCTTCGGCAACAACCTCCGCACCGCCTTCTTGATCATCATCCCACCGGTGTACCTGGGGGCCTACATCCTGCTGCGGGCCCGTGAGCACCTCGAGGCCGACGCCGCGAAGATCTTCCAGGCCGTGCTCAGCGCCATGCAGGAGCAACAAGCCAGGGACCAGCAGGCCGGCGCGGTTGGGGCTCAGGACGACGCCTCGCACCAGTAGCAGTCGGTCACGTAGCGCAGGGTCACGGGCTCGCCGTGGCGTAGAGCGATGGCGCGCAGGCCCGCCTCCACCTCCCCGCGCTCCTCCTCGGGCAGCCGGGCGATGAAGCTGGTCGACACGCCCCGCGCCACCAACCCGTCGGCATCGAGGACCTGCTCGAGGAAGAAGTGGGCGTCGGTCAGGGGCCCGAACAGGCTCGTGGCCCGGAACGCGTCCCTCCAGGCCCCGCTCAGATGGGCCGGGGTCTCCCCCCGGTGGCGGTTGATGACCTCGTGGATCTCGGCCTGGACGGGCTGGTCGAGGTCGCGCCGGTTCCAGATCAAGCCCAGCCGGCCGCCGGCCCGCAGCACCCGGTGGATCTCGGCCAGCGCCTCCGCGCCCCGGAACCAGTGGAAGGCCTGGGCCACGGTCACCGCGTCGGCCGATCCGCCGCCCAGAGGAATGGCCTCGGCCCTGCCGTCGAGCACCTCGACGCCTGGCACCACCGACCTCAGCTGCTCCCTCATGCCGGCCACGGGCTCGACGGCCACCACGGTGGCGCCCGACGGTACGAGCAGGCGGGTGAGCTTGCCCGTGCCCGCGGCCAGGTCCACCACCGCGGTCCCGGGGGAGATCCTCAAGGCCTCGACCAGCCACCCCACCGCCTCCCCGGGATACGTGGGCCGGCCCCTCTCGTAGTCGGGGGCGGAGCGGTCGAAGCCGGCGGCGGAAGGATGGATGGTCACACCCCGATGCTCGCGCCGCCGCCAGCCCCCGGGCCCATCCACCGTTGGGGCCGGCGGCGTCGTCACAATGGCCTGCGGCAGTGGCGACGCTCTACGCGGAGGTCAACGATGGGCGATGGTGGGCGCGTTCGCGCCGTCTTGGTGGACGACCACCGGGCGGTGCGCGAAGTTGTGCGGGCCTGCCTCGAGCTAGACGGCCGTACCGACGTGGTGGGCGAGGCCGGAGACGGCGGTGAGGCTGTGGTCGTGATCCGCGAGACCAGGCCTGACGTCGTCGTGCTCGACCTGGAAATGCCCGTGGCCAACGGGCTGGAGGTTTCCGCCGCCGTCAGGCGCGACCTGCCGGGGACAAGGGTGGTTCTGTTCTCGTCTGTCCCCGACGTCAGCGGTCGGGTCGAGGACACGCACCGGGTCGACGCCTTCGTGCGCAAGGACGCCACCGGTCTCTCCCGGCTCGTCCATCTGGTCGCCGACCTGGGCGCGGAGGCGGCGCGCGACACCCCCGACAGCTCCGATCTCCGCACCCCCCGCCGCGCCGCCAGCTAAGCCGGCTGGCCCCCGCCTGAGCCTCCCCGCGCCGGAGAGTGCTCGGTGGTCTCCACCAGCTCGACGGCGATGTCGCGCAGCTTGCGGTTGGTCCTCTGTGACGCGCGCCTGAGGATGTCGAAGGCCTCATCGGACGTGCAGCCCTGGCGGGCCATGAGAATGCCCTTGGCCTCGCCGATGATCTCCCGCGTGGCGATGGCCTCGCGCAGGTTCTCGTTCAGCTTGGCCGCGGCGGCATAGGCAGCGGCGTTGGCGAAGGCGGTGGCCGCGGGGCCGGCGAACAGGGCGCTCACCTCTTTGGCCTCGTCGTCGAAGCTCGCAGCCCGGGAGTAGAGGTTCAGCGAGGCAAGAACCTCCGGTCCGCACTCCAGCGGCTCGGACAGGACGCTGCGGATGCCCATGGACCCGGCTCGGGCGGCCAGCGCCGGCCAGCGGTCCAGACCGTCGGTACCGTGCACCACCGCGCCCCCGTCCAACGCCTCCAGACAGGGACCCTCCCCGGCCTCGTACTGGGCCTCGTCCAGAGCCAGGAGGGCCTCGTGGGTGTAGTGCGGGGTTTCGAGCAACCCCTGCCGCCGCACCGTCAGGCTGGCCCCGTCCACGCCGGAGATCGTCTCACCGGCCAGCGACACGATGAGCCCGAGCACCTCGTCCACGCTCGCGTCGCCGAAGCGGATCGATGCCAGCCGAGCCAAGCTCCGCCTCAGCGTGTCCCCAGGATGCTCGGCGCCCAACCGGGTTTCCGCGCTCTCGTATGACATGGAATCCCCCTCTCGGGGGGAACGGGCCCTGACGTAATTCAAGGCGCCGGGACGTTGCCCGCCCAGTGTACCCCGGGCTGTTCTCGGGAACCGTCCCTCCCGTCCCTCACGACCTGGCTGAGGCCTTCGCGCCGACGCCGCGGGCGCGGCCAAGCAGGATCGGGCGCAGGCAAGGGCGAATTCAACTGACGCGGGTGGGCCCCAGGCTTCGCGCATGCACTGCCGAGCGGGCAAAGCAACTTCCCGAGCGGAACAGCGCGGCCGATCAACAGCCTCGAGGGAGCGGTGTAGAGGGAGTGAACGCACAGCCACCGGTGAGGACGGACCGGGGCGTGGCCGCGCCGATCGGGCGGGCGGGGACCAGCGAGGACGGCGATCGCGTATTGGTCATAGACGACGAACCCGACATTGCTGAGCTCGTCGGCGTCACCCTGCGAACGGCCGGCTACGCCGTGGAGGTTGCCCACGGCGGCAACGAGGGCCTGGCCCTGGCCTCTGCCCGTCCCCCTGCGGTGGTGCTGCTGGACGTGATGATGCCGGGCATCACCGGGCTGCAGGTGTGTGAGGCGCTCCGCCAGGACGTGGCCACGGCCACGACCAGCATCATCATGCTGACGGCCAAGCGGGCCACTGCGGACCAGGTGGAGGGTTTGCGCCGGGGCGCGGACGACTACATCACCAAACCGTTCGATCCCGACGAATTGCTGGCGCGGGTGGAGACCGCGCTGCGGCGGGGACGCAAGCTGCGCGAGGTCTCCCCCCTCACCGGGCTGCCGGGCAACTTCGAGATCACCCGTCAGCTCGACAGCCTGATCGCCGAGCCCGTTCAGAGCTTCGCCCTCATCCATGCCGACCTCGACAGCTTCAAGCCCTACAACGACCGCTACGGCTTCCTGAAGGGCGACGACAGCATACGAACCACGGCCGAGGTGCTCCTCAGGGAGCTGTCGGCCATCGGGACCAAGCCCCGCTTCCTGGGCCATCTGGGTGGGGACGACTTCGCCCTCCTGGTCGCCGACGAGTCGGCCGAGGAGGTGGCGAACAGGATCGTGGACGCCTTCGACGCCATCGCTCCTTCCCTGTACGGCCCCCTGGACGCCCAGCGGGGCTTCATCGAGGTGCGGGCCCGCGACGGTGGCATGGGGCGCTACCCCCTGCTCAGCATCTCCCTGGGGATCGCCACCACCCGACGGAGGCGGTACACGACGGCGCACGAGGCCGCGGCCGTGGCCACCGAGATGAAGGAGGTGGCCAAGCTCCACCCCGGCTCCACCTGGCGGATCGACCGCCGGGCCGGCCCCTAGTCCGTGGCCCCAAGGGGGGCCGTGCTGGCGCGCCTACCGACCAGTCGGTAGGCTGCCCCCGTGACTTCCACGACCGTCACCGCGACCACTCCGCCCCCTTCCCCGGCGCCGCCCCCCGCCAACAGCTCGCGGGATCGCAGCCCCGAGGAGCGCACCGACTGGGCCTCGTCGATCCCCTTCGCCCTGGCCCACCTAGCCCCACTGGCCGCCATCCTCACCGGGGTCACCGCCCGCGCCCTGATTCTGCTCTTCGCCCTCTACGGGGTGCGGATGTTTTTCATCACCGCCGGCTACCACCGGTACTTCTCGCACCGCAGCTACCGCCTGGGCCGGGTCATGCAGGCGATCATGGCCTTCGGCGGCACGACCGCGGCCCAGAAGGGGCCGTTGTGGTGGGCGGCCAACCACAGGGCCCACCACCGCTACGCCGACACCGACCGGGACCCGCACTCGCCCATCAAGGGCCTGTGGTGGAGCCACGTGGGCTGGATCCTGTCCTACAAGCACAAGGCAACGGACCTCGAGGTGGTGCGGGACCTGGCCCGCTACCCGGAGCTGCGCTTCATCGACAAGTACAACTGGATCGGGCCCTGGAGCTTCGGGGTCATGTCGTTCCTCATCGGCGGCTGGAGCGGGCTCGTCGTCGGGTTCTTCGGGTCGACCGTTCTGCTCTGGCACGTGACCTTCCTGGTCAACTCGGCCGCCCACGTGGTGGGGAGGCGTCGCTACGACACCAACGACACCAGCAAGAACAACTGGGTGATCGCGCTGCTGACCAACGGCGAGGGGTGGCACAACAACCACCACCGCTTCCCCGCCGCGGCCAGGCAGGGGTTCTTCTGGTGGGAGCTCGACATCAGCTACTACGTGCTGCGCCTCCTCTCCGTCGTGGGCCTGGCTCGGGAGCTCCGGAGCCCGCCGACGGCGGTGCTGGCCGAGGGGCGGGGGGCCAAGGGCTCCTGAGTTAACTTCAGGCGGGCGCGAAAGGTGCGAAAGCCCCCGGTCTCGAACTCATGGGCGTGCCCTCGCCTCGACGTGCCCTCGCCTGCCTGGCGGCCTCGGCCGCCGTAACGCCCTTCCTGATCTCGGCCGCGGCCCAGGGCCCGGCCCAGGCCGCGGCGCCGGCCAACGCCCCCATCAACCACATCGTGGTCCTGATGCAGGAGAACCGGTCCTTCGACCACTACTTCGGCCAGCTCCATCTCCAGGGCCAGCCCGGCGCCGAGCCCGAGCCGGCCACGGGCAACCCCGACCCCACCAACCCGACGGGGCCGGCCATCGTGCCCTTCCACCAGACGACGTACTGCGAGTCCGCCGACCTCAACCACTCCTGGAACGGCACGCACCTGGAGATCAACGGCGGGACGATGGACGGCTTCACCGCCCAGAACGTGGACAAGACCGACCCCAAGGGCAGCCGCGCCATGGGCTACTACGACCAGAGCGACCTCCCCTTCTACTACGACCTGGCCAACACCTTCGGGGTGGGCGACCGTTACTTCGCCTCGGTGGCGGGACCGACGTTCCCCAACCGCTTCTACCTCTACGCGGGCACGTCGTTCGGCCACATCCAGAACGACCTCAGCGGGCCGGGCGGCTACACCCAGGCCACCATCCTGCGCTCGCTCACCACGGCGGGAATCAGCTGGAAGGTGTACTTCTCCCAGGTCCCCTTCGCCGGGCTATTCGCCGACTTCCAGCAGCACCCGGAGAACGCGGCGCCCATCTCCCAGTTCTACGCCGACGCCGCCGCGGGCACCCTGCCCCAGGTGGCCTTCGTGGACCCGATCTTCATCGCCAGCAGCAACACCGAGACCGACGAGCATCCTCCTTCCAACATCCAGGTGGGCGAGCAGTTCAGCGCCTCGGTCGTGAACGCTCTCATGGGCAGTCCCAACTGGAAGGACTCCGCCCTGTTCCTCACCTATGACGAGCACGGCGGCTACTACGACCACGTGGCCCCGCCCGCGGCGCCGGCTCCTGACAACATTCCGCCCACCAACGGCGCGCCCTACGCCTTCGACACCTACGGGATACGGGTCCCCGCCCTGGTGGTGTCGCCCTACTCCAGGGCCCACTTCGTGTCCCACACGGTGAACGACCACACCTCGATCCTGGCCTTCATCGAGATGCGCTTCGGCCTCGCTCCCCTCACCGCCCGCGACGCGGCGGCCAACCCCATGCTCGAGTTCTTCGACTTCACCACGCCTGCCTTCAAGTCACCCCCCACCCTCAAGCAGGCGCCCATCGACCCCGCCCACGCGGCCCAGTGCCAGGCCGCGGGAGGCGCCCAGACCGGCGTGTGACCGGGCCTGGCCTTCCCCTGGCCGCTTACCGAGGGCCGAGGGAGCCGAGGAACTCCAGCAGCAGCTCATTGACGCGCGCCGTCCGCTCCTGTTGGACCCAGTGGCCGCAGCCCTCGAGGACGTAGCAGCCCCGGAGCCCGGGCAGGGTATCGCCGAAGCGGGCGATGGCCCCCCCGCCCCACACCGTGGGGCCGTCCCTCTCGCCCCCGATGAACAGCGAGGGCACCGTGATGGGGCGGTGGGTGAAGGCGGCCATGTCCTCCCAGTCCCGGTCCATGTTGCGGTAGCGGTTGAGACCACCGCTGAGGCCGGTGCGCTCGAACTCGGCCACGTAGAAGTCCAGGTCGTCCTCGCTCATCCAGGGGGGCTGGCCCTCCGGGAGGGTGAAGCGCTCGCGCAGCTGCCCGCCCCGCCGAACGGTGGCGATGGTGCGTCCGTCGCCGGCCAGGACGGCGTCACCTGACGCGCTGTGGTAGAAGCCGCGGAGCCACGAGCGCACGTCCGCTTCGATCTCGGCCTCGGCCCGGCCGGGCTGCTGGAAGTACTCGATGTAGAACTCCTCCTCCCCGGCCATGGCCCGGAAGGCGTCGGCCGGCCTGGTCGACGATCGTGGTGAGTAGGGCACGCTGAGGAGGGCGAGGGCGTCGAAGACGTCCGGGCGCATGAGGCACGAGCTCCAGGCGATGGGCGCGCCCCAGTCGTGGCCCACGACCACGGCCCGCTGGGCCCCCAGGGCCTCGACCACACCCACGTTGTCGCCCACGTGCTTGACCATGCGGTAGTCCTCGATGGCGGGCGGTTTGGACGAGCGCCCATAGCCCCGCACGTCGATGGCCGCGGCCCGGTAGCCGGCCTCGGCCAGGGCGGGAAGCTGGTGGCGCCACGAGTACCAGGACTCGGGAAAGCCGTGGACCAGAAGCACCAGCGGTCCCTCGCCCGCCTCGACCAGGTGCATGCGCACGCCGTTGGCCGATACGACGCGGTGCCGGGGTTCGACGGCCCTCGTCACGGCGAATCCCCCTCCAGCTCCTCGAGGCGCCGGGCAGCCTCGTCGGCGTCGATCCGCAGCGCGGCCAGGTGCTCCTCCGCTTCCCTGGCCCCGCCCTCCGCCTCGTCGGCCGCGGTCCGGGCCCGCGCCGCCGACTCGGTCCGGTCCCGCGCCCAGCGGGCGGCCTGCACGGCCCGGGCCGAGCCGGCGCGACGGGCCTGGGGCTGGGGGGCCTCCGCCTGTCGGATGCCACCGACGGCCACGTCGAGATCGGTGGGGAAGCCCACGAACCGGGCCTCGGCGCTCAGCCGGCCCCGGCGCAGCTGCTCGGCCACGTTGTCGTCCCGGGCCGCGGCGCGCAGGGTCGACAGGAGCTTGGTCCGCGCTGTCTCGTTCGGCGGGTGGCCGGCCGAGGACATCTCCTTCAGGGCCAGGCCGGAGAGGCGGTGGAGGACCTCCTGCTCCTCGCCGCTCGCCTCCCGAAGGGCCCGAGGCTCTCCCGCCTCCTGCGCCTGCCTGACGCGCCCACCGGCGCCCAGCAGCTCCTCGACCTGTTGGCCGTGGGTGCGCGCCACCTGGTTGAGGGACCAGGCGATCACCGTGGGCTTGCGCAGCGCCTTGAGCTCGGACGCGGCCTGCCGGTCGCCCGTCCTGGTCAGCTCCTTGACCAGGGCGTTGCGGGCTGCGGTGAACTCCTCCGGAGCCAGGGAGTACAGACGGTCGAGCACGTCGGGATCGACCAAGCCGTCACAGCTCCACTGAGGCGTCGGGCGGGGTTTCCCGGTAGCGGCGCAGGGCCTGGCCCTCCAGATCCACGGCCCGGGCGTCGCGCTGGCACTCGACGAAGAGGCGGCCCTCCAGCCGCAGTCCCTCCTCGAAGGGCAGGCGCAACCCTTCGACGATCGCTCTCTTGGCCGCGGCGAGGGCGAAGCGGGGCTTGGCGGCCAGGAGCCCGGCCCACTCGACCGTGCGATCGAGGAAGTCGTCGTCGGGCAGAACCGCTTCGACCAGCCCGATGGCGTGCGCCTCCTCGGCGCCGACTATCCGCCCGGACAGGATGAGCTCGGCCGCCCGGCCCGGCCCCACGAGGCGGGCCAGGCGCTGGGTGCCGCCGGCGCCGGGGATGATGCCGACGTTGACCTCGGGTTGGCCCAGGTGGGCCGAACGGGCCGCGACCCGCAGGGTGCAGGCCAGGCTGAGCTCACAGCCTCCGCCCCACGCCTGGCCGTTGACCGCGGCGATGACGGGCTGGGGCATCGTCTCGATGAGGGCCAGGGTCCGGCCCCAGCTGGCCGGGTCGCCCTCCACCGCCTCGCCCCTCCCCAGCCGGGACAGGTCCTCCAGGTCGGCGTGGGCGACGAAGTACCCGGGCAGCCCGCCGGTGATCACGACGACGCTGACGTCGTCGCGGCCCGAGACGTCCGTCAGCAGCCGCTCCAGCTCCCCCATGGCGGCGAAGCTCATGAAGTTCCGGGGCGGGCGCCGGAAGGTCGCTACGGCGAAGTTGCCCCGGAGCTCGACGTCCCAGCTGGACACGGCCAGAGCGTAGGCGGCCCGGTCAGGACGGTCCCGCGCCCAGCTCGATGCCCACGCCCGGGCAGACGCAGAACCCGTTCGCGACATCCAGGCCGGGCGTCTCCGGCACACTGGAGCGAGCGCACCCATGCATCGTCCCAGCCTCCGTTCGATCCTCAGTTCACCCGTGCGGTCCTTTACCGGCCGGAGCCCGGGCCGCCTGGGGCAGAGGGTGCCGGGCCTGGCATCCTCCCTCCGGGAGCGGTGGACGGGCGCGGGACGCAAGGCCCGGGCCGTGTGGGCCGCGGGCGGGCTGTCGGCGCTCGCGGTGGGCGCCGTGGTCGTGGCCGTGACCACGATCGCCGCCGGATCGCCCGGCCCCGGGCACCGGCACCGGCCCGTCCCCGTTGTCGCCGACCCCGATCCCGGGCAACGGCCCCAGGCCGCCTTCGCGGCCTCGGCCCCACCCGCGCCCGTCCTCCCCGCGGCGGCCGCGCCCCCGGCGCCTCCGCCCCCTGCCGTCGCCGCCTCCCCCGCGGTGCGGCCCCACGAGCTCTTCGGGTTCGCGCCCTACTGGACGCTCGACCGCCAGGCCAGCTTCGACGTGGGCCACCTCACGACGGTGGCCTACTTCGGCCTGGAGATCGGCAAGGACGCGACGCTGGTCCGCTCGGGGCCGGAGTGGACCGGCTTTGAGAGCCAGGCCCTGGCCGACCTCGTGAATCGGGCCCATGCCGCCGGCGCCCGGGTCGTGCTCACGGCCAAGGCCTTCGATCCCGCCGTGATCCAGGCCCTGGTGACCGACCCCGCGGTACCGGGGCGCCTGGCGGGCGAACTGGCCGAGGTCGCCGCGGGGCGGAACCTCGACGGGGTGAACATCGACGTCGAGGGCACCGACGGGAACCAGCGCGACGCCTTCTCCACCCTCGTCGGCGCCCTGTCCCACCAGCTGCACGCAGCCCACCCGACCTGGCAGGTCACGGTCGACACCTACGTAGGGTCGGCCACCAACCCCCAGAGCTTCTTCGACGTGGCCGGGCTGGCCCGCAGCGCCGATGCCCTCTTCGTCATGGCCTACGACATGTACGGGGGCGGGGCCGCCTCTCCGAACTCTCCCCTGACGGGCTACCAGCCCAACGTCTCCGACGCGGTGGCCGCCTATTCCGCCGCGGCCTCGCCCGGCAAGGTGATCCTGGGCCTCCCCTTCTACGGGTACGACTGGGCGACCGTCGACGACTCGCCCGCGTCGCGTGCCGTCGGCGGACCGCGCCCCATCACCTGGGCCGCCATCAGAGCCTCGGGCTGGGCGGCGCGCTGGGACGCTGCCGCCCAGTCGCCCTGGGCCAGCTATCAACTGGGCGGGCGGTGGCACGAGGCGTACTACGACGACGCCCAGTCCCTCGGCGCCAAGGCGGCTGTGGCCTCGGCCGCCCATCTGCGGGGCGTGGGCGTGTGGGCCCTGGGGATGGACGGAGGCGACCCGTCCCTGCTCGAGGCCCTGGCCGCCGGCGGCGTACCCAAGTCTCCGGGCCAGAAAGGGGTCACGCCGGTGACGCCTCCGCCTTCTCCTCAGCCCGGCTCGGCCCAGCCCGCCCCCGGCGCCGGGGGCGGGGGCCAGTCCCCGGCCCTGGGCGGGCCCACCCAGCCGCCGCCCTCCCAGGCCAAGCCCCCGCCGCCCACGACCTCCTCTTCGACCACGAGCACGACCGGCCCGCCCCCGCCCACCCTGCCCATCCCGACGACGCCGACCACGGTGCAGTGCAAGGCGGTCCTCTGCTGAACCTGGCTCGGGGGCCGCGTAGGGTTGGGTATGGCCCGACCCACGGTCCTCATCACCGGTGCCTCGAGCGGCATCGGGCTCGCCTTCGCCCGGAGGCTGGCTGCCGACGGCCACGACCTGGTGCTCGTCGCCCGCCGCGAGGGTCGGCTCAAGGAGCTGGCCGACGAGCTGGCGGCCGGACACGCCGTCACCACCGAGGTCCTCGCGGCAGATCTCACGGACGCCGATGACCTGGCCCGGGTCGAGGCTCGGGTCGCCGAGCAGACCCGGCCCGTCGAGCTGCTCATCAACAACGCCGGCTTCGGCACCTTCGGCAGCTTCGCCGAGCTCCCCATCGACCAGGAGGAGCGCGAGATCCGTCTCAACGTGCTGGCCCTGGTGCGCCTCACCCGGGCCGCGGTGGGCGCCATGACGGCGCGGGGCCAGGGCGGGATCATCAACGTGTCGTCGGTGGCCTCGTTCCAGGCCGGGCCCTACAACGCGACCTACTCGGCGACCAAGGCCTTCGTGACCAGCTTCACCGAAGCCGTCCACGAGGAGCTCCGGGGCACGGGAGTCAAGGTGATGGCGCTCTGCCCCGGCTTCACCCGTACCGAGTTCCAGGAGACGGCCAACGCCGAGGGCGCCGGGGTGCCCTCGCTGCTCTGGCAAACCCCGGAGCCGGTGGTCAGGAGCGCGCTGCGCGACCTGCGCCGCGGAGCGGCGGTGAGCGTCCCCGGGGTGCACAACAAGATGGCGGCCATGCTCAGCCAGCTGGCGCCCCGCGCTCTCACCCGGCGGGTGTCGGGCCTGGCCGGTCGGCGCCTGCAGGGCTGAGCAGGGTCCCGGATGCGGCTGCCTTCGACGACCCAGGAGGCCCGAGCCTCGGCCCGGGCTCTGGCCTCTGCCCGTGTGGCCCTCGGCGTCACCGCCTTCGCCCTCCCCCGCCTGCCCGCCCGTCCGTGGGTAGGGACCGATGCCGCCCGCCCCTCGGTCGAGGTCATGGGCCGGGCCCTGGGAGCGCGGGATGTCGCCCTGGGGCTCGGCGCGCTCCTGGCCCTGCGCGGCGACGGACCGGTGCGGGGCTGGCTCGAAGCCGGGGGCCTGGCCGACGCCGGTGACGTTGCCGCCACGATCCTGGCCTGGCGGAACGGGCCTCGCTTCGGCCGCTGGCTGGTGCTGGCGGCAGCCACGGGAGGGGTGGTGGCGAGCGTCCTCCTCGCTCCCCTGGTCGACCAGGACTGAGGGCGCGCCGGCGGGGCATCGCCACCCGCCTTTCCCGCCTCTCTGGCCGCCGACGCGTCCACACGCCCGCTACGCTCCGTTCAGGATCGCGTCGACCAGGGAGGGCACGTGAGCGTTCTGACGCGACAACGCCCGGGGGACGCGCCCGAGCCGGAATACCTGGTCGAGCCCGCAGCGCCGGGGTCAGGGCCCCCGATGGCGCCCATCCCGGCCGTGCTGGCCCTGTTGTCTCTGGGTGCCGCCTCCATCCACTTCGCCTTCGCGCCCGGGCACTTCGTCCAGGGCTGGGCCCACGGCGCCTTCTTCCTGGTCGTGGCCTGGTTCCAGCTGGCCTGGGCCGTGGCCATCGTGCTGCGCCCGACGCGGCGGGTGTTCCTCCTGGGGCTGCCCAACGCGGCCGTGATCGTCATCTGGGTGCTGTCACGGACGACGGGCGTGCCCCTGATCCCCCACGGCTCCACCATCGAGGCCGTGGGCGTGTCCGACACGACCGCTTCCGTCTTCGAGTACCTCATCGTCGTGGGCTGCATCGCCGCCGTCGCCCGTCCCGCTCTCCTGCGCGGGCGTCTGCCCTTCACACCGGCGACGTCGATCGTCACCGCCGGCCTGGTCGTGGCCGCCGTCAGTGCCATCGGGGTCACCCCTTCCTTCGCCGGCCACAGCCACAGCCACGCCGCCCTCCCCGGCCTTCTGCACGCCCACGGCGACACAGCCGGCCTCACGGGCGCGACGCCGTGCGAAAAGGCGGGCCCGCCCGCGTCGCCCGCCCAGGTGACCGATACGGAGGGTCACTTCCATCGGGGGCCCACGCCCCAGGCGCCGATCGACGAGCCCACCCGCGCCCTGCTGGCGCAACAGCAGGTGCAGGCCCGAAGCGTGGTGACGCGGTACCCCACGGCGGCGGACGCGCAGAGGGCGGGCTACCGCATGTCCACCCCCTACGTGCCCTGCATCGGCGCCCACTTCACCAACGTGACCCTGGTCAGCCGCTTCGACCCCGCCGCTCCCTCCGAGCTGCTCTACGACGGGACCACGCCCGACGCCCGCCTCGTCGGCCTCAGCTATCTCGTGTACCACCCCGGTGGCGCGCCGGAGGGATTCTCGGGGCCGAATGACCTCTGGCACCAGCACAACGCCAACGGCGGCCTGTGCATCAACCCCGCCGGCGTCGTGGTGGGCGCCGAGGGCCTGACCCCGGCGCAGTGCCTGGCCGCGGGAGGCAGGAAGGTGTTGCTCACCGACATCTGGATGCTCCACGACTGGGTCGTGCCCGGCATGGAGTGCAGCTGGGGGACCTTCGCTCCCGAGTGCCCCGAGCTGGGCGGCCGGGTCGGCGGCACGGCCTGGGACGCGCCCGACCCCAAGTCGGCGGCCCAGCTGGGAACGGGCTGACCACAGCCGCCCCCCCGACCCGGACCGACGCGACCTGAACGGGCACAGGCTGGACGGGATCGTTCTCGCCGGGGGCGGGGGCCGGCGCCTGGGACGGGCCAAGGCCACGGTGGTGGTGGCGGGCAAGACCCTGGCGGAGAGGGCGGTGGAGGCCCTCCTCCCCCACTGCGGCCGCATAGCGGTGGTGTCCCGGCCCGCCATCGACCTGCCCCCACTCCCGCCGGCCGAGACCGTCCTCGACGGGCCCGGTCCCCAGAGCCCCCTGAACGCGCTGGCCACCGGCCTGGCCGCGGTCGATGCCGAGCGGGTGCTGGTGCTCGCCTGCGACCTGCCCCTGGCCGCTCCTCTGGTCAGCCGGCTGGCCGGCGTCTCCCTGCGCGACCCCGTCGTGGCTGCCGACCCCGGAGGGCGGGCCCAACCCCTGTGCGGGCGCTACGCCCGCTCGGACGCGCTGGCCGCCTGCGCGGACCTGCTGGCCCGGGGCGAACGGCGCCTCCTCCCCCTGCTCGACCGCCTCGGCCCCAGCGTCGTCACCGCCCTGGGGGGCGAGCTCACCAACGTGAACGGCCCCTCGGACCTCGAGGCCGTGGAGGCGGTGCTCGCCCCGCGCCGGTCCTAGATGCATGCCATGGGGCGGCGGCGTCCGGGGAAGAGTGGAATCGTGAGCGGCCGCACCCTGCGTGAGCTGGTGTCGTCGTGGCCCGTCCTGCGTCAGGTCAAGGAGCACGACGGGCTCGGGCGGGGCCCCGCCGCCCGCTCGCCGGGCACGGCCGCGCTCGCGCCACGCACCGAGACCGCGGACGCCGTCGTCCGGTCGATCTGTCCCTACTGCGCGGTGGGCTGTGGCCAGCTGGTGTTCGTCAAGGACGGCGAGATCGTCCAGATCGAGGGCGACCCCGACAGCCCCATCTCCAGGGGGCGGCTGTGCCCCAAGGGGGCCGCGACCAAGAGCCTGGTCACCTCGCCCAGCCGCGAGTACCGGGTCAAGTACCGCCGCCCCTACGGCACCCGCTGGGAGGAGCTGCCCCTGGACCAGGCCATGGACATGATCGCCCAGAGGGTGATCGCGACCCGGGCCGCCACATGGGAGCACGACGACGCCGGAACGGGAGCGTCGCTGCGCCGCACCACGGGCATCGCCAGCCTCGGGGGGGCGACGCTGGACAACGAAGAGAACTACCTGATGAAGAAGCTGTACACGGCCCTGGGCGCCATCCAGATCGAGAACCAGGCCCGCATATGACACAGCTCCACCGTCCCCAGTTTGGGGACGTCGTTGGGGCGGGGTGGCGCCACCACCTTCCAGCAGGACCTGCGCAACTCCGACTGCATCGTGATCATGGGCTCGAACATGGCCGAGTGCCATCCCGTCGGGTTCCAGTGGGTCATGGAGGCCAAGCAACGAGGGGCGAAGGTCATCCACATCGACCCGCGCTTCACGCGTACCAGCGCCGTGGCCGACGTGCACGTGCCCGTACGGGCCGGCAGCGACATCGTCTTCCTGGGGGCGGTCGTCAACCACATCCTGGCCAACGGACGCGAGTTCCGCGAGTACGTCGAGGCCTACACCAACGCCTCGGCCATCATCGATCCCGGCTTCCGCGACACCGAGGACCTCGACGGCCTCTTCTCGGGCTGGGATCCGGACCGGCGCATCTACGACACGGCCACATGGCAGTACGAGGGGCTCGATGTCCTGCCCGCCGCCGCCCACGCCGAGGGCGCGGCCGTTGGCGAGGCCCACGGCCAGGGCTCGAGCCTGCACGGGGGAAGGCCGCCCAGCGTCGATCCCACCCTCCAGCACCCCCGCTGCGTTTTCCAGCTGCTCAGGCGCCACTTCGCCCGCTACACGCCCGAGCGGGTGGAGGAGGTGTGCGGCGTACCCCGGGACATGTTCCTCGAGGTGGCCGAGGCCCTGTGCGCCAACTCGGGACGGGAGCGCACCTCGGCCTTCTGCTACGCGGTGGGCTGGACCCAGCACTCCGTGGGCGTCCAGTACATCCGGACCGCGGCCATCATCCAGCTGCTGCTGGGCAACGTGGGCCGGCCCGGCGGGGGGATCCTGGCCCTGCGGGGCCACGCCAGCATCCAGGGCTCCACCGACATCCCCACCCTCTACAACATCCTGCCCGGCTACCTCTCCATGCCCCACGCCGGCGGCGGGGCCCAGACCCTGGCCGGCTACGTCGAGCGCACGTCGGCGCCGGGCGGCTTCTGGGGTCACTCCGACTCCTACATCGTCAGCCTCCTCAAGGCCTGGTGGGGACCGGCGGCCACGGCCGGCAACGACTTCTGCTTCGACTACCTGCCCCGCATCACCGGCGACCACTCCACCTACCAGACGGCCCTGGACATGGCCGACGGCAAGGTCGCCGGTTTCTTCGTGATCGGCGAGAACCCGGCCGTCGGGTCGGCCAACGGCAAGCTCCACCGCCAGGCCCTGGCCAAGCTGGACTGGCTGGTGGTGCGCGACTTCTGCGAGATCGAGACCGCCTCCTTCTGGTACGACGCCCCCGAGATCGAGACGGGCGAGCTGCGCACGCAGGAGATCGCCACCGAGGTCTTCTTCCTCCCCGCGGCGACCCATACAGAGAAGGACGGCAGCTTCACCAACACCCAGCGCCTCCTGCAGTGGCACCACGCCGCGGTGGAGCCGGAGGGCGACTGCCGCTCCGACCTGTGGTTCTACTTCCACCTCGGTCGCGTCATCCGCGACAAGCTGGCCGCTTCCCCACTGGAGAGGGACCGCCCCGTGCTGGACCTCACATGGGACTACCCCACCTCGGGCCCGCGGGCCGAACCAGACGCCGAGGCCGTGCTGCGAGAGATCAACGGTTGGGGGCCGGATGGGGCCGCCCTGTCCTCCTACACCGAGCTGCGGGCCGACGGCTCCACCGCCTGCGGCTGCTGGATCTACTGCGGGTGCTTCGCCCAGGAGAACAACCAGACGGCCCGGCGCAGGCCCGGGCAGGACCAGCACTGGGTGGCGCCCGAGTGGGGATGGGCGTGGCCGGCCAACCGCCGCATCCTCTACAACCGGGCCTCCGCCGACCCCCAGGGCCGGCCCTGGTCCGAGCGCAAGCGCTACGTGTGGTGGGACGGGGACCAGGGCCGGTGGAGCGGCTTCGACGTTCCCGACTTCAAGGTGGACATGGCGCCCGACTACGTGCCGCCCGACGGCGCCACCGCGGAGGACGCCCTCCGAGGTGACGAGCCCTTCGTCATGCAGGCCGACGGCCGGGGCTGGCTGTTCGTGCCCAACGGCCTGGTCGACGGACCCCTGCCCGTTCACTACGAGCCCCACGAGTCCCCGTGCGCCAACCCCCTGTACGCCCAGCAGGCCAACCCGGCCCGCCAGCGGCCCCGGCACCGGCACAACCCCTTCAACCCTGCGTCGGAGGGCCGGGGGGAGGCCCGTGCCTTCCCCTACGTCATGACCACGTACCGCCTGACCGAGCACCACACGGCCGGGGGCATGAGCCGCACCGTGGCCTACCTCTCCGAGCTGCAGCCTGAGATGTTCTGCGAGGTCAGCCCCGAGCTGGCGGCCGAGAGGCAGCTCGTCCACGGGGGCTGGGCCACCATCGTGTCCACCCGCACCGCCATCGAGGCCCGGGTCATGGTGACCCGCCGCGTCGCCCCCCTCCGCGTCGGGGGCAGGATCGTCCACCAGGTGGGGCTCCCCTACCACTGGGGCCAGAGGGGGCTGTCGACGGGCGACTCGGCCAACGACCTGTTCCCGGTGGCCCTCGACCCCAACGTGCACATCCAGGAGGTGAAGGCGGCCACCTGCGACATCAGGCCCGGGCGGCGGCCGCGCGGCCCCGCCCTGGTCGCCCTGGTCGAGGACTACCGGCGCCGGGCCGGGGAGGCCCCCGACCCCGGCGCAGACGGGGGCCGGGCATGAACGAGCACGGGCCCCGGGTGGGCTTCTTCACCGACACCAGCGTCTGCATCGGGTGCAAGGCGTGCGAGGTGGCGTGCAAGGAGTGGAACGGCGTGCCGGAGGACGGCCTCGACTTCCGGGCCACCTCCTATGACAACACGGGCATGCTGGGGGCCAACAGCTGGCGCCACGTGGCCTTCGTCGAGCAGGCCCGTCCCGTCCCGTCGGGGGACGGCGGCGGCAGCGGGGTGCGCTGGCTCATGAGCTCGGACGTGTGCAAGCACTGCACGCGCGCCGCCTGCCTCGACGTGTGTCCCACCGGGGCCCTGTTCCGAAGCGAGTTCGGCACCGTCGTCGTCCAGGCCGACGTGTGCAACGGCTGCGGCTACTGCGTGCCCGCCTGCCCCTTCGGCGTCATCGACCAGCGCAAGGACGACGGGCGGGCCTGGAAGTGCACCTTCTGCTACGACCGCCTGGGCGCGGGGCTCGAGCCCGCCTGCGCCCAGGCCTGCCCCACCGACTCCATCCAGTTCGGCCCCCTGGACGAGCTCAGGGCCAGGGCGGCGCGCCGGGTCTCACGGCTGCAGGAGCAGGGGACGGCCGAGGCCCGCCTGTACGGCCACGACCAGGGTGACGGGGTGGGCGGCGCCGGCGCCTTCTTCCTTCTCCTCGACGATCCCGAGGTCTACGGCCTCCCCCCCGACCCGGTGGTGACCACCCGGGACCTGGCCGGGATGTGGCGGGCGGCGGCCGCCGCCGCCCTCTCGCTGGCCGCCGGGGTGGCCGCCGTCTTCGCCGGATCCCGGCGGTGAGGACCTCCTCCGGGGCAGGGCCGGGCGGGGGCGGGGGCCGGGAGGCGTCCGTGGTCCCCGACGCCGAGGTGCGCTCCTACTACGACCAGCCCGTGCTCAAGGCCCCGGTGTGGAGGTGGCCCATCCCCGCCTACTTCTTCGCCGGCGGGCTGGCGGGCGCCTCGGCCACCCTCGCCCTGGCCGCCCGGGTGGCCGGCAACGACCGCCTGGCCCGCCGGGCCCTGCTCAACTCGGCCGGAGCCGTCCTGGTGAGCCCCGTGCTCCTGGTCGAGGACCTGGGCCGTCCCGGGCGCTTCGCCAACATGCTGAGGGTCCTCAAGCCCACCTCGCCCATGAACACCGGGGCCTGGCTCCTCGCGGCCATGGGCCCGGCCGCGGTGGGGGCGGCGGCTTCGGAGCTGACCGGGGTGGCCCGGGGCCCGGGCCGGGCTCTGGAGTGCGCGTCCGGCGCGCTGGGACCGCTGCTGGCGACCTACACCGCCGTGCTCGTGTCCGACACCGCCGTCCCCGCCTGGCACGAAGCCGGGCGCGAGCTGCCCTTCGTGTTCGCCTCCGGCGCCGCGGCCAGCGCCGGGGCCGCGGCCGTCCTGCTCACCCCGGGCCCGGAGGCGGCCCCGGCCCGGCGCCTGGCCCTGTTCGCCGCCCTGGCCGAGCTGGCCGGGACCCGGATCATGGAGCGCAGGCTCGGCCCGGAGGCGGGCGCCCCCTATGGCGGCGGGGGACGGGCGGCACGGCTGTCGCGGTGGGCCGCCGCCCTCACCGCCGGGGGCGCGGCCCTGATGGCGGCCGGGCGCCGGAGGAGGACCCTGGAGGTGGCGGGCGCCGCCACCTTGCTGGCCGGGGCGGCCGTCGAGCGCTTCGCCGTGGTCCAGGCGGGAACGGAGTCGGCCCTGGAGCCCCGCGCCACCGTGGCCCCCCAGCGGCGCCGCCTGTCGGGCGCTGCCCGGCCCGGGGCCAGGGGCCAGCTCGGGGCCGGTGCTCAGCCCGGGGCCGGTGCTCAGCGGGGCGAAGAGACGCGGCCTTCGCCCGCGTAGACGTTGAAGCGGCCGTCGCGGAGGAAGCCGACCAGGGTCACGCCGAAGGCGCGAGCCACGTCCACGGCCAGGCTGCTGGGGGCGGAAACCGAGCAGACCATGGGCACCCCGGCCGTCACCGCCTTCTGCAGGATCTCGTAGCTGGACCGCCCACTCACCACGAGGACGTGTCCGCTCAGGGGCAGGCGCCCCTCGAGCAGGGCCCAGCCCACGAGCTTGTCCACCGCGTTGTGGCGCCCCACGTCCTCCCTCGCCGCCACCAGGCCCCCGTCGGGGGTGAAGAGGGCCGCGGCGTGCAGACCCCCCGTCGAGGAGAACACACCCTGGGCCCGGCGCAGCTCTTCGGGTAGACGGTGGAGGGTGCCCGCCCCCACCTGCGGCCCTCCGGCCACAGGGCCGGCGCGCAGCTGGAGGGCCTCGAGGCTGGACTTCCCGCACACGCCGCAGGCGCTCGACGTCACGAAGTGGCGCTCCATGGTCTCCAGCGCGGGCAAGGCCGGTCCCGCCAGCTCGACGGTCACCACGTTGTAGCGCTGGTCGGGCTCGACGTCGCGGTCGAGGCAGTAGCGGATGGAGCGGATGCCCTCACGGCCGGCGACGACGCCCTCCGAGAACAGGAACCCGGCGGCCAGCTCGAAGTCGGCTCCCGGGGTGCGCATGGTCACCGCGACCGACCTGCGCTCGCCTACGGCGGCCACGCGGATCTCCATGGGCTCCTCGGTGGCCAGCTGATCGGGCCGGACCCTGGCCCCGCCGTCCTCCACGACCGTCACCTGGACCGGAGTCGTGCTCCCGGGCCGCCGCCCCACCGGGGCTCCTACACCCGCCCGAGCCGGTCCATGGCCAGAACGCCGCTGTCCACCACGGCCCGGCTGAAGGCGCGGCCCAGCGAGCGCAGGCGCTGGCACCCGTCCTCCCCCAGGGGCTCGTAGGCCACGACGGCCCGCTGGTCTGTCCTGTCCTCCACCCACTGCCGGTGCTCGCGACCGGCGTCGGTGAGCGGCGGGGTGTCTCCCGGTCCGATGAGCCCGCGAGAGCGCAGGCCCTCTACCGCGTCGGCCCACTCGCCGTCCGACCAACCCCGGCTGGCCTGCAGGACGGACGGGGGCACCTCACCCGTGGCTCCGTGCACCACCAGGGCTTCGATGCCGGAGAGACCCTCCAGCATGAGGGCGCCGACGTGGCCGTCGCCCCGGAACTCCCGCAGCAAGGTCTGCGCGTGCCACAGCACGAGGTGGGGCTCGTCGGGCCAGGCCAGGGAGGCGTGGCCGGCGAACAGGGGACGGCCCTCGGGGTGCCCGCACGCGGCCTCCGCGGCCCGGCGGGCCAGCTGGGCCGCCTCGGCCATCTCAGACCCGCCCAGGGCGCCGTCGCCCAGCACTCGCGTCAGGGCACCGTCGACGGCGCTCAACCTGGCCTCGAGGATGGAGGCCGGGTCGGCCGCGGCCCACGCCGCCGGGATCACGGCATGCACCAGGGAAGGGCAGAAGTTGAAGAAGGTGGCGACGACCACCTCGGCGGGGACCGCTCCCATGGCCGCGGACCGGGAGGCGAAGTACCCCATGCGCTGGCCCTCGAGACCGATGGCGGCGAAGGCCGAGTCCGCCTCCGGGGCGAAGTAGACCATCCCGTGCAGGGGCTCGAGGGTGCGCCACGTCTTCCTCGCCTCCATGGTGTCCATCCCCGGGACGCTACCTTCCCCGTTCGTGCTGTTCATCCACGAGGTGCACCGCGTCGTCGGGGCCGGCGAGGAGGAGTTCGAGGCTGCCTTCCGCGACGGCTGGATGCCGATGCTGGGCGACGGGGACGACGCCCGCCTGCTCTGGTACTGCAATCACGCCCACGGCACCGGGCCCGCCTACAACGTGGTGACCGTCACCGCCGTGCGCGATGGCCAGGCGTGGGACCGCCTGGCCACCAGGTGCCAGAGCGGCGATCTGCGCCCGTGGCTGGCGGCCACCGACGAGCTGCGCCACGGCGTCGAGGCCAAGATCCTCCTGCCCGTGGCCTGGTCGCCGCTGCAGGAGGTCGACCTGGACGCGGTCCCAGCCTCGCCCTCCGAGCACCCACCCAGCCTCTACCTGGAGGACACCGGGTGGCCCACGGCGCCGCTGGACGACTACATCCGGTTCTGGGGCGAGTCCTACCACCGGCCCATGCAGAGCGTGCCCGCGGGCCGGCGGCTGCTGGAGGTGGAGGCCTCGTTCCAGCCCGCCCTGGGCGCGGGGAGGAGGCGGGAGGCGGTGCTTTGGCAGAAGATCTTGGACCACGACCGCCTGCTGGGCCTTCTCACCCACGACACCGCCCCCGAGCACAAGGCGCCGGGCACGTTCATGCACCAGGCCCTGGCCTACCGCGACCGCTGGGAGAGCAAGCTCCTGCGTACCAGCACCTGGTCGCCGCGCTGGTGAGCCGGCCCCCGCCCCTTGCCTAAGGGCGCACCAGGGGGCCCCGGGGCATGGCCAGCAGCCGGCCGTTCTGGTGGGTCGCCCCGACCGAGCCGAAGAAGCGGGCGTCGCCGAAGGTGAAGACCCCGCCGTCGGCGGCCAGCAGCCAGTAGCCGTTGCCCGTCCAGGTGCTCACCATGGCCGTGACCGGCTGGGCCAGTGACATGGCCCCGGTCGACCCCAGGAAGCGGGCGTCGCCGAAGCTGAACACGCCCCCGTCCGAGGCCACCAGCCAGTAGCCCCGCCCCGTCGGGGTGATGGCCATGCCGACCACGGGCTTGCTCAGCGACATGGACCCGGCCGAGCCCAGGAAGGGGGCGGCGCCGAAGGAGAACACGCCCCCGTCCGATGCCACCAGCCAGTAGCCGTCGCCGCTGCGGGTCGGGACCATGGCCACGATGGGCGCCCGCAGACGGGTGGCGGCCGCCGATCCCACAAAGGCGGCGTCGCCGAAGCCGAACACGCCCCCGTCGGCCGCGGCCAGCCAGTAGCCCCGGTTCGACGGGGTGGCGGCCATGGCGACCACGGGCCGGGCCAGGGACATGGCCCCCGTCGAGCCGAGGAAGCGGGCGTCGCCGAAGCTGAAGACCCCGCCGTCGGCCGCGGCCAGCCAGTAGCCCTGGCCCCGCGAGGTCGCGGCCGCGCCCACGATGGGCCGGCGCAGCACGATGTTGCCGGCCGAGCCGAGGAAGGGCGCGTCACCGAAGGCGAAGATGCCGCCGTCGCTGCCCGCCAGCCAGTATCCCCCCGCGCCGCCCGCGCTCACCCTGCGCACGCGGCTGTTGTCGCGGTCGGCGAAGAAGAGCGTCCCGCTGCTGTCCACCGCCACCGCGATGGGGTAGTGGAGCTGGGCCAGGGTGGCCGGGCCCCCGTCGCCGCTGAACCCTTCGGTCCCGTCGCCCGCGGCCGTCGCGATCGTGCCGCCGGGCGTGACCTGCCGCACCCGGGCGTTCTCGGCGTCGGCGATGAAGATGTCGCCCCTGGGCCCCACGGCCACGCCGTAGGGATCGCTGAGATGGGCGGCGGTCGCGGGTCCCCCGTCCCCGCCGAAGCCCACGACGCCGTCACCGGCGATGGTGGTGATCGTCCCCGGGCCGTCGATCTTGCGCACGCGGTTGTTGTGGGTGTCGACCACGAGCATCGCTCCGGCTCGGTCGAAGGCGATGCTGCGGGGGAAGCTGAGCTGGGCCGAGGTGGCCGGGCCACCGTCGCCGCCGAAGGCGGCCGGCCCGGTGCCCGCGACGGTGGCGATCATCCCCGACGCGTCCACCCTGCGCACCCGGTTGTTGTTGGAGTCGGCGATCACGATGTTGCCGGTGGGATCCACCCCCAGGCCCCGGGGCAGGTTCAGCTCGGCGGCCGTGGCCGGACCGCCGTCACCGGAGAATCCCGCCACCCCCGTGCCCGCGATGGTCATGATCGTCCCCGACGCGTCCACCCTGCGCACCCGGTGGTTGCTGGAGTCGGCGATGATCAGGTTGCCGCTCGGGTCGACGGCCACGGCGAAGGGAGAGCTGAGTTGGGCCGCGGTGGCCGGGCCACCGTCGCCGCCGAAGCCGGCCACGCCCGTGCCCGCCACGGTGGTGACCGTCCCCCCGGGACTGACCCGCCTGATGCGGTGGTTGTCGGCGTCGGCCAGGAAGAGGTTGCCCTTGCCGTCGAAGGCCATGCCCCGGGGCCGGCCCAGGGCCGCTGACACCGCCGGGCCGCCGTCCCCCCGGAAGGCGACCTCGCCGTCTCCTGCCACCGTGGTGATGTCCAGGGCGGATCCGACTGCGGCGGCCGAGACGGCCGTCCCCGTAGGCGCGGGCGCGGCCAGGAGCCCGACCAGACTCGAGGACCCCGCCGGCACCAGCACGAGCGCCGCGCTCAGCCCCACGACGGCCACCACCGCCAACCAACCCCGCCCCCGACGCTCCACGTTCACGATGGTGCCCCCGCCCGTGCTCGATAGCTATGGCCAATTGGTCTTACGACCGGGAGGGCGATAGGGATCAGTGACTGGTCGGACCAGTCCCGGACGGTGCCCTCAGACGGCCGCACCCAGGGTCACGGGTAGCCGGTCGAGGCCCCGCAGCACGATGCGGGCATTCCACTCGGGATGGTCGGTGGCCACCTCCATGCGGGGAATCGGCGCACCAGCGCGCCCGGGACGGCTCAGCTCTGGCTGGCGGCCACCTGCGAGGCGAAGGCCTCGGCCACCTCGGCGTACTCGGTGACCATGTCGAGCACGACCTGGCGGGCGGGGCGCACCCGGTCGAGCTGGCCCACCACCTGACCCACGAAGTAGTTGGCCAGCTGCTGGGCTCCTGAGCCCTCCTTGGTCGCCGAGCGGTTGATGCGCAGCTGGGCCTCGGCCACCAGCGCGCTCTGCAGGGGCATAGCCAGGGGTTGGGGGGCGTCGACCCGATCCCACTCCTCGGTCCACGCGCTCCTCAGCATGCGCGCCGGCTTGCCCGTGAGCGACCGCGAGCGCACGGTGTCGGCCGAGGAGGCGGCCAGGAACTTCTCCTTGACCGCGGGCATGGTCTCGGCCTCCTCGGTGGTGAGCCATACCGAGCCGCACCACACGCCCTCGGCTCCGAGAGCCATGGCCGCCGCCATCTGGCGGCCGGTGGCGATGCCCCCGGCGGCCAGTACCGGGGTGGGGGCCACGGCGTCGACCACCTCGGGCACCAGCACCATGGTCGAGATCTCGCCCGTGTGGCCCCCGGCCTCCGTCCCCTGGGCCACGATGATGTCGACCCCGGCGGCCTTGTGGCGCTCGGCGTGGGCCTTGCGTCCGGCCAGCGCGGCCACGACCACGTCCTGGGCGTGGGCCCGGTCGATGAGAGAGGGCGGCGGAGGACCCAGGGCGCTGGCGACGAGGCGGATGCCGTGGGCGAAGGCCACCTCGAGCAGGGGCTCGTAGCCCTTGGGGGAGATGGACAGCGAGCCCCCGCGGAAGGCGGCGTCGCCCAGGTCCTCGGGCAGCTCCGGGACCCCGTAGCGGTGGAGGATGTCGTCCACGAACTGCTGCTGCTCGGGGGGCAGGAGCTGGCGCACGGCCTCGCGGTTGATCCCGCCCTCCTCCACGCCCGCGTACTTGGTGGGCAGGAGCAGATCCAGCCCGTAGGGCCGGCCCTTGGTCTGCTCCTCGATCCAGGTGAGGTCGATCTCGAGGTGCTCGGGGGTGTGCGCCACCGCGCCCAGCACGCCGAAACCCCCGGCGCCGCTGACGGCAGCGACCACGTCCCGGCAGTGGCTGAAGGCCAGGATGGGGAACTCGACCCCCAGCATGTCGCACACTCTGGTTCGCACGAACGCTCCTCCCCGCGAGGGGCCGGGGGGTCCGGCCATACGACGGCGTCGCCCTCGGAATGGTGCCAGCCGCCGGGGGGTGAGACCAACCGGCGACCCCGCCGCAGGATGGCGCCGGGGCCGCGGCTCAGGGCCAGCCCGCGCCGGGCACCTCGACGTCGACCACCTCCACCGCGCCGGTCCGGGACCGTATGGCCGCCCCGGAGTAGGCCTCGGCCGTGAGCAGGAAGAGGGTGCGCCGGTCCTCGCCGCCCAGGGCGCAGGCGAAGCAGCCCCGCCCGGTGTCGACCCGGTCGACCACCTCGCCGCCCTCGCGGACGCGCAGGCACGCCTGACCGGTGGCGTCGGCGAACCACACCGCCCCCTCGGCGTCCAGGCAGATGCCGTCGGGGGCGTGGCCCGGGAGATCGGCGAAGGTGCGGCGATCGGTCAGCGAACCGTCGTCGATGACGGTGAAGGCGGTCAGCCTCTGGCCGAAGGTCTCGGCCACGACCAGCGTGCGCCCCTGGGCGTCGATGGCGGCCCCGTTGGGAAAGACGAGCTGCTCGTCGACGACGCGGGTCTCTCCCTGCGGGGTGACGAGCACCAGTCGCGTGGCCCGGGGCGTCACGGGCCGCTCGCGCATGTCGAAGCCGGCGTTGCCCACGTAGGCCCGGCCTCGGCCGTCCACGACCATGTCGTTGCAGTCGAAGGACACCATGCCCGACAGGTCTGCGTGCAGCTCCAGCCGCGCCCCTTCCAGGCGCAGGACGCGGCGGTCGGCCATGGACACGATGAGCATGCGCCCGTCGGGAAGCCACCCCAGCCCCGACGGCCGGTTGGGAACGGCGACGATCTCCTCGGCCCGGCCGTCGAGGTCCACGGCCATGACCAGGGCCGCGCCCATGTCCGAGAACCAGAGCCGGCCGTCGCGCCAGCGCGGGCCTTCGGCGAACCCCAACCCCGACAGCACACGGCGACGGACGCGGTCGGTCACGGGGCCCGCAGCCCGGGAATGACTTCGTTCACGAAGCACTCGGTGGCCCGGGCCGTCTCGGCCCGGTCGGCGCCCAGCGCGGGGCCCACGACGACCAGGCGCTGGAGGCCCAGCCCCAGGAGGTCCCGGAGCCGGTCCAGACAGCGCTCGGGGGAGCCCGCCACCCCAAAGCGGGCCACGAACTCGTCGGTCAGGGAAGCCGACTGGGGCGAGCCGTGCCTGAAGTGCCCGGCCATGTCGTAGGAGCGGTGCACATCGAGCAGGACCCGGCGGTCGTCCTCGGACGAGGGACCGGCGACCGTGCCGTGCATGGCCGAGAAGCGGGCGAAGGACGTCAGGCTGGCGGAGATGAGCCGGCGGGCCGCGCCCTGGTCGGGATGGGCGACGACGTTCACATACGCGCCCAGGGAGATGGAGTCCTGGTCCAGGCCGGCCTCGGCTCGCGCCTGGCTGGCGGTGTCGATGGCCCACCGCAGCCGGCTGGGGTCGGCGCCCACCGCG
This sequence comes from Actinomycetota bacterium, assembly GCA_005884125.1. Lineage (GTDB taxonomy): Bacteria > Actinomycetota > Acidimicrobiia > Acidimicrobiales > AC-35 > AC-35. Next base: position 13,102 of record VAXP01000114.1, on the reverse strand, counting down.
AAGGTGAGCCGGTCGGCCAGGCGGGCCCCGATGCCGATGACCCGGGGTCCGGTGGCGACCACGTCGACGGGCACCTTGGGCACGGAGGGCGACAGCCACTCCAGCCGGCTGACGGCGGGCGCGCCGGCCAGCCCCATGCTGGCCACGGGGGGCGGGGCGTCGTCCCCGCCGGGCTCGTCGAAGGCCACACCGGCTCCGCTCAGGTAGGCCTGGACGCGCTCGACGTAGCGGGCGAAGGCCTGGACGGGAGCGGGGGCCAGCCCTAGGTGGGCCAGGGAGGAGTCGCCCCGGCCGATGCCCAGCACGGCCCTGCCTCCCGACTCGGCCTGGATGCAGGCGATGGCCGCCGCGGTGGCCGCCGGGTGACGGGTGTAGGGGTTGGTGACACCGGTCCCCAGCAGGAGCCGGCTGGTGGCGCCGGCCGCCAGCGTCAGGCCCACGTAGGGGTCGCCGGCCAGGTTCTGAGAGTCGGGCACGACCATGCCGTCCCATCCCTGGGCCTCGGCCCGCCGGGCCAGCCCGGCCGCCATCCCGGGCAGGGGTATGCCCGTGGTCCACAGCTCGAGGGCGGCCCTCACCGCCTCAACCCTTCCTCACCGGAGTGCTCCTTGGCTGGTTCCTGACGCTGTTCGTAGCAGACGGCGGCGTAGGGGGGCCCGGGCCCGGCCCCGGGGAGCGTTTGACCCAAGGCCCTGCGGGTACGACGGAAATGATCGGTGGCCAAAAAGGAGCTGCTCGAAACGTCGGCCGAGTTCGAGAGTGACCTGACGGTCGTCGACGTGGCGCGCAGGTTCGTGGGGCGCACGCTGGAGGCGTGGAGGTTCGGGCGAGAGGTCGCGGCCGACGCCGTGCTGCTCACCAGCGAGCTCGTCACCAACGCCGTGCTCCACGCCCGCACCGGTATTCGCGTCGTGCTCCACACCGACGGTACCGCCCTCAGGGTGTCGGTCTTCGACGAGAACCCTCGCGTCCCCGTCTACGAGGCCTGCCCCGCCGAGGCCACCAGCGGGAGGGGGCTGTCGCTGGTCGAGGGGCTGGCCGGGGCGTGGGGCGTCGACCGCCTTGCGGAGGGGAAGGTCGTCTGGTTCGAGCTGGACGGGTCGGGAACCGATGGAGCCCACATCGACCTCAGCGGGGACGGCCACAGGAACCGACCCTGAGCCGGGGGCGCGCTACAGCGGCTCCCCGGCGCGCCAGCCGTCGAGCCATCCCAGCGTGGCCGCGATGATCTCCTCGACGGCCTCCCCGACCGCAGCGCTGCCCAGCTCCACCAGCTGGCGGGGACCGGCGAAGGCGGCCAGGCGGTCGCCGCGCTCGTCCGGGGGCGTCGCCGACCGTGCCGTCTCCACGGCCAGCACGGGCGCGGCTATGGCCTTGCGCCTGGCCGTGGTGAAGTCCCGTTCCCAAGCCGAGGGGAAACCGTGGGTCAGGAGAGGGTCGGGCATCCGCCCGGGCCACCGCGCGGCGTCTGCGTCCTCCAGCACCTCCCTGAGCCAGCGCACCTGATCCAGGGCGATCTCCTCCTCGGTCACCCAGGGTCCGCCCAGGCCGTCGACCAGGACCAGGGCCTGCGCCCTCCCGCCGCAGGCCAGGAGCTCGGCCGCGTAGCCGCCCCAGCCGTGACCGAGCACCACGGGCGGGGGCACGCCCAGGCCCGTCTCGGCGAGGACCTCGAGGGCGGCCAGGGTGGCGTCGGCCGGGATGTACTTCCCCCCGTCGGGGGGCGGGCTCCCGCCGTGGCCGGGGAGGTCGGGGGCGACCGACGGCCCGGGCCAGCGATCGAGCAGCGGCTGCCAGTCTCCCCCCGCCCCGGCCGAGCCGGCCTCGTGCAGCACCAGCAGGGCCAGGGCACTGCCGTTCGGAGACGGGCGGTGGGCACCGCGGTTGATCCTCACGCGCCCACGAAGCCGGCGAGATGGCCGAGCACGGCCCCGGGCTGCTCGATGTGCACGTAGTGGCCGGCGCCGGGCACGACCTGGTGATGGGCCCGCCTCATGTCCGCCAGGCGCCCGGCGATGGTGTCCTGGCTCAGGTCGCTCCACTGGTCGGGCTCGGAGCCGGTGAGGGCCAGCACCGGGCACCGGATGAGACGGTTCTGGGCCCGCAGAACCCCCTCGCCGAAGGGCCCGGGCCCGCCGATGCGCATGGCGGGGTCGCTCTTCCATACGAAGCCGCCCCCGGGCCAGGGGCGGGAGCCGTGGACGGCCAGGTGGAGAGCCCACTGCTCGGGCAGGCGCACGTTGACCCGTCGCCGCCGGGCCGCCATCTCCTCCACGGTGGCGTAGGTCCGGGGCGGGGACGTCGTCAGGGCCTCGGCCCCCTCCAGCCACTGGGCGACCAGCTCGCCGTGGTCGGCATCACCGGTGCCCTCGAAGGAAGGACCCAGGCCATCGATGCAAACCACCCAGGTGACGAGATCTGGGAAGGCGCCCGCGACCGAGAGGGCCTGGCCGCCGCCCATGGAGTGGCCGACCAGTCCCGCCGGCCTTCCCAGATAGCCGATGAGCAGGGCCAGGTCGAGGTTCCAGGCCAACCAGCACGCGCCCGAGCCACCGAGCCGTCCGCTGTCCCCGTGGCCCCGCAGGTCGACGGCGACGGCATGGAAGCCCAGGGCCGCGATCTCGGGGGCGATGCCGTCGAACATCCGGCCGTGGTCCCAGCCGCCGTGGACGAGCACGACCGGGGGACGGTTGGGATCGCCCCACTGCCACAGGCGCAGGGTGGTGCGGTTCAGCTCGACCATGGTCGAGCGGTCGGGCGCGGCCAGGTTCATGTCGCCCGCCATGGTCGGCCGTTCCCGTCCCGACCACAAACGCGTTACGGGAGGGCGCCCCGCTTCAGGGGCGGGTGGGAGCGCGCCGCGGACGGGTGGGCGGCCCGCACGTCGTGCGGGGCCAGCTCGACGGGCAGCACGGAGCGGTCGGAGAAGCGCCGCACCCGGTAGCCGTCGGTGCCGGCCTCGGCGATCTCGAAGCCGGTCACCCATCTGCGGGTGAAGCGGCTGAAGACCTCGACCGGAGCCCCGGGCGCCAGCGCGCCGAACCTGTCGAGCCCCTCGACCCTCTGGGCGCCACTGATCTCGGCCCGCTCCGCCACCTTCGAGTCGGTGCCCACCTCAGCACACCGCCGGGTGGGCGTCGGCGAGCCGGGAAGCAAGGTCGACGGTGCGGCGGTCGGCAACGGACACCAGGGCGGCCAGCTGCCGTCTCTCCCGGGCTCGGAAGGCCCGACGGGAGCGACCCAGGACCAGGGCGAGGTCGGCCTGGGCCAGGGGAGACCAGGCCACGTCGTCAGGTCCCTCGTGACCGAAGTCGGCCGCCGCCGACCAGCGGTTGCCGGCCACGAAGGCGGCCAGCCACGCGCCGGGAGGCGGCGCGCCCACGACCGACACGGGCACCCGGGAGGATCCCCGCGCCAGCACCACGGCCCAGTCCGCCTCGAAGTCGCGACAAGCATGGTCGGCCAGCACGTCCAGCAAGCCCTGCACGCTCGTCTCCTCCAGGAGAAGGGCGGCCGTCTCCAGGGCGTCGACGCGGGCGTCGAGGTGGCCGTCCCTCAGGAGGTGGACTTCCTCCACGTCGACACCTTCGACCTCGCGCATCTCGTCGAGCAGTAGGGAGAGAAGGCCGTCCTCGGGGAGCTCCACCACGAGCTCGTCGATGGCCCGGCCCCCGCCGCGCTCGAGGATCTCGATCCCCACCACGTCGCCCCGCACGGCCCCGATCCGGCTCGCCACCGCTCCCAGCGCCCCAGGCCTGTCAGGCAGCCACACCCGCATGACGTAGCTCACCACGGCCCAAACGCTACGACGCGCCCATGAACGGCGCGTTTCCCCACGGCGACGATCTGGTGACTGACGGGCGAATTCGCCCCGGAGCGGCGGGACCTCAGAGGAGCTGGCCCCGGAGCGGGCGGGCCGCTTCGTCGACGACGTCGGCCAGGCGGGTGGCCGTGTCCGCATCGAGCATGTCCCCGTCGCTGATGGCGGCGGCGTCCACCTCGCCCCTGCGCAGGAGGCTCTCGAACAGGTCCAGCAGGTACAGGAGGCGCTGGGCCTCGTCGGCCGACAGCAGGACAATCGAGTCGGGGGCGCTCATCGGGGCTCTCCTCGGGGGGATCGAGGGCCGGCCCGACGAGCCTACGACGCGAGGCCGCTATCGACCGGCCTGAGCAGCCCCGACGCGAGATCGGCGAGCACGGCCATGGCTGCGTTGCGCCCGTTGGCGGCGATGACGCTCCCTCCCGGATGGGTGGCGGCGCCGCACAGGTAGAGCCCCGGAACAGGCGTGCGGGGCGAGAAGCGCCTGTCCCACATCTGGTCCGGGAGGCACTCCCCCTGGAAGATGTGCCCCCCCGACAGGCCGACCGTGGCCTCGATGTCGGGCGGGCCCAGCACCTGGCGGTGCTCGATGACGTCGGCTACGTCCGGCGCGAAGCGGCTTATGCGGGCCAGCACGGCGTCGCCGATCTCCTCCCGCCGCTCCTCCCACGTTCCCCGCCCGAGGTGGTAGGGGGCGTACTGGGCGAAGACGCTCATGACGTGGCGACCGGGCGGAGCCACGCTGGAGTCGTAGGCGGTCGGGAAGTAGAGCTCGCACCACACCGGCGCCGGCTCGCCGTTGCGGCTGTCCTCGTAACCGCGTTGGGTCTCGTCGATGGAGCCCGTGATCGTCACCATGCCCCGGTAGGGGGAAGGGCCGTGCCGCGTTGCCGCCGTGAAGCGGGGCAGGCTCGTGAGGCCGCAGTTCAGCTTGACCACCGGACCCTGCATGCGCCACCCGTCGACGCGCGCACTGAAGTCGGCGGGAACTTCGGACCGGCACAGCGCTACCGTGCGACGGGGATCGGCATTGGATACGACCGCGGCGGCCCGGATGAGGTCCCCTCCCCCGAGTACGACGCCCTCCCCGGGCAGGATGGCTGCCACCTCCACGCCCGACGCCACGACGGCGCCGGCCTCGGCCGCGGCGTCGGCCACCGCGAAGGACACCTGGCCCATCCCGCCGTTGACGTATCCCCACGCCCCGCCTCGACCCTCGACCGTGCCCATCGAGTGCATGGCGTGGACGGCGGCGGTGCCCGGATCTCGGGGCCCGGCCCAGGTCCCGATGATCCCCTGACCGTGGAGGGCGGCGCGGAGGCGCTGGTCGCCCACGTGGCCTTCGACCACCTCGGCGATCGAGGCGTGGAAGAGCACGTCGATGGCCTCGGGGTCTTGCCCCAGCAGCTCCTCCAGCTCGGCCCGGTCCGGCGCCCGCCCCAGCCAGGTGTCGCGGTCGGGACGCCGCAGGGCCCGGCGGATCCTGGCGAAGAGCCCCTGGTACCGGAGGAAGCCCTCCACGTCGCCCGGGCTTAGCTCACCCACGGCGGCCGCGCTGGCGGAGTCGTCGTCCCAGAGGGCCATCGCCGACCCGTCATCGAACGGGCACCACAGGTGGGGATCGACGGCATGCACCCGGTACCCGTGCCGGCGCAGGTCGAGCTCTTCCACCACCAGCGGGTGCAGGAGGCCCACGAGATAGGCGCACGGGCTGATCAGGTACCGGGAATCGGCAAAGGGCCTGTCCACGGTGCAGGCCCCGCCCAGCTGGTCCCGCCGCTCCAGGACCAGCACCACCCGCCCCGCCCGAGCCAGGTAGGCCGCCGCGGTCAGGCCGTTGTGTCCCCCGCCGACCACGACCGCGTCCCAGCGCCGGGCGGCCAGGTCGGCCACCGGGCACGGAAGGCCGACCCGTCCGTCGCTGTCGCTCACCTTCATGGCCGATCGGTCATACCATCATCGCCATGGAACGTCCCAGTGCACGCGCCTCCCTCGCCAACTTCCGCGACTACGACGCTCCCCTGGCCACCAAGCTCAGGCTCCTGGTCGCCAACAACCTGACCAAGCTGCGCACCCGTTCCAGTTGCTGCGGGAACCTGGGCCAGCCCGGCTGTTGACGCCCGGCTCCCGGGTCCCGTGAGGACCCCCACGAACACCACCACTAACCGGGAGAGAGGGAGCTGGCGGGGCCCGCTGAAGGCCCAAAGCTTTCCAACAGGGGCGCTCCCTACCTTTCCCTCCATGAACCCCTTCAACCCGAAGAAGCTCCTCGCTCCTGTCCTCATGACCGCGGCCGCGGCCGCCATCCTGACCGCACCCCTGGCCCACGCCGGTGGCGGCGGGGGTGGCGGGGGCGGCGCTGCCCCAGCTGCCCAGGTGGGCACCGACCTGGCCGTCGTGCTCATCCCCACGGCTGCCTCCCCCGGGACCCAGGGTTTTGTCAACTACATCAACATCCCCGGCACCCTCTCGCTGCAGGTCGAGGTGAAGGGGGTCACCGCCGCCGGCACGCCGGTGAGCGGACCCGTCCAGCTCCGCCTCACGACCAAGTCGCTCGACTGCGCCACCGCGACCAGCGCCGTCATCGACGGAGTGACCCTCGACGCCAAGGGCGAGGCCAAGTTCCAATCATCGACACCGCCCGTGCTCACGGGACTCGAGAAGAGCCGCACCACCCTCAGCGTCGTGTCGATGGCGCCCGCCACCTCGGGAACGAGCGTGGCCCAGTACATCCCCGAGCCCTGCATCCCGGGCATCCTGTAGTCCCCTCCGGGTCGTCCGCGTCGAGCGTCGCCGCCAACCCCAGGCTCGTGCCTGGGGTTGGTCGCGTCCGTCACCCCGTTCGCCCGGCGCGGTACTCCTCGATGGACACGGCCCACGCACCTCCGGTGGCCCGCACCACCAGCTCGTAGTCTCCGGTCCCGTCGACCAGCGGCATGTGCTCCTCACGGCAAGGGCCCGGGCACTCGACGTCGGCGTAGCCCGCGGTGGCGTCCAGACCGCGCCTCGTGTCGAGCAGGTAGACGACCAGGGCCGAGGATTCGCTGGCGTAACGGAGCTGGGTGTCGACCCCCGAGAGATGAAACACGGCGCTGTGACCGTCGCCGGTGCCTGTGATGAGGGCCAGGGCGGTCCAACCCTTCGGTGTGACTCCCAGCCTGACCGGGTGCGGGCCCGGCTCCGGGTCGGAGGCCACGACGCGTGGTGGTCCACCGGCGGTGGGCATCACCTGATGACGAGCGCGGGGGACGTCGGGCCCACCCAGCGGTGACGCCGCGCCGGCCGCTGTGGCGGGGTCGGCGAGGATGGCCGGGCGGGTGGCGCTGGCGGGACTGGAGGGACTGGCGCGGTGGGCATGCCCGTGACCCGCGCCGGGAACGAGCACGACCAGCACCACGACCGCGATGGACGCGGCCAGCACCACCCCGGCGCCCAGCGCCATCCCCCGTCCCCGCCTAGGCGAGCCCACTGGCGCCCTTCACCGCGAACACCAGGCCCAGCGCGGTCATGGCCAGCGCGCTGCCCATGGGCAGGAGGCGCAGCGCGGGCAGCAGCCTGCGCCGTTCCACCGCTCGCCGGCCGTAGACGAGAGCGAGCCCCACCCCGGTGAGGGTGACGGCCAGCCCCACCGAGAATGCGGCTATGAGCCCCAGGCCCAACGCGGCCCGTTTGAGGCTGAAGGACGCGACCAGGACGAGCAGAGCCGTGGGCGACGGGAACAGGCCGCCAGCGGCAGCCAGGACGACGAGTCCCCGCCTCGACAGGGGCGCCACCTCCGGATGGCGGTGCGGGTGCCCGTCGTGCTCGTCGTGCTCGTCGTGCTCGTCGTGCTGATGCCCCTGTCGACGATGACGGTGCGGGTGGGCGTGGCCCAGCCCGGCCATGCGGGTGCGGGCCAGGAAGCAGCCGTAGGCGGCGACGGCGATCCCGGTGGCCAGCGTGAGCCAGGGATAGAGGCGCTCCGGAGCGGCCGAGCGCTGGAGCTGGAAGAGGGCCACGCCGAGCACGAGCACGCTGGCCGTGTGCATGAGCGCGACGATGGCGCCGAGGTAGACGGCGTCGCGCTGCCGTCCCCTGGTGCCCACGAGGTAGGCGGCCATCACCGTCTTGCCGTGGCCGGGCGCCAGGGCGTGCCCGGCGCCGAAGAGCAGCGCCAGCGCCAGCATCCCGGACAGGACACCGGGGGTGACGTTGCTCCTGGTGATCAGGGCGGCGAAGCGTCCGCCCGCCCGCCGGGGGGCAGCAGCGGCGGGCCCGGCGGGCACCGGTGGCGCGGTGGTCGCGCCGGCCAGGAAACGGAACCGGGCCGAGCGCAGGTCGAGGGGCGACTGGATCAGGTTGGCCGGGTAGCGCCGCAGCTCGTCGCTGGCGTCGCCAGCAGGCGCGCTCGAGCTGACCAGAGCTGTGTCGGCCCGGGTCAGGACGACGATCTCCCGCCACCCGATGCGGCTGGGCTCGTTGAGGTCGGCGAACGCGGCGTCGTGAGCCGAACCGGGCACAAGAGCCAGAGCGCCTTCAAACAGGACGGATACCCGCAGGGTGTGCAATCCGGCCTGGCCTGCCGGCTCGGTCAGCTCTTGTCGGGCCACGGTCAGTTCGACGGGTAGGCCGTCCACCGACGCCCGAAGCCCGCTCTTGATGGCCTCGGCCCGGGCCGCGAGAAAGGCCGAGGGTGCGGTCCGCAGGGCGGCGCGGTCCTCGAAGGCGGGGATCTCCGCCTCGTCGAGGACGTAGTAGACGCGGAGCTGGCCCGCGCTCACCTCGACCCGCGCGTAGCGGTTGACGGTGAAGTTGCCCAGGGGGTGGGCGCCGGCGGGTGAGGCGAGCAGAACCAGCGCGACAACCGAGAGCAACCCGCCCAGCACCAACTCGGCCCACCGGCTGCCCCGGCGGGACCTGGTCCGTACCACAGCCTTCATCCGGATCCGCTCCAGGGTCGTACTGAGGGTGGTGATCGGCCTTGGTACGACCCTGAGGGGTTCCGTGTATGTGGTCGGTGCTGCGGCCATGATCGCATGCGGCGGGCCCCACCGCGCCGTGGCCCGACACGCCTCGTCCTCCCCGGTTTCGACGGGGCCGGCCCCGCCGGCCGCGGCAGCGCCGCCGGCGCCCGCGGCCAGCCCCCGCGCCGCCGTCCAGTCGCTGCTCGACGCGGAGATGCGTCTCGACCATCAGCATTCCTACGCCCTCCTCTCCGCCGGCGGACGGGCCCAATACCGCGACGTCGCCGACTGGACCCGCCGGCGTACCGAGCTTCCGGCCGTCACCCAGTTCCGGATCGAGGGCGACGGCGCCAAGCCGGGCTCCGTGGTGGTGCTGGTCCAGCACCGCCCCTCTCTCGATCCCTTCATCGGCCTCAGCCCGGCCCGCGAGCGCCAGACGTGGACCGGTCGTCGGGAGGGCGGCGGGTGGCTGTTGGAGCCCGAGCCCGCGCTGCAGGCGATCTGGCCCTCCGATTCGCTGGCCGCCCCGGCCGCCCTGAAGTGGGCCCGGGCCGTGCAGGCCTGTGACCAGACTGCGGCCCGGGGCGTGCAGGCGGTGGACCCGCCCCTGGGACTCGAGCAGGTCGGTCAGCTTGCGCTTTGCGGCACCCCTTCATCGCTCGGCGCCGGCCCGACCGGCTCCGTGGCCGCGGGCCCCGCCTCGGCGGCACTGGTCGCCCAGTACACCACCGACGCCCTGGCGTGGGCTCGTGCCATCCCCATCACGGGAGGACCCAAGCCCTTCTCCGTGGTGCTGGCGCCGGTCGGCGACGGCTGGCAGGTGGTGGGGCTGGCGCCATGACCCGTCACATCCTCCGACCCATCCGAACCACAGCTGCATCTAGAGACCGACAAGGACGAGCACAAGGGAGCGCATCGTGAATCACACGCGAGGCTTGATGGCAGTGACCCTGGCCGGATCTCTCGCCTTGGCCACCTTCGCCACGGCACCGGCGTTGGCCTCGAGCCACCGTGAGGCGCCGCTCATCAGCCAGGACCCCGTCGCCGACAACACCGACCTGTACGCCTTCCGCGACCCGGTCGACTCCACCAAGGTCGACATCCTGGCCGGCTACATCGGCCTCGAGCAGCCCGCCGGTGGGCCCAACTTCGCCAAGTTCGGCGACGACGTCCTCTACGAGATCCACATCAACAACACGGGCGGGGCGACGGACGACATCACCTACCAGTTCCGCTTCCGCACCCAGGTCCAGAACGCCAACACCTTCCTCTACAACACGGGACCCATCGCAAGCCCGGCTGACGCCAACTTCAACGTCCAGCAGGTGTACTCGGTGCAGCGCATCGACCGCTCGGGCTCGCACATGCTGCTGGCCAACCAGCCCACACCACCGGTCAACATCGGACCCCGGTCCACCCCGAACTACGAGACCAAGCTGGCCCAGCCCACCGTCGCCCACCTGGCCGACGGCAGCGCCTTCTTCGCCGGCCAGCGCAAGGATCCGTTCTTCGTCGACCTCGGGTCCATCTTCGACCTGCTCGGGCTGCGGCCCTTCAACGGCGCCCACGCCATCCCCGAGCCCACGCCCCCGATGGGAACACCAGCCGGGGTCGACGGACTCGCCGGCTTGAACGTCCACGTCATCGCCATGCAGCTTCCGATCACCGCGGTCAGCCGCAACGCCAACATGCCGACCACCATCGACGATCCCGCCTCTGTCATCGGCGTGTATGCCGCGGCCAGCCGCCAGCGGGTGCGGGTCCTGGACCTGGCCGGTGGCGCCCCCCGTAACGCCGGTCGATGGGTGCAGGTGAGCAGGCTCGGTCTCCCCTTGGTCAACGAGGTCCTCATCCCCCTCGGGCTCAAGGACCACTGGAACTCGGTGGATCCCAAGGACGACGCCCAGTTCTTCCCCAACATCCTCGACCCGGAGCCGGCCAAGCTGATCCCCGTCCTCTACCCCGGCGTCAAGACGCCCCAGGGTGGATTCGATGCGTCCGGCAACCCGCGGCGGACGGACATCGTCGCCGTTCTCCGGGGGGCGGCGCTCGGCCTCTCCACCCCCAACCTGCTCCCGCCCGCCGACCTGCTCCGGCTCAACCTGGCCACGCCGACCTCCTCGCCGGGGTCGTTCACCAGGCTGGGCTTCCTGGGCCCGGCCATGGACGGCAGCAACGGCAACGCCGACGGCTTCCCCAACGGAAGGCGCCTGGGCGATGACGTGGTGGACATCCTGGTTCGCCTCCTGGCCGGCGGGACCGCACTCAGCCCCGACCCGAAGAACACCTTCGATCCTCCCGCTCCCAACAAGAACCTTTCCCAGGGGATCGACGGCGTGCCTCTGAGCACCCCGCTCATGTCGACGTTCCCCTACGCCCCCACCCCCATAGCGGGCTACTGCCAGCAGGCCCCCAACCCGCCGGCCCCGGCGGGACAGCCCACCTCGCCGCCCTGCTAGCGCGGCCACGCCCGCGAGCGGCCGCGGCATGCGCGGCCGGGCTGCTCCTCCTGGCCGCCGTCCCCGCCTGCAGCGGGGGCGGCGGCCCACCCCGGGGGCCCGCCCCGTTCGTGGCCGTGGACGCCAGCAGCGCCTCGCCCACCGACAGGGCCATAGCCACGGCCCAGGCCCGTCTGGCCGCGGCTCCCCGCGACAGCCAGGGGCTTCTCGACCTGGCCCGGGCCTTCCTGCAGAAGGTCCGCGAGACCGGCGACCCCACGCTGTACTCCAAGGCCGGAGGCATCCTGCACGACCTCGCCCGGCGCACCCCCGACGACCTGGGTGTGCTCGTCACCCAGGGCACCCTCGACCTGGCCCTGCACCGTTTTGGCGAGGCCCGCCGCGTGGGTCGACGGGCGGTGCGGCTCTTTCCCGACTCACCCGAGGCCAGGGGGGTGCTCGTCGACGCCGACAACGAGCTCGGCCTGTACGCAGAGGCGGGAGCCCAGACGCAGGCCATGGCCGACCTGCGGCCCGACCTGGCCAGCCTCTCCCGGGCCTCCTACGCCCGGAGCGCGGCTGTCGAGGCTGGAGGCGGCGGTGGGGGCGAGAACGTGGCCTACGTGCAGGCCCAGCTGGGGACCCTCCTGTTGACCAGCGGGGACACGTCCGGGGCGGAAGCCGCCTACGCATCGGCCGAGCGCTCCTTCCCCGGCTTCGCCTCGGCCCGGGCCGGGCGGGCCGCCGTCCTCGTGGCCCGGGGCCAGCCTGGGCAGGCGGCCGACGCGCTGGAGGGCGTGGTGCGCGACCAGCCCCTGGCCCTCTACGCCATCGCCCGGGGAGACGACCTCGCCGCCGCCCGCCGTCCGTCGGAGGCGGCCGACGCCTATGCCCTGGTGCGGGTTCTGGAGCGCCTCTTCGCGGCCAACGGGGTCGACGTGGACCTCGAGCTGGCCCTGTTCGACGCCGACCACGGCGGTGGCCCCGGCGCCCTGGCCCGGGCCCGCCGGGGCGAGCGGGCCCGCCCCAGCGCCTTCGGCCACGACGTGCTGGCGTGGGCCCTCTACCGCACCGGCCGGCTGGACGAAGCGGCGCGGGAGAGCGACCGGGCCCTGAGCCTCGGCTCGCGGGACCCCCTCCTGAACTTCCACGCGGCCGCCATCAGCGTGGCCCGCGGCGACCGGGCCGAGGCCGCGTCCCGCCTCGGGGTCGTGCTGGCGGCCAATCCCCGCATGTCGGCCGGGAGCGCGGCCGACGTGGCCGCCCTGGCGGGACGGCTCGGCCTTCCCCTCCCGGGGCCGCGCTGACAAGGCCATGACGGGCGACGCGAGGAGCGACGCGGCATCCAGGTGCGTACCCGGGGCCGTACGTAGGTCAGTGAGCCGGTCGAGCCCGCTGAGACCGAGTCGGGGCGCCTGGGGAGGCAGCGGCGCCGTCCTGAACAACCGCTGAGCGGGCAGAGCAAGGAAGGATGGCGATGGGACACCCAGCTGCGGCGATAGGTGGAGTCGTTCGAAGGTGCGCGTCCGTTGCCGTCCTCCTCGCCGCCTCAACGGCTGTGGCCCTCTCCCCCAGCGGCGCGACCGCGGCGGCCGCCGCCGCGTCGAGCTGCCCGGCCAACGAGGGCTACTGGTTCGTGGCCAGCGACGGAGGCACGTTCACGTTCGGAAGCGGCGAGTTCCACGGCTCGACCGGGGCCATCAAGCTCAACCAGCCCGTCGTGGGCATGGCGGCCACGCCCACCGGCGACGGCTACTGGCTGGTGGCCTCCGACGGCGGCATCTTCGCCTTCGGCGACGCCGGCTTCTTCGGCTCGACCGGGGCCATCAAGCTCAACCAGCCCATGGTGGGTATGGCGCCCGACAACACCGGGATGGGCTACTGGCTGGTGGCCTCCGACG
>VAXP01000168.1 GCA_005884125.1 Actinomycetota bacterium | reverse complement strand
CAGGCCCACACGTCGCCCCCCGAGACCAACAGGCGCCACAGCCGGCGGCCCTGAGCCGGGGTGGCCCGCAGGGCGACGCAGGCGCTGCGATGGACGACCCTCGGGGCATCTGCCGGCCGCTTGCGAGGCATGGCCCAATCATGACGACAGGGTGTGACGCTCAACCGGGGCAAAGGTTTCCGGTCACGGCACTAGCCAAAGCGGCAACACAGGCGCGGTCGGGCGGGATGCGGTCGCGTCGCGTCCCGATTGCCCGCTAGCGCGCCTCGTGCAGCCACTGGGCCACGTCGACGTGGGCAGGAAGAACGGCCTCGCCCTCGAAGCTCCACGCCAGGGTCTGGGCCAGCGTCCAGGCCCGCGCTCGCTCGCGGTCCAGGCCCAGCTCGGCGCACAGCCGGTCGAGGCGCATCAGGACCTGGGCCCGGCTGTGGCCCAGCTCGCCTCCCCTGACTATGGGGGCGACGCCGAACTCCCGCTCGCCGGCCAACGGTTTGGGGTCGATTACCAGCCACGGCTCGCGCCCGGCCCGGAGCACGTTGCCGGCGTTAAGATCCTGGTTCACCAGGACCTGCTGGCCTTGCGAGCCGGGCAGGGAGTCGAGGGCGTTCAGAGCGGCCTCGAGAAGGCTGCGGGGGAAGGGCCGGCGTGCCGTCTCCCAGCGCTCCTCTAGGTAGCCGGCCCACCAGGCCGCCTCCTCGGAGAGGCGCGTGAAGGGAGGGCCGGCCGGCTTCCACAAGCGCGGCAGCAGACCGGTGAGCACGGCCAGGGCCTCGTCGCCGCCGGCGTCGCTCAGGGGCGTTCCCGGCGTACAGCGCTCCAGGAGCAGGGCGTCGCTGTCTGGATCGTGGGCGAGGAGGCGGAGGGCTCCTTCGCCGTCCCAGTGGCGCAGCGCCTCCGCCTCCTGCCGGCTCTCGCGGTGGGGGAAGGCCAGCTTGAGGACGGCTTCGGTGCCGTCAGGGAGGCGGGCGGGCATGGCCAGAGAGGCGTAGGCATAGGTGTAGGGCCGCCCGAGGCGAAGAGACCATCGCTCCACGGCCTGGTCGAAGATGGCCGGGAGGGTGTCGAGCCAGGCCCGGCCCTGGGCCGAGTGGCCCAGGGCGCGCAGGCTCTCGGGGATCTTCACTTCGATGGCTCTCGCGCAGGAACGAGATAGTCCATCAGGGCCCAGTTCGGGGGGGGCCAGCGTCCCAACCGAATGGGTCCACCCTCGAGCGCGAACCTCTCCGGGTGGCAGAGCGGATCCGGGCCGCCCGGAGGGAGGACCTGAACGCCCTTCGAGACATCGAGCGGGCTGCCGGGCAGCGTTTCCGCGACTTCGGCCTGGAAGCTGTGGCCGAGGACCAGCCGGCGTCGATCGAGGAGCTCCAGGGCTACGCCGCGGAGGGACGGGCCTGGGTGGCCGTGGGCGACGCGGGCGAGCCCGTCGGCTACATCCTGGTCGACGAGATCGAAGGCGGGGCCCACATCGAGCAGGTGAGCGTCGCCCCTGATCACCAGGGCCGGGGGCTGGGGAAGGCGCTGATCGCCCGGGTGCGGGCCTGGGCGATCGAGCGAGGGATCCGCGCCCTCACCCTCACCACCTTCGACCACATTCCCTGGAACCGCCCCCTTTACGAGCACCTCGGGTTCCGGGTCGTGCCCGAGGAGGAGATCGGGCCGGGCCTGCGGGCGGTGCGTGAGGCGGAGGCGGCCGTCGGCCTGGATCCGGATCTGAGGGTGGTCATGCGCCTGGACGTGGCCTGATACCAGGCCGTCATCAGGCCCGCTGCCGCCGGTGCCCGTCGCGGCCGGGCTACTTCTTCTTGGCCGGCTTGGAAATCTTGGCCGGCTTGGCCTTCTTGGCCGGCAGCACCCCGACGTGGTCCAGGGCCTTGGCCACCCACGGCTTGGCCTTGGCCTTGGTGTATCCGGCGGGCAGGGTGACGTAGCCACCCATGGGACGCTCCGCGGGACCGAAGGGGCCGCCGCCCGCCGTCATCAGCTTGTCCTTGTCCCCGTCGGCCAGCTTCACGCCAATGTCGGCTCCGAACAGACCCATGAACATGTTCCCGTTCACGAAGGCGCCGAGGTTGCCGAACATGGGCTTGACCTCGACGCGGGGGTCTTGCGGTACGAGCGACTCGAACCTGGCCTTGTCCCCCTCGGTCGGCTTGGGGATCTTCACCTACGGGCGCGCCTGCAGGGTCGCCACTCCCTCTCCCGAGAGGTCGCCGATGGCTGCCTTGCGACCGGTCATGGCCATCACCAGCGCCACGATCGGTCCCGACACCTCCGGGCCTTCACCGTGCACCCAGTCGGTGTCGGTCGCCTGCAAGCGCAGGCCCGCGATGCGCTTCTTGGCCCCGATGACCAGGTTCGAGCCCTTGTAGAAGTCGGCGACCCGCACGACGGCGTCGCGGGCGTACTCGTGCTTGACCCCGAGGGGGCGGCGGATGTCCTCGGAGTGGACGATCACCTCGCCCAGCCAGGTGTCCGTCGGCCCGGGCGGGTGCTTCGACGAGTTCACCTCTGCCTGGAAGCGGGCCAGCGTCTCCGCCGGGGACCCGCCCCTCTCGGTGGCGATGTCCTTCGACTGCACGTTCTTGAGGCTGAATCCCGACGTGATGATCTTGGTGAAGAACTGCGGCGGGCTGATCTTGGCCGTCGCCGTCATGTGGGCCAGGGCGTCGCGCACCGTCCAGTCGCCGCAGAGGGAGGGGGTCTCCCACTGCTCGTCGGTGAGCGCCTCCAGATCGGCCGCCAGCGCCTTGCGCTCGCCGTGGATCATGGGCCACACGTCAGCCTTCGCCATTGGTCCCTCCGTGTCGTCAGTGGCGACGCGTAGGCCGGCCGCCGCCTCGGCCACAAGCTTCTCACAGGTGTCGACACGTACCGTCGCCGTCAAGCGGGCAGACCCGACAAACCGGCCTTACGGGAGACACCCCTGCGTACGACCACGAAAACCCGCGGTTGTGGCGCGGCAGTCGGAGTGGCAGCGCTTGACTGAGCTGCCCGCATCTCCGGGGTCTGGCCAGACAATCGCGGCAATCGCGCCAAGCGAAATCCCCTCGTTGCCCGGGCCCGTAACTCGATCGGACGAGGACCGACCGGTCCCGAGGCGGAGGGCAGGATGAGACTGGTACGGCTCGGGTTGGTCAGCTCCCTGGCCCTGGGCTTGATGGCCCTCGCGCCCACTGCCGCCCACGCCGCGGTGCAGATCAGCCGAGCCGAGCTCAACGGCGGTCAGCTGCGCGTGGAAGGAACGGCCACACCCAACGCCAACGTCGTCATTGACGGCGGGGCGGCCACGGGCCCGGCCGACTCCTCCGGCGCCTTCCGGATCGAGAAGACGGGCTTCGCCTCGCCGACCTGCGTGATCACCGTCTCGGATGGCTCGGCCACTTCGGCCACGGCGTCCCTGGCGGGCTGTACCCCCAGCTCCCCGCCCCCTCCGCCTCCT
>VAXP01000167.1:10317-10595 GCA_005884125.1 Actinomycetota bacterium | reverse complement strand
GGCTCAGCCTTGGCTTCGGCCAGCGTCTCCTCAGGAGGGGGAGCCGGAGCCGGAGCGGGAGGCGTGGCAGGGGTCGGGCGGGCAACGGGTGGAGGGGCAGTGGGACGCGCCGTGGGGCGAGGCGCAGGGGGAGAGACAGGCCGCCGGGCCGGCGGCTCGAGCCCAGGCCGGCGCTGCCGGCGTCGGGTAATGGCGACGGTGCCGAACGAGGCCAGCACGACCACGGCCAGCACGGCCACCACGATCACGATCGCCACGAGCGATGCAGCGTACTAACG
>VAXP01000167.1:9327-10297 GCA_005884125.1 Actinomycetota bacterium | reverse complement strand
AACGCGGCTTATGCCCCGGCTCTGACCCTCTCGCTGATGACCTTGGAGGATGCGCCGGGCTGCATCGTGACGCCGTAGAGGCAGTCGGCCGCTTCCATCGTGCGCTTCTGGTGGCTGACGATCACGAGCTGGGCTTCGGCCCTGAACTCGTGGATGAGGTCGAGGAAGCGGTGCAGGTTCACGTCGTCCAAGGCGGCCTCGACCTCGTCCAGGAGATAGAAGGGCGAGGGCCGGCTGCGGAACACGGCGAACAGGAAGGCCAGGGCGGTGAGGGAGCGCTCGCCCCCGGAGAGCAGCGAGAGCTTGCGCACGTTCTTGCCCGAGGGCCGGGCCTCCACCTCGATGCCCGTGCCCAGCAGGTCGTCGGGGTCGGTCAGGCGCAGATGCCCGGCTCCGCCCGGGAAGAGCGTGGAGAAGAGGTTGGAGAAGTTGTCGGAGACGTCGGCGTAGGCGGCGGCGAAGACCTCGACGATCTCGGTGTCGATGGCGCGGATGACCTGCGGATGCTCATTTGTCCCACCTCTGGAGCCCATGGAGGCTGACCGCGTTTCTTACGGGCCGCCTACCCCCGCGCACGAGATTCGGCTAATGGCCTCCTCGCTCCTGCGAAGCCCGACGAACCGCCCAGGTCGCCCCGCCATGCGGAGCGCACGACCCTATGGGCGCGTCGCGCACGGTGAGCACTGTCCGCCCAACGGACGTCCGATTCCATAGTCCACCGGAGCGGTTTTGAGCCGCTATTCCGGGTCAGCGCGCCGTGCGTTCGGCCTGAACGCGGCTTATGCCCCGGCTCTGACCCTCTCGCTGATGACCTTGGAGGATGCGCCGGGCTGCATCGTGACGCCGTAGAGGCAGTCGGCCGCTTCCATCGTGCGCTTCTGGTGGCTGACGATCACGAGCTGGGCTTCGGCCCTGAACTCGTGGATGAGGTCGAGGAAGCGGTGCAGGTTCACGTCGTCCAAGGCGGCCT
>VAXP01000167.1:6173-9069 GCA_005884125.1 Actinomycetota bacterium | reverse complement strand
GAAGCGGTGGCGCTCCTGCAGCGCGTCGAACTCCTCCAGTGCCAGGGGGTTGACCGGGCCCATGATCCTCAGCTCCCGCTCCAGCTCCCGCACCCGGCTGGTGGCGCTGGTGCCGGGGGGAACCTCGGGGCAGGGCGCCTCGACGGCCGCCGCCGGCTCCCGGTCGAGGTCGCGGCGCACGGACTCGACCGCGGCCTCCAGCCTCATCCTGGCCTCGGCCTCCTCCAGGTCGGTGCGCTGTGTCCGCTCCCTCAGCTCGGCCAGGTTGCGCTCGGCCCCGCTGCGGTCGCGCCTGAGGCCGTCCAGGCGCTCGGCCCGGGCCCGCACCGCCTCCTGCTGCAGGCGACGGCGCTCCCGCACCTCGGCCCAGGCCGCCTCGAGCGTCTGGGCCCGGTCGGCGACGAGCGAGGCGAGGCGGTCGGTGGCCAGGGCGACCGACTCCAGGTGATGGCGGCGGGCCGCGGCCTGCTGGCGCTGCTCGGCCTTGTCCCGGAGGCGATCCTCGATCTCCTCCAGGCGCCGGGCCAGTAGGGCCCACCTCTCGTCCAGTCCGGCCTCCCGCACCTCGAAGTCCCGGCGCCGGGCCGAGAGCGCGCTGGCCCGCTCCCCCAGCCGCGACCGTGCCGCCCGGCGCTCGTCCCGGCGGGCCGCGCCGTGGGCGTCCTGCGCCTCCAGGGCGGGCAGGGCCGACTCCAGCTCCTGCACACGGGTCTCGTCGTTTCCGAGCCGGGCGGAGAGCTCGGCGACGTGACCGGCCATGCCCTCGCGCTCGACGGCGAGGTCGCGCCGCTCCACCTCCAGGCGTTGCACGGAGTCGGCCGCGGCGCTGAGCCTGGTGTCGTTGGCGTCCAGGGATCGCGACAGCTCGCTCTCGGCGGCCCGGACCCCGGCCAGGTGCTCCCCGGCGGCGCGTGCCTCCTCGCCGGCGCGGGCGACCTTCGCCTCCGATTCCGCGGCGCGCTGGCGGGCCTCGTCCAGGGCCGCGCCGGTGACGCGGGGCCCGGCCGCCCCGGTGCGCCATCCCGTCGACGTGAAGCGGTCGCCCTCCCGGGTCACGACGATCAGCCCGGGATGTTCCAGGGCCAGGTCCAGGGCCGAGGTCCAGCCCCCGGCCACGGCCACGGCCGCGCCCAGGAGCCCGTCGAGCAGGCGTTCCACGCCGGCGCGGGCCGAGCGCACGTGGGCCCGGACGGGCTCGGCCCCCGCGACCGATGCCGCGGGCAGGCCCAGGCTGGCGGGCACGCCCGCCAGCTCCGAGGGCAGGACCGCGCCCGTCGCCCCCGCCTCCCGCAGGCGGCCGAGGGCGACCCGGGCCGAGTCCACCCCGTCGACCACCACCGCGGCCACCGCTTCGCCGGCCGCGGCCTCGAAGGCGGCCTCCCAGCCGGCGTCGACCTCGACCAGCTCGACCAGGGTGCCCACCACCCCGGCCACCCCGGCCAGGCGCTCGGCGCCGGCCCGGGCCCGGGCCTCGTCCAGCGCCAGGGCCAGGGCCTCGGCCCGGGCGGCCCAGGCGTGCTGGTCGTGCTCGGCCCCCCTCAGGGCCTCGGAGGCCCGTTGCGCCCCGTCCTCGGCCTCGGCCCTTCGCCGCTCGGCTGCGACCAGGGCGCTGACGAGGGGCGCCTCGGCCTCCTCGGCCCCACCCAGCTCGGCCCGGAGGTGCTCGGTCTCCCCCTCGAGGCGGGCCTCGCGCTCCTGGAGCGCCCCCAGGCGGGACTCGAGCCGGGCCAGCTCGGCCCGGTCCCGTTCCAGTGCGGCGCGGCGCGCCGCCAGCTCGCCCCGCACCTCGGCCGCCGACCCGGGCCCCGACCCGCCGGCTGTCCACGTCGGCTCAGCGCCCCCTTCCTCGTCCTCGAAGGCCTCCCGCTCGGCATTCAGCGCGGCCTCCTCCGACGCCAGGTCCTGGGCCCTCGGCGCCAGCCCGGCCCGGTCCTCCTCGACCTGCTCCAGGTCGGCCGTCAGCCGGGCCGCGTCGGCTTCCAGGCTGGCGACCACGCCCTGGTCCACCGAGGCCCGCAGGTCGCGCTCCACCGACCGCCGCCGCTCGGCCAGGACCGCGGCCAGGCCCCGAGCCCGCTCCCTCAGGCCCTCCAGCCTCCCGGCCGCGTCCCCCAGGGCCTGGGCCTCCGAGCCCGACGCCGCCGTCATCTCCGCCTCGGCCGCCAGCACGTCGGCATCGAGGCGGCCCAGGTCCCCGCGCACCGACGCCTCCTCCTGGCCCAGACCGTCCCGGCTGCGCCGCAGCGATTCCAGCCTGCTCTCCAGGCCGGCGATCTCCCTTCCCGCCAGGTGGAGGCGCAGGGCGCTGAGCTCGTCGACCAGGTCGCCGTGGCGGCGGGCGGCCTCGGCCTGGCGCTCCAGGGGCCGCAGCTGGCGCCGCACCTCCCGCAGCAGGTCCTGGAGCCGGAGCAGGTTGCCCTCGGTGGACTCCAGGCGGCGCTGGGCCTTCTCCCGCCTGCGCCGGTACTTGAGCACCCCGGCCGCCTCCTCGACGATGAGGCGGCGGTCCTCGGGCCGGGCGCTGAGCACGGTGTCGAGCTGGCCCTGGCCCACGATCACGTGCTGCTGGCGGCCCACGCCCGTGTCCGACAGCAGCTCCTGCACGTCGAGGAGGCGGCAGGGCACGCCGTTGAGGGCGTACTCGCTCTCCCCCGAGCGCCACAGCGTGCGGGTGATGGTGACCTCGGCGAACTCGATGGGCAGGAGCCCGGCCGAGTTGTCGATGGTCAGGGAGACCTCAGCCCGCCCCAGGGCCGGGCGCTTGCCCGTCCCCGCGAAGATGACGTCCTCCATCTTGGTGGAGCGCAATGTGCGCAGGCCCTGGGCGCCCAACACCCAGGCCACGGCGTCGACCAGATTGGACTTCCCGCTCCCGTTGGGCCCGACCACCACGGTG
>VAXP01000167.1:0-6166 GCA_005884125.1 Actinomycetota bacterium | reverse complement strand
GTGTCAGCGAAGGACTTGAAGCCCTTGAGGGTGAGTGACTTCAGGAACACGCGCGGGCCAGGGTACTGAGGGGTCTCTCGCCCTCCGCGCATCCCCCGGCCAGGAGCGGTCGCTCACACCTGGCACTGCGGGCACATGAAGGAGGAGCGGCCACCGACGCGGACCCTCACGATGGAGCTGCGGCAGCGCCGGCAGGGCTGGCCCTCCCGGTCGTAGACCTTGTGCTGGCTCTGGAAGTCCCCCACCTCGCCGAACAGGTCCCGGTACTGCTCGTCGGCCAGGCTCGAGCCCCGGTGCTTGACCGCCTCCTGCAGCGTCTCGACCATGGCCCGGTAGAGGCGGCGCACCTCCTGGGAGGAGAGGCTGTCGGAGCTGCGGTCGTGGCGCAGGCCGGCGGCGAAGAGGATCTCGTCCGAGTAGATGTTGCCGATGCCGGCCACGAAGCGCTGGTCCATGAGCAGGGGCTTGAGCTTGGCCTTGCGCTCGTAGAGGAGGTCGCCGAAGCGGGTCCAGCTCATCACGTCGTCCAGGGGGTCGAAGCCGAGGTGGGCCAGCTCGGACACCTGCGACTCCAGGTCGTCGGCCGCGGTCACGAACAGCTCGCCGAAGGTGCGGGGGTCCACGTACCGGAGCTGACCCCCCTGGGTGAAGGTGAGCACGACGTGGGTGTGCTTGGGCAGGGGCTCCTTGGGCCCCTTGGCCCGCAGCAGCTGGCCGCTCATGCCCAGGTGCACCACCAGGACGTCGCCCGCGTCGAGGCGCATGAGCAGGTACTTGCCCTTGCGGGAGACACCGCCGATCTTGCGCATCTCCAGTTGGGAGATGAACTCCTTCTTGTTCTTGTGGCGGCGGATGGATCGCATCCCGGTGACGTCGACGGCGCGGATCTTCTTGCCCGCCACCTCCCGGTCCAGGTCCCGCCTGATGGTCTCGACCTCGGGGAGCTCAGGCACCGGGGGCCTCGGCCTCGGCGGGATCAGCGGTCTGCGCGGGTGAGGGCACGGCCGACACCACGGCGGACAGGACCTCCCAGGCCACCCTGGCCGCGCCCTGCTCGGCCTGCTTCTTGGACCGTCCCTCGCCCCGGCCCTTCACCTCGCCGGCCACCGACACCGATGCGAAGAAGCGCTTGGCGTGGTCGGGCCCCTCGTCCAGGACCTCGTAGCGAGGAAGCTGGTCGAACTGGCGGGCGGCCAGCTCCTGGAGGCGGGTCTTGTAGTCGTGGCCGCCGGGGCCGGCCGCGGCCACGCCGATGTGCTCGCCCAGCAGGCGCATGACGAGCTGGGCGGCTGCGTTCCATCCCGCGTCGATGTAAACGGCACCGATGACCGCCTCCATGGCGTCGGCCAGGATGGACGGCTTCTCCCGGCCTCCGGACTGGTCCTCCCCCTTGCCCAGGAGCAGGGCCTCGCCCATCTCGAGGTCGGCGGCCACGTCGGCCAGGGCGGCCGAGCTCACGACCGAGGCCCGCACCTTGGCCAGCTCCCCCTCGGGCAGGAGGTCGTAGGTGCGGAAGATGTGGTCGGTGACGACGAGCTGCAGGACGGCGTCGCCCAGGAACTCGAGGCGCTCGTTGGACTCCTGGCCCGTGGTCTCCGCGCACCACGACCGGTGGGCCATGGCCCGGGCCAGGAGGTCCGGGCGACCGAAGCGGTGCCCGACCCGCTCGGCCAGGGCTGCCAGCTCCTGGCGCGTGGACCCGGAGACCGGCGGCTCGGCGCCGTGCGTCAGCGTCAGGAGGCTCCCAGCTTGGCGACCACGTAGTCCACGGCGTCCCGGACCGTCTTGAGGTCCTCCAGGTCCTCGTCCTCGATACGGAACCCGACCGTCCGCTCCCCCAGCTCCTCCTCCAGGGCCTCTACCAGCTCGATGAGGGCCAGCGAGTCGGCTTCCAGATCCTCCGTGAAGGAGGCCGACTCGGTGATCTCGGACGGCTCGATCTCGAGTATGTCGGCCAGCCGGTCCCGGATGAGCTCGAAGACCTGCTGGCGGTCCATGGGACCTCTCTCAACGTGCGTCTCAGCAGGCAATCGGTGCTCTCCGGTGCTGCTCGAAGGGGCGGGGGACAATCACATCGTATCCCCCTCGCCTGCTTGTGCGCTTGTGAAGCGGCGCTAGCGGCGAGAGCCCACCGGGTTCCCGACTGCGTCCCGCAGGGCGCCGACCAGGCCCCGCTCGACCATGTCGTGGGCCACCCGCACGGCGTTGACGATGGCCCGGGCCGAGGACGAACCGTGGCTGATTATGCACACTCCGTCCACGCCCAGGAGCATGGCCCCGCCGGTGCTGTCGGGGTCGAGCTCGTCGACCACCGGGGCGAGGGCGGGCAGCAGCACCTGGGCCGCCCGCTTGGCCTCCTCGCTCGAGGAGAAGGCCCCGAGCACGGCGTTCACCAGGAAGCGAAGGGAGCCCTCCAGGGTCTTGAGGGCCACGTTGCCGGTGAAGCCGTCGGTCACCACCACGTCCACCGCGTCGGAGAGGATGCTCCGGCCCTCGACGTTGCCGACGAAGCGGATCCCGGGGGTCCGGGTCAGCAGCTCGTGGGTCTCCTTGACCAGGGTGTTGCCCTTGGTGGGCTCCTCCCCGACGGAGAGCAGCCCCACCCTGGGCTCGGCCAGACCGAAGCGCTCCCGGGCGAAGGCGGAGCCCATCTGGGCGAACTGGACCAACCACGGGGGGCTGCACTCGGCGTTGGCGCCGGCGTCGATCAGAACCGTGGGCGTGGAGCCGGGTACGGGTATGGGGGTGGCGATGGCGGGGCGGGCCACCCCCGGCAGCCGGCCCATGCGCAACAGGGCGCTGGCCATGGTGGCCCCCGTGTTGCCGGCGCTGACCATGGCCGAGGCCCGCCCGTCGCGCACGGCCTCCGCCGCCCGCACCAGGGAGGAGTCCTTCTTGCGGCGCACGCCCTGGGCCGGGTCCTCGTCCATGGCGATCACCTCGGACGCGGCCATGACCTCGAGTCCGCCCGCGCCCCCCTCCACGGCCTCGATGGCCTGGGGCCGGCCCACCAGGGCCACGGGGCGGCCCAGCTCGGCCGCCGCCAGTCTGGCCCCGGCCACGATCTCGTCCGGGGCCCGGTCCCCGCCCATGGCATCGACGGCCACGGGCAGGAGCGAGGATGCGCCCTCCCCGCCGCCCTCCCCGGCCCCGGTCACGGGGTCACTCGACGTCGATGGCCTGGCGTCCCCCGTACCAGCCGCAGTTGGGGCACACGACGTGGGGCGCCTTGGCCCGCTGGCACTGGGGGCAGATGCTGCGGGCCGGGGCCCGCAGGGTCCAGTTGGAGGCGCGCCGGCTGCGGCTCTTGGCCTTGGAGGTCTTCTTCTTGGGGACGGCCATGTCGTCGCCTTCTCCGTCGTCGCCTTCTCTGTGGTCGCCTTCTCTGTGCCGTATCGGTTACTCGCCCTGACCCCGGAGCGAGTCCAGCGCCGCCCACCGGGGATCGGCGCTTGCCGGAGGGCAGGCGCAGCCACCCCCGTTGAGGTTGGCTCCGCAGGTCGGGCACAGCCCCAGGCAGCCCTCAGAACATAGGGCGGCCAGGGGCAGCTCGAGCAGCACAGCGTCGCGCGCCAGGGGCTCCAGGTCGAGTTGCTCGCCCCCCAGGCGATAGGTCTCCTCCAGGTCGGCGTCGGGCTCGAACAGCTCCCTGACCCTGGCCTCGAGCCCGCCCTGGGCGGGGCCCAGGCACCGCCGGCACTCCGCCTCCCAGGGGGCGGTGACCGCCCCGCTCACCATCACGCCCCCGTGGACCGCCCTCGATGGGCCCGGCCCGCTCCTCGTGCTGGCGCGAGCCCGCGTGCCGCCGCAGGACGGCGACGTTGACGAGGAAGGGACGAGGGCTCAGGCGCGGTCCCCGTGCGTCGTCGTCCCCGTCATCAGGTGCGGTCCTGGTCGAAGCATGGGCGCAGCATCTGCGTCCTCGTCATCAGGTGCGGTCCTGGTCGAAGAAGGCGTCATCAGCCCCGGGGCCCATGTCGGTGCCCGGGCCCGCGGCCACCATGCCCGCCAGCCCAAGCTCGGCGTCGGCGGACGGGAGGGGGGTGGCGGCCAGCTTCTCCCTGCCCGCCTGCACCGTCTTCATGGTGCGCTCCAGCACGATCTCGAAGGCGGCCAGCTTCTGGTCGCAGTAGTCCTCAGCCTCCAGGCGCAGGCGGCGGGCCTCGTCCCGGGCGTGCTCCACGGTGCGCCCGGCGACGTGATGTGCCTCGCGCACGATCTCGGTGCGCTGCACCATGCGCTCGGCCCGGATGCGGGCCGCGTCCAGTATCTCGTCGGCCTCCCGCTCGACCTTGGCCAGGAACTCCTCGCGCTCCTTGAGCATCCACCGGGCCTGGCGCAGCTCGTCGGGCAGCCGGCCCACGGCGTCCTCCAGCAGCTCCAGTACCTCGTCCTTGCTGATGATCACCGAGTTGGACAGGGGCATGGACTTGGCGTTGGAGATGATCTCCACAACCCGTCGCAGCAGGGTGTCGGCGTCGATGTGGTGCTGCTCGAACGGTCCCGACGACCCGGGAGCGCCGGGCGAGGTCACGTGGCGAACTTCTCCGCCAACCGCTTGGCCACCGGCGCCGGGACCATGGTGCTCACGTCGCCACCGAAGCGGGCCACCTCCCGCAGGAGGCGGGAGGCGATGAAGGAGTTCGAGGGCCCCGTCGGGATGAACACGGTCTCGATGCCGGACAGGGCCCGGTTCATCTGGGCCATCTGCAGCTCGTTCTCGAAGTCCGAAACGGCCCGCAGGCCGCGCACGATGGCCGTCGCCTCCAGGTTGCGGGCCAGATCGACCACGAGCACCGACAGGGAGTCCACGCTCACGTTGGGGACGTGGGCGAAGGATTCGAGCAGCATCTCCTTGCGCTCGGCCAGGCTGAAGAGGGCCTCGCTCTTCTGCGGGTTGCGGATGGCGGCCACGACCACCTCGTCGAAAAGGCGGGCCGACCGCTCCACAACCTCAAGGTGGCCGTTGTGGAAGGGGTCGAATGAGCCCGGGAAGAGGGCCGTCCTCACATGGGGCCTTTCGCGTTGTCGGGGAAGCGTCGAGCCAGGGTCACCACGGTACCGCCGTAGCGCTTGGTCTTCAGAGTTTCCCAGCCCGCCCCGAGGGGAAGCTCGCGGTCGGCCTCCAGCACGGCCATGGCCGCGCCGAGGTGGTCGAGGACCTCGTCCCAAGCCTCGAAGCCGTAGGGAGGGTCGCACAGGGCCAGGTCGAAGGGCTCGTCCCCGTGCCCCTCCAGCCACCGCAGCACGTCCGAGCGCACCACCCGGACACGGCCCTGGTCCTCGGCGTCTCCCAGCCCGGTCGACGCCAGGTTGGCCCGGATGGCCCGGATGGCCTCGGCGTCCCGATCCACGAAGGTGACCGAGGTCGCTCCCAGCGAGAGGGCCTCGATGCCCAGGGCGCCGGTGCCGGCGAACAGGTCGGCCACGGTTGCGCCCTCCACCGCCCGCCGGCTGCGGATCATGTCGAAAACGGCCTCGCGCACCCGATCGGCCGTGGGCCTGATGGAGCCGCCCGCCGGGGCGCGCAGACGCCGGCCCCGGGCGGTGCCCCCGACGACGCGCACGTCTCTGAGCGTACGGGCCCGCCGGTAGCGTCGACCGCCGTGGACAAGACCGTGGACAAGGCCGCGGACAAGGCCGGCAAGGTCGACGACCGGGACAAGGCCGCAGGGGTTGACGACCGGGACGAGAGCGGGGACGACAGCTCGCCCGGGGGAGGGCCCGTGGGCCTGGGCCTGAGGTTCTCGGCCGAGCCCCCCGGCGTCGTCGCCGTCTTCCGTCCCCGGCGCGAGCACACCGGCGCCCCCGGCCTCCTGCACGGGGGCATCGCCGCCACCTGCCTGGACGAGACCATGGCCGCCCTCGGCTTCGTGCTGGACGGCGTGCACTGCGTCACCGCCACCCTCGAGCTCCGCTACCGCAGACCCGTGCCCGTCGACGGGCAGCCCCTGCGGGCCGAAGCCTGGCGGGACCACGCCCACACCCGGCGCCGCCAGCGGGTGCGGGGCAGGCTGCTGTTGGCCGACGGCTCGG
Organism: Actinomycetota bacterium; assembly: GCA_005884125.1. Lineage (GTDB taxonomy): Bacteria > Actinomycetota > Acidimicrobiia > Acidimicrobiales > AC-35 > AC-35. The sequence goes on along the minus strand of VAXP01000167.1, from coordinate 130 downwards.
TGGCCGTCGAGGCCAGCGGCATCTTCGTCCAGGTCTCCCGGCCCCCGTCCGGGACCTGAGGCCCGGGCCCCATCAGCTCTTGAACAGGAACTCCGCCTCTTCCTCCTCCACCAGGAAGCGCACCTCGGCT
>VAXP01000166.1:4590-8492 GCA_005884125.1 Actinomycetota bacterium | reverse complement strand
GGCGCACACGCCCTCGCCCAGGCTGGCGGTGATGGTGGCCAGGCGCTCGCGCTGTTGCCGTCCCTCCTCGTAGAGGGCAGCGTTGGTGAGCGCGCCCGCTCCCACCGCGGCCAGGGCCTCGAGCAGGGAGTGGTCGGCAGCGTCGAAGGGCTCGGCCCGGCTGCGGCCCGACACCACGAGCCAGGTCGGTTGGCCGGGAACGTCCAGGGCCACGGCCATGCCGTCGTCACCCGGTTCCTGGGGCGAGTGCCCGGCGGTGGGAGAGAGCTGGGCCGTCGGGCAGCGCAGCAGGTCGCGGGCCGCCTCCTGCACGGCGGAGGTGACCTCCGCCGCCCCCATGGAGCGGTGGGCGTCGAGGGTGGCGTTGAACAGCCCGACCATGCGCGCCCGGTCGTGGCGGGCCCGGAAGTGGCCGGCCAGCACCTGGCGGAAGGCGGCGAAGGGCAGGGCCGCCAGCACCAGGGCCGATGGGTAGGCGGATATGGCGAGCGCCGCCACCAGGCCGGGGATCACGCTCACGCCCAGCAGCAGGCGTCGACGCGCCCGTCGTGGTCAGGATGGCGGCGAAGAAGCCGTGGTTGACGGCGAAGAACACGACCGTCCCGGCCGCCGCCCCGGCCAGGGCCAGCGGGGTCAGTCGGTGCCCGGGCGGCCCGATGGCGCGCGAGACGGCGAGTCCCAGGCCCACGGCCGTCAGCAGCTGGCCGGAGTTGAACGCCGACTTCACCACGGACCGGTTGAGCATGAGCTGCGAGAGGAGTGTGGCCATGGCGAAGGCGTAGATCACGCCTCCGACCGGCAGGACCAGGGCCATGACGACGAAGAAGCCGTCGTCCAGGTGCACCGCCTCGGACTCTGCTCCTCGGTAGACCACGACGGGCCACAGCCAGCTGGCCGTGACCGCGGTGGTGAAGAAGGCCAGCGGCAGGGCCGAGCCCACCCCGACCGTGCGGGCCAGGGCGATTCCGACGGCGGCGGTGGTGAGCCCGCCGCCCAGCGCGAGAGCGATGACTGCCTTGGCTGATCGGGGCAGGGCCATGGCGCTACGCCCCGGGTCCTAGTTCCAGGCGCTGCTGTTCCAGGCGCTGCTGTTCCAGGCGCTGCTGTTCCAGGCCGAGCTGTTCCAGGCCGAGCTGTTCCAGGCCGAGCTGTTCCAGGCCGAGCTGTTCCAGGCGCTGCTGTTCCAGGCGCTGCTGTTCCAGGCGCTGCTGTTCCAGGCCGAGCTGTTCCAGGCGCTGCTGTTCCAAGCGGAGCTGTTCCAGGCGCTGCTGTTCCAGGCGCTGCTGTTCCAGGCGGAGCTGGTGGGGGACAGGCCGCGCCGGGCTGAGCGGGAGCTCCGAGGCTCGCGCGCCGCGGTGGGCGCGGAGTCGCGGCGATTGCCCCAGTTGGCTCCGTTCCAACTCGAGCTGGACCACGTCGAGCGCAGCGCCACGGTCGGGCCCGAACGAGGAGCCGGCGTGGGCTGATGGAGGACTGCATGCGAGGTGGTGGCCGCGTAGGCGTCCAGGGATCCGTGGCCGTCCACGAAGGGATTGCCCACCGGTCCCCGCTGAGCTCCGGCCAGAAGCCTGGCCTTGACGCTGTCCGGGCTCGTGTCGCCACCGGACTGCAGCACCAGGGCCGCCGCCCCGCTGGTGACGGCGGCGCTGAACGACGTCCCCGATCCCACGAAGTTGGCCCGGCCCACCCTGGCCGAGGGATAGGTCGTGTCGATCGTGGACCCGGGCGCCCGCAGGCTCACCAGCGATCGGCCCGGGGCGACCATGTCGGGCTTGAACCAACCGTCCGCCGATGTGGGACCGACGCTCGAGAAGTCGGTCATGGTGTCGTCGCCGGAGGCGGCAGTTCCATGGTCGTCGAGGGCGCCCACCGTTATCACCAGCGGGTCGTCGCCCGGGGTGAGGATCGTGCCGTTGAAGGGTCCGGCGTTGCCCGCCGACGTCACAACGACGATCCCTGCCCGCCAGGCCGCTTCCACGGCCCGGTCCAGCGGGTTGAGGGCCGTGGGTTGGGCCGGGACGGTGCCCAGCGAGAGGTTGAGCACGCCGATGCGCAGCTGCCCGCGGTGCTCCAGGACCCAGTCGATCCCCGAGATGACGGTGGCCATGTCCGTGACACCCGCGGCCCCGCCCACCTTCACCGACACCAGCGCGGCACCCGGCGCCTCGCCTCGGTAGGCGCCGCCAGAGGATGCGCCGTTGGCCGCGATCAGGCCGGCAACGAAGGTGCCGTGACCGAAGCTGTCCTTGTAGGGATCGCCCTCGCCCGAGAGGTCGACGCCGCCCACCAGCCGGCCGGCGAAGTCCGGCAGCGGGTCGATGCCCGTGTCCAGCACGGCAACGGTCGTGCCCGTCCCGTCGATCCCGGACCGGGCGAGGCGGGCGGCACCGGTCGTGTCCGGGAACACAGCAGACGGCGGGCGGGAGGCGACAGGCGAGGGCGTGGGAACCGTCGCGCCCGACGGCGCCACGTTGGTGAAGGCCATGGGCAGGTCGGGGGAGACGGTGACGCTCGAGTCCTTGCCCAGCGCGCTCCGGGCCCGTGAGGAGACGTCGGCCACAACGCCGTTGAGGGCATGCAGGCTGGTCGTGACCGTGCCCCCCCGCCGGCCGACCGAAGATGCCGGCGCCGCCGCGGTCCGGCCGGTGACGATGACCCGCTCGCTGGCCCCGGGGGAGCTCGGGGTAGGCGCGTGAGCGGCCGCGGCGGGAACCGCCGCCAGCAAGGAGGCACCCACGGCCGCCGCCAGCAGCCGGCGCCTGCCCGCGCCCAACCCGCGCCACGCGCGGGACCACGCCACGGAACAATTCGGCCTCTCTCCTGCGACTGTGGTGGTCGTCGCGATGCCCCGGAGAATCCCTCGCATCTCTTCGTCCCCTCGTCCGGCTGGTTTAGCTGTTCGAGGGCTTCGTCACTCTGAGTGGTTAGGATTGAGGATATCCACTCGAATTAACGCGGTCGGGCCATGACATCCATAGTCATTTCTGGGGTTGGCGGGCTGGTCTGGCGGGACGGTCGGCCACGCAGTGTGAAGGGCTGGGCGCGCGTGAAAGGCGCTAGGGATTCATCAGGGGGTGTGAGCGCTGGCCCACCGGGTGCTAGGCCGTGGAGGCCAGGGACGGGGCCGCCGACGGGGTGTCGGCGCCCCGGAGGTTGCGCTCCAGCGCCACCTCGGTGAGGTCCCGGGGGGCAGGCCTGCCCAGGTGGTAGCCCTGGACCAGGGGGCAGCCCAGGCCCAGCAGGTGGTCGAGCTGCTCCGCCGTCTCCACCCCTTCGGCCACCGTGACCATGCCCACCGCGTTGGCCAGGCCCAGGACGGCGGTGACGATGGCCGAGTCGACAGGGTCGGCGTCGATGCCCATGACGAAGCTGCGGTCGATCTTGACCACGTCGACGGGGAAGCGCTTGAGGTAGGTGAGCGAGGAGAAGCCTGTGCCGAAGTCGTCGATGGCCAGGCGCACGCCCAGCGCCTTGAGCTGGTCGAGGGTGGAGATGGTCCGGTCCACGTCCTCCACCGCCACCGACTCGGTGATCTCCAGGCACAGGAGGTCGGCCCGCAGGCCGGTGATGCGCAGGACGTCGGCCACCTCCTGCACGAGCTCGGGGTTGGAGAACTGGCGGGCAGAGAGGTTCACGCTCATGGTCAGGGGTACCCCGAAGCGGTCCTGCCAGCCGCGAGCGGCCCGGCAGGCCTGGCCCAGGACGATGCGGCCGATGGGCAGGATGAGGCCGGTCTCCTCGGTCAGGTTGATGAAGTGGCCGGGCTCGAGCAGGCCCCGATCGGGGTGGTGCCAGCGCACGAGGGCCTCGACACCGACGACGGCGCCCGTGGCCGTGGCCACGATGGGCTGGTAGAAGGCCTCGAACTCGTCCGCGTCCAGGGCCCGGCGCAGGGCGGACTC
>VAXP01000166.1:0-4551 GCA_005884125.1 Actinomycetota bacterium | reverse complement strand
GGCCGGCCCCGCCCGCCTTGGCCTGGTACATGGCCACGTCGGCGTCGTGCAGCACGTCGTCGGCCGACACGCCCGGGGTGGCCACGGTGATTCCGACGCTGATGCTGGCCACCACCTCGTGACCGCCGAGGAGGGGGATGGGAATGCGCAGAGCGGCCAGGACGCGCTGGGCCACCGCTTCGGCGTCCCCGATGTCGGCGATGTCCTCCAGCAGCACGGTGAACTCGTCTCCGCCGAAGCGGGCCAGGGTGTCGCCCGGCCGCAGGGCCTGTTCGATGCGCTCGGCGATGGCGATGAGCAGGCGGTCCCCGGCCTGGTGGCCGACGCTGTCGTTGATGACCTTGAAGCGGTCGACGTCGGCGAACAGCACCCCGTGGTTGGCCCCGCTGCGCTGGCTGCGGCGCAGGGCCTGCTCCAGGCGGTCGAGGAAGACCCGGCGGTTGGGCAGGCCCGTGAGGTGGTCGTGGAAGGCGTGGTGGGCAAGGCGCTCCTCGAAGGCCTTGCGCTCGGTGATGTCGCGGAACACGGCGACGGCCCCGGCCACATGGCCGTCGTCGATCACCGGTGAGCAGGTGAGGTCGACGGGGAAGGCGGTGGCGTCCCGGCGACGGAACATGGTGTCGTCGCTGCGGACCGTCGTGCGCGTCCGCATGGAGCGCAGGGCGGGCGCGGTGAGGAACTCGACCGGGCTGGCCAGGCCGAGGTCGCTGAGGGTGGCCTGGCCCAGCTCGGCCTCGGTCCAGCCGAGCATGGCCTCGCCGGCGGGGTTGAGGAAGCTGATGCGGCCCTCGCTGTCGAAGGCGCACACGCCCTCGCCCAGGCTGGCGGTGATGGTGGCCAGGCGCTCGCGCTGTTGCCGTCCCTCCTCGTATAGGGAGGCGTTGGTGAGCGCGCCCGCTCCCACCGCGGCCAGGGCCTCGAGAAGAGAGCGGTCGGCGGCGTCGAAGGGCTCGCTCTTGCTCCGCCCTGAGACGGTCAGCCAGCGGGGCTCGCCCTGCACGTCGAGGGCCACGGCCATGCCCGAGTCCATGGGCTCGACGCCGGCCAGCTCGGCCGTGGGGCAGCGCAGGAGGTTGCGGGCCGCGCCCTTCACCGCGTCGGTGACCTCGGCGGCGCCCATCGAGCGGTGGGCGTCGAGGGTGGCGTTGAACAGGCCCACCATGCGGGTGCGGTCGTGCCGGGCCCGGAAGTGCCCGGCCAGCACCTGGCGGAAGGCGGCGAAGGGAAGACCGGCGAGCACGAGGGCCCAGGGGTGAGCCGAGATGGCCAAGGCCGCCACCAGCCCGGGTATGACGCTCACGCCGAGAAGGAGGAGCCGTATCTCCATGCCGTCGAGGAGGGCGCGCCTCGGAGTCGACGCACCCGTGCCCGTGAGGATGGCGGCGAGGAAGCCGTTGTTCACTGCGAAGAACACGACCGCCCCGGCCGCGGCTTCGACGAGGACGAGGGGTGTGATGGTGTGGCCCCGCCGTTCCGCGACGTGGGCGACGGCCAGTCCCAGTCCGACCGCCGTCAGCATCTGGCCGGAGTTGAAGGCCGACTTGACCAGGGCGCGCCCTCTTAGGGCCTGGGCCACGAGGGTGGCCGCCGCGAAGGCGAGGATGACACCTCCCGGCGGGAGGACGAGGGCCATGACGACGAAGAAGCCCTCGTCGAGGTGCACCGCTTCTGACTCAGCTCCCCGGTACATCACCAGGGGCCAGAGCCAGCTGGCGATGACCGCGGCGGTGAAGAAGGCGAGCGGCGCCGGCGAACCGACGCCACTCGTGCGGCTGAGGGAGATCCCCGCGGCCGAGGTGGCGACGCCGCCTCCTATGGCGAGGGCGATGACCGCCTTCGCTGACCGGGGGAGTGCCATGAGTCTCTAGTTCCAGGCCGAGCCGTTCCAAGCGCTCCCGTTCCAAGCGCTGCCGTTCCAGGCGCTGCCGTTCCAGGCCGAGCCGTTCCACGCAGAGCCGTTCCAAGCGCTCCCGTTCCACGCAGAGCCGTTCCACGCAGAGCCGTTCCAGGCCGAGCCGTTCCACGCAGACCCGTTCCACGCAGACCCGTTCCAAGCGCTCCCGTTCCACGCAGAGCCGTTCCAGGCCGAGCCGTTCCACGCAGAGCCGTTCCATGCAGAGCCTGTCGGCGTGGGGGTGGGCGTGGGCCCGGCGGTCGGAGCCGAGGAGCCGGCTCCGAAGGACAGGGGAGCGTTGACGGTCACGAGGGGGGTGCCCACCGTCACCGCCGGAGTCGTGACCGGCGCGATCGGGACCGCCACGGGCAGCGCCGGGACCGGGACCGTCAAGGCCGGGACGGAGACCGACACGGCCGGGACGGAGACCGACACGCCCGGGACGGCGGCGGTGGCGGCGACCTGGTCTGAGCCGGCGGTGCTCCAGTTGGCGCTGTTCCAGCTGGAAGGCACCCAGGTGTCAGCCAGCGACAGGGTGGCGCCGACCTGGGTGGCCGCAGCCGGGGCCACCTGGTGCAGCATCTGGTCGGACATGACCGCGCCGTAGACGTTGAGCGATCCGTGGCCATCGACGAAGGGCGAGCCCACGGGGGCCGGGTTGGTGCTGGCCAGCAGCTTCCCCTTCACGACATCGGGGTTCGGATCGGAGCCCGAGGCCAGCACCAGCGCGGCTGCACCGCTGGTGATGGCGGCGCTGAAGGAGGTGCCCGAGCCCACGAAGTTGGCCTTGCCCACGCGAGCCGAGGGGTACTTGGTGTCGATGGTCGACCCCGGGGTGCGCAGGCTCACGACCGAGCGCCCCGAGGTTGCGAGATCAGGCTTGAACCAGCCATCGACCATGGTGGGCCCGACGCTGGAGAAGTCGGACACGCTGTCGTCGGCCGGCGAGGCAGTGCCGTGGTCGTCGAGGGCGCCCACGGTGATGACGAGGGGATCCTCGCCCGGGCTCATGATCGTTCCGTTGAAGGGCCCGGCGTTGCCGGCCGAGACCACGACCACCACCCCCGCCCGCCAAGCCGCCTCGACCGCCTGGTCGAGGGGGTTGAGCACGGTCGAGGTGGTCGGGATGGTGCCGAGGGACAGGTTGAGCACGCTGATGCCGAGCCGGGCCCGGTTGGCGACCACCCAGTCGATGCCGGCGATGACGGTGGCCATGTCCGTGACCCCGCTGGCCCCGGCCACCTTGACCGACACCAGGCGGGCCCCGGGAGCCTCACCCTTGTAGAGCCCGCCCGAGGAAGCGCCGTTGCCGGCGATGAGGCCGGACACGAAGGTGCCGTGGCCGAAGCTGTCCTTGAAGGGACTGCCCTCGCCAGAGAGGTCGATGCCGCCGACGAGGCGGCCGCTGAAGTCAGGCAGGCGGCTGATGCCGGTGTCCAGCACCGCCACCGTGCTGCCCTGGCCGGTGATGCCGGCGCTGACCAGCTGGTCGGCCCCGGTCAGCTGAGGGAACACGGCGGCCGGCGACCGCGTGGCTGCCGGCGCCGGCGTGGCCGTCGGCGCGAGCGCGGCCGTCGGCGCGACCTGGGTGACGACCACGGGCAGGTCGGGGACGACGCTGACGTTCGGGTCGGCCTCGAGCGCAGCCAGCTGGCTGTCGGTGACGTCGGCCACCACCGCCCTGGCCACATCGAGATCGGAGCCGACCGTGGCGCTGAGGCTCTGGACGTTGGCGCGGACCGCGGCCGCGTTGACGCCGGAGACGATCACCCGCTGGACGGGCTGGCTGGCCGCAGGCCCGGACAGGCCGAGGTTCCCCACGCTCGCCATGGCGGGCGTGAAGGCCAACAGGGACATGCCGACGACGGCGGCCACCAGTCGGTAACGGCTCTTGCCCGACCACCGCCACGAACGAGACCACGCCAATGATGCCCTCGAGCCCGCGACGACAGGGGTCCGCGTCGCCGCGCTCTTCTGGTGCCTTCGCACTCTTCGCCCCATTTCCCAGGTTCTGTCTCTGGCGAAGGCTCGTCACTCTGAGTGGCGAAGGTAAGGGGCCAAGCGTGATTTGAGCCCTTCGGACCAGGAGTGAAGTAGTCATTACTCCCGGAGCCACCGAGCCTCCGGAGCCCGCCGATCCGTCCGGCGCCCGAGGCCTCCTCGGCGTCGAGGCGGGTGCGCCTGACTATCGTTCCGCCGTGGAGACGCTTCTGGTCGAGCGGGACGAGGGCGTCGTCACCGTCACGCTGAACCGTCCGGAGCGGAAGAACGCGGCGACTCCGGCTATGTGGGCGGAGCTGCGGGAGGTGTTCACCGAGGTGGGCTCGCGGGCCTCCGACCGGGTCATGGTCGTCACCGGCGCGGGCGGTGACTTCTGCTCCGGAGCCGACCTCTCAGGGCTTACCGGCACCGATGACCACCCCCTCGTGGCCATGCGTCTCGTGGGAAGCGCGGCCTTGGCTCTGCACCGTTGCCCGAAGCCGACCATCGCCAAGGTCAGGGGGGTCGCCGTCGGGGCCGGCTGCAACCTCGCCCTGGGCTGTGACCTCATCGTGGCCAGCGAGGAGGCCCTGTTCTCGGAGATCTTCAGCCGCCGGGGCCTGTCGGTGGACTTCGGCGGCTCGTGGCTGCTCCCCCGGCTGGTCGGGCTGCACAAG
>VAXP01000082.1:3927-11012 GCA_005884125.1 Actinomycetota bacterium | reverse complement strand
CGCGTCGGCGAAGGACGCTGGCGTGTCCGTGTCGATATCCGCGCCGGCCGCGTCGGACCGGCCTGGGCCTCGCCACAGGACGAACGCAGCCCCGACGAAGCTGATGATGGCGCCGCCGATGAGCGCCGCACCGAGGCCATGTATGAAGGCGCTCTTGACGCTGTGGGCGAGTGCGACGCCGTTGGCGCCCATGTGACCTGTGATGTCGAGTCCGGCAGCGGGCGAGCGACGCACGATGCCGGCGACTGACGCCGGCAGGCCGGCGGTGGTCTTGATGGCGTTGGCGTAACTCCGGTTGAAGAGGGAGCCTAGGGTGGCGATGCCGATGGCCGAGCCCAGCTCTCGGGAGACGTCGTTCACGGCCGAGGCTACGCCTTGCTTGGCTCGCGGCAACGAGCTGACGATGGCGGTCGTGGCCGGCGTCGACGCCAGCGACACGCCGACGCCGAACACGCCGAGGCCGATGAGGAACGACCAGTAGGTGGAGTCGACCCGCAACCGGGCGAGGAGCAGGAACCCGATGGCGATGGTGGCCATGCCGCCGGCGATCACCGGGCGGACGCCGACGCGAGCGGCGATGGCTGGTGCGACGACCGAGACAGGCATCGCGACCGCCGCGATGGGAAGCAGAGCGACCGTGCTCATGAGGGCGCTGTAGCCGAGGATGAGCAGGAGGAACTGCAGGCCGACGAGGAAGAAGCCCAGGCTCACCAGGAACTGCACCGCGATGGCCGCCGAGCCGGTGGCGAAGCCCCGCAGACGGAACAGCCGGGGGTCGAGGAGTGGGTGGCCGACCCGCAAGGACCACATCGTCCAGCCGACGAGGCCGACAGCGGCGACGGTGAATCCGCCGACGCTGAGGGGGTTGAGCCAGCCCCGCTCGGCGCCCTCGATGATCCCGAAGACGAGCCCGCCGATGCCGACGCCGGACAGGACCGAGCCGACGGTGTCGAGGCGGGCGGGGTGGGGGTCGGCGGTATTGGGTGCGAGGAGGGCAGCGGCGCCAAACGCGACTCCGGCGAGCGCCGCGCTGGCCACGAACGTCGAGACCCAGGAAAACCGCTCGAGCAGGGCGCCGGATAGAAGCATGCCCAGGATCGACCCGGACACGGCGAAGCCCGACCAGATGCCGACGGCCCGGCCCCGCTCCTCGGACGGGAACACGGCGGTGATGGTCGAAAGGGTGCCGGGCATGATCATCGCCGCACCGACGCCCATGACGGCGCGGGCGACGATGAGGACCGAAGCCGAGCTTGCGGCCGCGCCGACCATCGAGCCCGTGCCGAACACGACTGCCCCGGCCAGCAGCACGTTGCGGCGCCCGAGGCGATCGCCGAGCGCGCCCATCGGGAGCACGAGCGCGGCGAGCGCCACGGTGTATGCGTCGGCGATCCACGTCAACTGCGTGGCAGAAGCCCCGATGGCCACCGCCACGTGGGGCAACACCAGGTTCACCCCGGACACCGACCCCACCACGAGGACGAGGGCCAGGCACATGGCGAAGAGCACGCCCGTCCGCCGTCGGCTCGTCATCTCGTCTGGGACATTCTGTCTCGTAGTCATGAGACTGATCGTCTCATAGACTTGCTTCTGAGTCAATCTGTCTCATAGACTGGGAGGGTGGAAGACACCCCCTTTGACCCTCGAGCCGAGCGGAGCCGCTCGGCAATCCTGAGCGCGGCCGCCCAAATCATCGGAGAGGAGGGCTACAGCGGGGTCACCCACCAGCGGGTCGCCGAGCGTGCCGGCGTCGGGAGGGCCACGGTTTACCGTCACTGGGCGCAGCTCGACGACCTGCTCTTCGATGCGATCGCGACGCTGGACGCGCCGATCTTCCGGCCGGGCGACGGTGAGTCGCTGCGCGAGTGGCTGGAGGCTGAGCTCAGCTACGCCGGCGCCATGTTCGCGTCACCCACGACGCAGCACCTCATCGCCGTTCTCGTCGATCGCGGCGCGAGCGACGCGGCCCTGGCCGCGCTGCGTACAGAGATCGGGAGCCGCGCCGACGATCGTCTTGGCTGCCGGCTCGCCAAGGCCCGGACCGACGGCGAGTCAACTCCCACCCCCAACGCCACCGACCTCGCCGCCTTGCTTCTCGGGCCGCTGTTGTTCCGCGCCCTCATGCAACCGCAGGCAGTCGACGACGCCTTCATCGCGTCGGTCATCGACCACGCACTCCCCTCACCCAAACGGCGCAAGGCGTGAACAGGGCGCAACCGTCATCATCCCGGCCTGGTACCGATGACCTTAGATGTCGGAAGGCGGCCTGCCTTCGATGTGCCGCTCATCTTGTCACGGTCGAGCTCGACCTCGAATACGAGGTTGAGGCGCATCGGCTTGCTGATTGACTGGCGCCAGGACAGTCGATACCGGTTTGGACAAGATCTGCCAGGGGCGTAGGTTTGCGCACACCCGGCGCCGTGCCGAGGTAGATACGGAACGTCCCTGGCCGGACCACTTCAGCGGCCGACCGCGACGAGCTCGGCCTCGGGGGCAGACGACGGGGCGTCGTCCTCGAGATCGAGGTGAGGGAGACGGTGCTCGAGCCACCCGGGCAGATACCAGTTGGCCCGGCCGAGCGTGTGCATGATGGCGGGCACCAGCATCGTTCGGACGATGAGCGAGTCGAGGGCGATCGCGGTGGCCATGCCGAGCCCGATCATCTTGATATTGCGGTCAGTGGTCGTGACGAACGCTGCGAAGACCACGATCATGATAAGGGCTGCCGAGGTGATGGTCCGGCCGGTGATGGCCAGGCCGGCGTTCACGGCCTGGGAGTTGTCGCGCCGCCTGAGCCACTCTTCGTGCATCCGGCTGACGAGGAACACCTCGTAGTCCATGGAGAGCCCGAACAGCACGGCGAACATCAAAATCGGTATGAGGGGCTGGATTGGCCCGCTGCGGGGTGCACCGACGAGGTTGCCGATCCATCCCCACTGGAAGACGGCGACGATGACACCGAACGCCGCGGCCGCGGAGAGCAGGTTCATCACTGCGGCGGCAGCCGGGATGAGCACGCTGCGGAAGACGACCATCAACAGCAGGAACGACAGGGCGACGACCATGAGCACGAATATGGGGAGCTTGGACGACAGCTGGGCGGCGAAGTCGTTCGCCAGTGCTGTCTGCCCACCCACGTACACGGTCAGGTGGCCGCCCTGGGTGGCTTGGGGGATCACCGTCGTGCGCAGCCGCGTGATGAGCTGCGAGGTCGATTTGGCCTGCGGGCTCCCGACGGGGAGGCCGGGAAGAACGTCGGCTCGCTGGCACCCACGACGCCGGAGGCATGGCCGGCCTCTGTGGTCACCGTCGCGAACGTCGCCTGATCGGCGGGGCTGGCGATCGGCGAGACGAGCTGGAGCGGTCCGCTGAACCCGGGCCCGAACCCTTGCGCCAGCAGGCGATAGGCGCGATAGGTGGTCGTCGACGCCGTGGTCGGGTCTGTGCTGTAGTCGGATGATCCCTGCCGCATGGCGAGGAAGGGGGCGCCGAGGGCGACCATGATGGCGAGGGCCGCGAGCCCGAAGCCGACGCGATGCGCCTGGATGTGGCGGGCCCACCGGGTCCAGTGCGGGGACGACTCGTCCGTGAGGAACCGCCCCGCTCCGAGGGCACGGCGCTGCTTGCGGGTCAACGCGTGCAGTCGCAGGTGGCGCATGAGCGCGGGCAGCAGGGTCTGGGCGGCGAGCATCGGGATGAGCACGGCGATCGAGGCGGCGATGGCGGCCCCGGAGAGCACGCTGACACCGACCGTGAGCATGCCGAGCAAGGCGATGCACACGGTGATCCCGGCGAACAGCACGGCCCGCCCGGCGGTTCCCGCTGCGTTGACGATGGCGTCCTCGACCGTGAACCCTCGGCGTAGGTTGCTGCGGGTGCGGGTCAGGATGAACAGCGAGTAGTCAACGCCGACCCCGAGGCCGATCAGGGTGCACAGCTGCGACGTGAACGAGGCCATCGTCAGACTGTTGGACAAGATGCCGATGACGGACAGCGCGGTGGCGAGGGCGATTCCGGTGCTGACGAGGGGCAGCAGGGCGGGCAGCACGGATCCGAACACGATCAGGAGCACGATGAGGGCGGCGGCGACCCCGATGAGGGTGCTGGATGACGAGGACGGATTGGTGGAGGCGGCGACGTTGCCGAGGACGTCGACCTGCAGTGACGGGCTGTTGGGGGCACGGGCCGTGGTGACGAGGGTTTTGGCCTCGCTGGCGGAGACCGCTTTGTCGTCGACCGAGAAGTTGACGGTCGCATAGGCGACCTTGCCGTTCCGGCCTACCTGTGACGCGCCCGCGGTGCTGTAGGGGGAAACAACGCTGGACACTTTGGGAAGCCGGGTCAACTGGGCCAGCATCGGGACGACGCTGGCGCGGACCTGGGGATCGGTAACGTTTCCCTGCTTGACGGCGATCACCACCCGTTCGGTGTCGCCGGCCGCGCTCGGCGCAGCCCTCGAGAGCAGCGTCGCCGCCTGGGCGCTCTGGGTGCCGGACAGCTTCGTGCCGCTGGCGTACCTGCTGCCGGTGCCGGATTGCACGACGATGGCGAGCGCGAGTGCGCACAGCCAGCCAACAACAACGATGTGCCGGTGCCGGGAACACCAGCGGGCGACAGACCTCATGACAGCCCCCTTTGATCGGCGCCGCGCGTCGGGCACCTACTTGGGAGGGTAAGGACGCCCCCGCGCCAAATCATCGGCGGTGCGGACGCAATCCCCGTGCGCCGTTAGTCCTGCGGAGGTAGCCCTCCGGGACGACCGGGAACGACCAGCCCGCTCTCGTAGGCCATGATGACCAGTTGGGTACGGTCCCTCGCCCCGAGCTTGGTGAGGATCCTGGAGAGATGCGACTTGGCGGTCAGCGGGCTCAGCACCAGGCGCGCCGCGATCTCGGTGTTCGTCAAGCCGGCGGCGACGAGGCGCAGGATCTCGGTTTCCCGCGCCGTCAGCTCACCGGCGAGGGGAGTCGACGACGCCTTCGGCGGTTGGGCTGATGACGCCCCAACGTAGGCCTCGATCAGCCGTCGGGTCGCGCCAGGATCGAGCAGCGCTTCGCCGACGGCAACGGTGTGTACGGCGCGGACGAGGTCGACCGGCTCGACACCCTTGAGGAGAAACGCGCTGGCGCCGGCCCGTAGGGCGGCAAAGACGTACTCGTCGAGGTCGAACGTCGTGAGGACGATCACGCGGGTGACGCCGATACCTGGGTTGGTGGTGATGCGGCGGGTCGCGTCAATACCATCCAGCCGAGGCATGCGGATGTCCATCAACACGACATCGGGCATCTCCCGCAGAGCCAGGTCCACCGCCATCTGCCCGTCGGACGCTTCGCCCACAACCTCGATGTCATGTTCTCCGCCTAGGATCATGCGGTAGCCAGCCCGCACGAGAGAATGGTCATCGGCAAGCAGGACTCGGATCGCCATCTTGGGGGCCTGCCGGCAGGGACGCCTTCACTTCCCAGCCGCCATGGGGGCCGCGGCCCGCCTCGCACCATCCCCCGAGCGCCGCGGCTCGTTCCGCCATGCCGCGCAGCCCGTCCCCGCCTCCTGTCGTCGGGCGACCGTTCGACTTGCCGTTGTCGATGATCTCAACGCTCACGCTACCGGACGAACCGACGACGGCGACATCGACGTGGGTGGCGGTGGAATGGCGCAGGGTGTTGGTGAGCGCTTCTTGCACGATGCGGTACGCGGCGTGGCTGGTTGCCGACGAGACCAGTCGCGGTAGCCCGCTGGTGGTCAACCCGATGCTGATCCCAGCGCCCTGAGCTCGGTCCACGAGTTCGGCCAGGTCATCGAGTGTCTGGGTTGGCTCCATCGGGGCTTCATCGGGCGCGGATCGCAGCATCCGCAGCGTGGTCCTTAGGTCGGTGAGCGCGTCGAGGGAACTCCGTTTGATCTCGTCGAGCACTTCCCATGCCTCGTCGCCGACGCCGCTTCGCTGGTGCGCTGCGGCAGACGCACGGATGTTGATGGCCACGAGGGCGTGGGCGATCGTGTCGTGTAGCTCGTTGGCCACCTGAAGCCGCTGTTGGTCGAATCGGTGCTGAGCGGCGGCCTCGCTCTCGCGACGGGCCTCCTGGGCCACCTCCAGGGCCAGCGCCCGGCGGGAACGGACCGCGTCGCCCGCTGCCAACGCGACCAGGACGGCCGCCGGGTACGCGAGCAGCTCGGCGGCCGACGGCGACTCGCTCGTGATCGCCACGCCCGCGACGACGACCGGCGCCATCGACGCCCCCACGACCAGCGTGCGGGCGCGACGGCCGGTGAGCCCAGTCGTGAAGACCGCTACGCAGATCACGCCAGCCGCTGCCTGGTTCGGGTGGAAGACCGCGAGGCAAGCCAGCAGTCCACCCGCCACCAGGGTGAGGACGGCGACGGGGTAGCGGCGGCGGAGGACGAGCGGGGCGGCTGTGAGCACCGCCAAGAGCACCGCCAAGGGTGTGAGCCGACCCTGACGCGGTCCGACCACCGGGTTGAGGACCAAGGCGACGAGGGCCGCCACGGCCACCACACCGTCAACGTCGGGTGCCTGCCCAACAGCGACCCCCACCCGGGCGAGGCTCGCCCGCAACCCGCGCCGCTGCCCGGCCTGTCGATCTGGCGGGAATGGGGCGCTCATCCGCCGTCGGCCGGTTCCCTCCGGCCGGCTACACCGCCCGCCGCCATGACCGAGCCTCAGGGAGAGGGATGCATTGGTGTCTCACCCCGACCGCGCCGGCCGCAGGACGGTTGCCAGAACTGACCGTTGCGGCTGTGGTCATCACAAGGTGAGCCTTTGCCTCGCTCGACGTCACGAAGGGTCGCTCCTGCCCGGCGTTGTTGCGCCCGGTGTGCCCACGACAACGGTACCCGCCGGACCGGGCTCGGCGGAGGTGTGCGAGCCTGAAGTGAAATGTGTACTGCCCGCGACGATTTGTCGGATAGTGCAGGGCATCGGCGTCAAGAACATCCTGGGTCGCGGCGTACAGCGAGGGTAGGGCGTGCCCGCCCGGCGTCGTTGAAGGCCTGACCAGGGTCGCCATCGGGTTCAGCGTTTGATGCAGATGAAGGGTCGGGCTAGCAGACCCTCGGGACCGAGT
>VAXP01000082.1:0-3894 GCA_005884125.1 Actinomycetota bacterium | reverse complement strand
TGGTGCACACCGTCTCTGTGCGGACCTGTTGGATGCGGGACTCCGGAGCGCCCGATTACATCTGGTATTCGGGGAAGGCTCGCAGGAGAACGCGGCGAGTCGTGACTCTCGTTGCCGTCCGCGGACTCAGGGGCGAGGCGGCGGCCTGACCGCTGACCCGACGTCGGCGCCGGGTGGCGATTCCGGCCCCTCCGGCGTTGAAGAGGCGACCGATGGCGAACCCGATCGCCGCCGCCCCCAGGCCGATGGCGATCATCCTCGCGCCGTTTTTCCACCAGCTTCCGACTCTCGTCAAAGCGGTGTAGGCGCCCACTCCGAACAGGGCCGCGGCGCTGAGCGCGATCGCGACGATGAGGGCGACGTGGCGCGACAGGAAGACGAACGGCACGAGCGGGATGAGGTGGCCAATCAGGGTTGCGGCCGTGATCACCGTGGAACTGCGAACAACGTCGCGGTTCGCGACAGGATGAAGATTGCGCTCTTCCGAGAGGATGGTGCCCACCCACCTGTCACGGTTGGCAGTGATGGTGGCGACGACTTGATCGAGGAGGTCCCCGCTGAACCCCTTCTCCCGGTAGAGCGCCTCGATCTCCTGGCATTCGAGGTCGCCGTCGTCCTCGACGGCAACCTCCTCGACTTGCTTTTGTGCCGCGTAGTAGTCGCGATCCTCGGTCGTCGAGGTGTAGCCGACGGCGCCCATCGAAATGGACTCGGTGATGGCCGCCGCGAAACCGGCGGAGATCAGCACCGTACGGCCGCCGCCGCCGGCCACCACCCCGAGGATGATCCCGAGGATGTTGACCAGGCCGTCTTGGCCGCCGAGGATGACGTCGCGCAGCGAATCGCGGCTCCCGTCGTGGCTGTGCCGGCGGCGCCGGTCCTGAGTGGGCGCCTCGGCGGCGTCGCGGCCGGGGCCTCGGGCCACGTTTCGGCCAAGTCGGGTCAACGGTGCCCGCGGCCTGCGGTGTTGTCCAGGTGTCGCTTGGTCCATTGGTCACCCGTTTCGTTGACGATGTCGTTGGTCCGGTAGCCCAGTGTGGCCTTGGAACATTGATAACGCGGCGCGCTCCTTGTCGGACGAATGGACACGGGAGCGGTGGGAAAGCTTCAAGCGCGAGCCAGCGACGCTGGCCCCACCTTCGAGCTCGACCTCGGCAGGCATCTCGGCGTCCCCGGAACGAGGTAGTCAATTGGTCAAGACCACGTCGAGCAACGTGGCCCTGGGCGGCTCAACCGCCGTGAGGCGGGGCTCAGTGCCACAGTTCTGTTCGGAGTGGGCGCCTACACCGCTCTGACCAGAGTGCTGGTGGAAGAGCGGCGTGCGCATGATCGTGACCGGCCTCGGGGTCGCGGCGATCGGGTTCGCCATCGGGCGCCTCTTCAACGCCGCAGGGGCCTGAAGCCCCGCCGCCAACCGCCGGTGATGGCTGGAGGGCCCGCCGGTTCCACCGTGGCCCGCCGCGAAGTGCGCCGCGCCTCGGCGCATTCGATCGGTTCCCGGACCCCGATCTTCGTCAGGCGTTCGATACGTGCTGCGTGAGTCGTCACACCGGGCTAGATCGAGGTCGCCTCGGCCTACGCTTCTGCCGTTACCGCTCGCAACGCGGCGAGCGACTCGCGGATGACGCGCGAGAGGCCCCGCCGCTGGCTGTCGGTGATCCAACGTTCGAAGGCGACGCGAAAGACAGCGATCCCGGCCTCAGCGGTGAGGCTGGCGGCGGGCTCCTTCACCCCGCGCTGGCGCAGCGCGTCGGCGAGCGTCGACGCAAGGGTTGCCATCTTGATCAGCTCTCGCTCGCGCAGCTCGGCGTTGGCGGTGATCACGGCCTGGCGTTGACGCGCGAAGTCGCGACGCTCCTCGAAGAACGGACCGGTGGACTCAAGCGCGGCGGCAACCGCCTCCATCGGCGACGCGGTCCTCGGCGCGGCGATGACGGCGTCGACTAGGAGCGTCTGCAAGTTGCCGGAGCCCGCGAACAGCACCTCGCGCTTATCGGCAAAATGCCGGAAGAACGTCCGCTCGGAGACCCCCGCGTGTGCGGCGATCTCCTCCACGGTCGTGTCGTCGAAGCCGCGCTCGGCGAAGAGCTCGAGTGCCGCCCGCCCGAGCCTGCCCCGGCTGTCCGGTTCCCATCGCGCCACGGGCTCCATCGTAATTCCTTGATGACAGCGACTGTCATCACTGGTAAAGTGACGTCAGCAACTGACATCGGACACGTCTTCGGCCCGGCACGGTGCCCGAGAGACGGTCCATCACCTGGAGGTCTGATCATGCGCGTATTCGTGACCGGCGCGTCCGGTTTCATCGGCTCTGCCGTGGTGCCCGAGCTCATCGGCGCCGGCCATCAGGTCGTCGGGCTCGCTCGCTCCGACGCCTCGGCTGAGGCCCTCGCCGCAGCGGGGGCCGACGTCCACCAGGGCTCCCTCGACGACATCGACAGTCTGCGGAAGGGCGCGGAGGGGTCCGATGGGGTCATCCATCTCGCCTTCATTCACGATTTCACCCAGTACGAGAACGCGGTGCGCGCCGATCAGCTCGCCATCGACGCCATGGGCGGCGTGCTCGAAGGCTCCGGTCGGCCGTTCGTCATCGCGTCGGGAACGGCCGCTCTGGCACCGGGTCGGGTAGGCACCGAACACGACGCGCTCAACCCGAACTGGCCTCGCGGCGCGGCGGCCGATGCGACGCTCGCGCTTGCCGAGCGGAACGTGCGCTCATCGGTCGTGCGGCTTCCTCCGACGGTCCACGGGGAAGGTGATCACGGCTTCATCGCCACGCTCGTCGATGTGGCTCGCACCACCGGCGTCTCCGCCTACATCGGCGACGGCGCCAACCGCTGGCCGGCCGTCCACCAGCGCGACGCGGCCCGTCTTTTTCGGCTAGCGCTGGAGCAGGCCCCCGCCGGGTCGGTCTGGCACGCGGTCGCCGATGAGGGCGTGGCGATTCGAACCATCGCCGAGGTCATCTCCTCCCATCTCGGCGTACCGGCCGCTTCCATCCCGGCCGACGGTGCCGGTGCGCACTTCGGCTGGCTGGGTGTTTTCCTTGCCATCGACGCCCCCGCGTCGAGCGAGATCACCCGCGAGCTCCTCGACTGGCGGCCCACGCATGGCGGGCTGGTCGATGATCTCAACGCGGGCCATTACTTCCGCGACCGGCCAGTCACTGCATTGTCGGCCTCGATCCTGGACCAGCCCGCCGGCAGCGCCTGACGCGGTCCGCGCGCCGTGCCCGACGTCAGGCCGTTGGACGCAGGCCGTCGATGATCACGGCCAGCAGCCGCGTGCCCTGCTCCTCGGACACCGCGGCGTTGGTGCACAGGGGTGCGACCAGCTGCATCAGGTCGGCACCCGTCACGTCGGTCCGGAGCACCCCCGCCTCCTGGGCCCGGCCAATGACGAGGTTCCACGCCTGGTCGATCCGTTCGCGAGACCGCGACTTCAGATCGGGGCTCTTCTCGAACGCTTCGTGCAGCTCGGTGAGGAACGTTCGCTTGGTGCTCGCGTAGCGGCGGAACGCCTGCGTGAACGCCTCCACCGCGGGCCACGGCTCCAGGTTGGCTACCGCCTTCTCCGCCACCGCGGCGAGCTCGTCGACGTCGGTCCGGTAGACGGCTTCGACCAGGTCGATCCGCTTCGGAAAATGGCGGTACAGCGTCCCCACGCCGACGCCGGCCTCCCGCGCCACCGCTTCCATCGACGCGCCGCCGCCGTCGCGGGCGAACACCACGTGGGCGGCCTCGACCAGCCGCTCGTAGTTGCGGCGGGCGTCGGCCCGCAGATGGCGCTTCGAGTCGTCGGGGGAGCCAGCGGGGTCGGGGAGGGCTTCAGGGGGAGTTGGGCGCTTCATGGCCGAGCCTCGAAATTCTTCCTTGCTAAACGGAGGTACCCTCC
>VAXP01000081.1 GCA_005884125.1 Actinomycetota bacterium | reverse complement strand
GACTCGCTCCTCGGGTGAGCCGATGTCTCCGACGTGGGCTCAGTCGCCACTCAGCAAGCCGGCGCCCGTGAAGTCAACGGGTCGCTGTCCAAGATGGTCCTCTCCTACGTCCGGCGGGTGCTGGGCGAGGAGGCGGTGGCCCGCGTCCTGGAAGCGGCCGGCGAGCACCGGGCTGCGGCAGCCCTATCCGGCCGTGGGTCCTGGACCTCCCGAGAGGACATCCTGGCCGTAGCCGAGGCGGCGGCGGCCGTCTGCGGCGATCCCGAGATCGGCCGCCGTTCGGGCGAGGAGATGATGCGGGTTGCCCGTGAGCGGGGCGCCGTCGACTTCGTGCGGGCCACGGGATCTGTGGCCGCCGCCCTGGAGATGACCGCCAACGCCGGGACCAAGATGTCCCAGGGCCGGGTCTTCGAGCTGCGGGAGGTAGGGGAGCAGCACGCCGTTCTGGTTGCGACGTACCTGGACCTCTCCTACGGCGACCGCTTCTTCTGCGGCCAGGCGGCCGGCTACTTCGGGCTCGTGCCCGAGATCTTCGGCTTCGCAGGCGTCATAACCGAGCCGGAGTGCATGGGCCGGGGCGACGAGCACTGCGTCTACCGCATCAGCTGGTCCGCCACTGAGTCCCAGGGCCAGGCCCCCGTGGCCGAGGTCGAGGCCAGCCAGGCCAGGGCCCACAGCTTCGTCCAGCGCTTCGAGCAGCTCCACATCATGGCCACCGAGGTGGCCCAGGCCGAGGAGGCGGACACCCTCCTGGCCCGGATCGCCGAGCTCGCCGGTTACGCCATCGAGGCGCCCATGTACCTGCTGGCTGTGAGGGACCGGGCCGACGGTCGCCTCCGCATCCATCACCGTGGGTTCGACAACGAGGAACGGGTGGCTCGCTATACAGCGCGGCTCCTGGCCGGCGAGTTCCAGCAGAACGAGCGCTGCCTCATCGCCGACGTCGCCTCCAGCGGGAGCTTCTACGGCCGCCTGGCCGTCTGGTACCCGAAGGGGTCGGCCGTCACCGACATGGAGCGACGCCTCCTCGCCGCCTACGCCAGGCACGCGGCTGCCGCCCTCGAGTCGGTCGCCTCCCTGGAGGGAGCGCGCCGGGACCGGGACACAGCCGAAGCGCTGCTCTCTCTGGCCGAGGACCTGGCCGAGGTGGGATCCCGGGGTGACGTGGCCCGGCGCCTGGCCGAAGCAGTTCCCGCCGTGGCTGCCTGCGACCAGGCCGGCGTGTGGCTGTGGGACGTCGAGGCCGGCTGCCTGAGGCTTCTGGCCGAGTTCCCCCAGGGGGGACCGACGGGTAAGCGGACGGCGCAGGCCTTGTCGGCATCCGACATCGGGGAGCTGGCCGACCTGGTTCGCCACCCCGTCCCCTTCGTCGTCAGCGCCGAGGACGCCGTGCCCGCCGTCCGTTCCCTGATGCAGGCGGACGGGCTGACGCGCTGCGCCGTGGTTCCCCTGGTGGCCCGGGGCACGTTCCTGGGGGCGGTGGCCGCGGGCTTCGCCGGGGAGCAGGCCCGGGACGACCAAGAGACCCTGGCCCGCCTCCGGGGCCTGGCTGACCAGGCCGCCACGGCGATCGACAACGCCGACCTGCTGGAACGGCTGCGCGACCAGGCCCTCCACGACGGGCTAACCGGTCTGCCCAACCGCACCCTCCTGGAGGACCGGGTCCAGCAGGCCCTGCTCCAGCGCTCCCGCTCGGATCGCTCCATCAGCCTGCTCTTCATCGACCTCGACCGCTTCAAGAACGTGAACGACACCCTGGGCCACGAGGTGGGCGACGAGGTCATCCGTGAGGCCGGCACCCGCCTGGCCTCGTGCCTGCGTTCGTCGGACACCCTCGCCCGCCTCGGTGGGGACGAGTTCGTCGCCCTCCTGCCCGACACGGAGGGAGCCGGCGACGCGGCCCTGGTGGCCGAGAGGATGCTGGCGGTCCTCAAGTCCCCCTTCACCCTCGGCGGCAGGGACGTGTTCATCTCCTGCAGCATCGGAATCGCCTCCGCGCCCGACCACGGCACCGACTACTCCACGCTGCTGCGCCACGCCGACGGGGCCATGTACAAGGCCAAGCAGGCCGGTCGCAGCACCTACGTGGTCTACGCCGCCGAGGTGGGCCCCACCAGGCAGGATCGGCTCGAGCTCGAGGGTCAGCTCCACAAGGCCATCGACCGCGGCGAGCTCCACCTCCTCTACCAACCGCAGATCGACCTGTCCACGATGCGCATCGTCGGGGTCGAGGCGCTCGTGCGCTGGGACCATCCCCTCCTGGGCCGGCTGAACCCTGACAGCTTCATCCCCCTGGCCGAAGAGTCCGGGCTGATCGCTGAAATCGACGACTGGGTGCGGGCCACTGCCTTCGAGCA
Organism: Actinomycetota bacterium; assembly: GCA_005884125.1. Lineage (GTDB taxonomy): Bacteria > Actinomycetota > Acidimicrobiia > Acidimicrobiales > AC-35 > AC-35. Next base: position 1,245 of record VAXP01000081.1, on the reverse strand, counting down.
GGCGTCTCGGTGGGCCAGCGCCGGACTACACCTGCGCATGGCCGTCAACCTCTCGACCCGGGTGATCCGGGACCCCAGGCTGCCGGACCAGATCGCCGGCCTGCTCGAACGCTTCAACCTGAGTCCGGACCTGGTTGAGCTCGAGGTCACCGACCGGGTCGTCATGGCCGACGAGGAGCTTCCGGCCGTGCTCGCTCCCCTGAGGGCCCTGGGCGTCCGCATCGCCGTCGACGACTTCGGCACAGGCACATCCGTGCTGGGCCGGGTGCAGAGCGGCTGCATCGACACGCTCAAGATCGACCGCAGCTTCGTGGGGGCGATCAACTCGGCCTCGGCCGAGGCCCCGGTGGTCAGCGCCCTCCTCTCCATCGCCAAGAGCCTGGATCTGGACGTTGTGGCCGAGGGGGTCGAGACCGCGGCCCAGGGCGCCTTCCTCAGGCGGCACGGCTGCCGGCTGGCCCAGGGCTTCTACTTCAGCCTTCCGGTCGAGCCCGCCGAGGTCGAGGAGCTGGCCCGCTGCCCCTTCGGCCCATCGCACGACGGGGCCCGATGATGACCGACTCCATCGGGGCCCCCTACGGCGTCGGGACCAGGGTCGAGGTCACCAACCGATTCGACCGGCGCTGGTCGCGGGGCTTCGAGGTGGCCGAGGTCGTCGGCGCCGGCTACCGCCTGCGCCGGGTGTCGGACGGACGGGTCATACCGGTGGTGTTCTCGGCTCCCGAGGTCCGCCCCGACGTCTCCGCCCCGGCCGTCGCCTTCCTCACCCGCTGAAGCCCAGCGTCGGGCTGCTAGCGGGCCCGTTGGTAGCGGCAGATCTGCACACCTGTCCCCGCCGTGATGGCGGACACGAGCTCGAAGCGGCGCGCCGCGCCGTCGGTCGGGAAGATGCCCTTGCCCCCGCCGAGCACGATCGGCTCGATCATCAGGTTGAGCTCGTCGACCAGGTCCTCCTCGAGCAGGGACCGCACCAGCCGGGCGCTGCCCATGACGTTGACGTCGCGACCCGGCCGCTCCCGCAGCGCGGTCACGGCCTTGGGCAGGTCGGCGCCCCGAATCAGTGAGGTGGGCGCCCACGTGAGATCCGCCTCGGAGAGCGTGTTCGACACGACGTGTTTCTCGGCCGCGTTCATCCAGTCCGCGAAGGGGTCCCCGGCCCGTCCTGGCCAGGCGCCGGCCATGACCTGCCACGTGCGCCTGCCGTACAGGAGGGCGTCGGTTCTCCCCGCCACCTCGTTGATGCTC
>VAXP01000149.1 GCA_005884125.1 Actinomycetota bacterium | reverse complement strand
CCTGTCCCGCTTCGGCGGCGACGAGTTCACCGTGCTGCTGGAGGACATAGTCGACGTGCGGGACGCCGAAGCGGTGGCCGCCCGCATCCAGAAGTCGCTGCGCAGCCCCGTCGCCCTCCCCGGCGGTCGGGAGGTCGTGGCCAACATCAGCATCGGCATCAGCGTGGCGTCCCAGGAAGGGTCGGCCGACGACGTGCTTCACGACGCCGACGTGGCCATGTACCAGGCCAAGGCGGGGGGCACGGGTCGCACCCGCGTCTTCGACGTGAAGGCCATGGGGAGCCGCTCGGTCGAGCGTCTCGACCTGGAGTCCGCCCTGCGCCGGGCTCTGGACGAGGACGAGTTCGAGGCCTACTACCAGGCCCTCGTGCGCTGGCACCACCCCGACCGGGGCCTGCTCGAGCCCGGTCAGTTCATCAACCTGAGCGAGGAGACGGGGTTGATCCTGCCCATCGGCCGCACCGTGCTGGGCCAGGCCTGCCGCACCGCCCGTCGCTGGCAGGACACCTTCGACGCCCGCATCACCATGAGCGTGAACCTCTCCGCCCGCCAGTTCTCCAACCCCGAGCTGGTCCAGGAGGTGGCCGACATCCTGCGCATAACCGGCCTGGACCACGACCGCCTCTGCCTGGAGATCACCGAGTCGGTGGCGGTGGAGGACATCGGACGGACCATCTCCACCCTCGACCAGCTCAAGGCCCTGGGCGTGCGCCTGGCCATCGATGACTTCGGCACCGGCTTCTCCTCCCTCAACTACCTCAAGCGCTTCCCCGTCGACGTGGTCAAGATCGACCGCAGCTTCGTGATGGGGGTCCCGGTCGACGCCGTCGACTCCGCCATCGTCACCGCCGTGCTGGGCCTGGCCGAGGCCGTGGGCATGGTCACGGTGGCCGAGGGTGTGGAGACGGCGGACCAGCTCGACGCCCTGCGGGAGCTGGGTTGCCCCCTGGTCCAGGGCCACCACCTGGGCCGGCCCGCGGCCGCCGCCGACATCGAGCGAGCCCTCCGGCGCGGTCTCGAGGTGGCCCGGGCGGGCGTCGGCCACTGAGCCTGGCGCTTCGGGCGTGACTAGCCCGTTCACCGGGGTCCATCACCGGTCCTTCGGGTGATAGCAGCAATGGTCCCGAGAATGATCCCGATGCGTCATGCGGGACCTGCCCCCGGGCCAGCACCATATGTGCCTTGAGGGGGGGACGGCCCGATACGTAATGCGCGCGCCGACATTCGGGACTCACTGGCGACCAACGGCGACGGTCGGCGGTGCGCGCCCCGAGGCGGCACCCACCGGCCCGGCACCCTCCCCCGCCACCGAGGACGCCGGTACCGCCGGGGCCGCTGAAGCCGCCGGTACGGCTGAAGCCGCCGGTACCGCTGAAGCTGCCGGGGCCACCGAAGCCGCCGGGGCCGCCGCTGACACGGGCCCGCGAGGCGGCCGGGCCCTGGTGGCCCGCATCACCTCCCAGCCTGACGCCCGCCGGGCCATCGTCATGACGGCCGCGTTGTCGGCCACCACGTGGGCGGTTATCGCCGTGCTCGCCTGGCTCCTGCACCACCAGCACCGCCAGGTCGCCTTCAGCTCCCTCACCGACCTGCTGGGGAACACGGCGGCCGCCGTCGCCATCATCCTGGGCGTCGTCGGGCTCGTTCTGTTCCTGGTCGGCGTCCCGCACGTCACCCCTCTCGGCGACGAACGCCAGGAGCTCTGTGCTCGCCTTCGTCGGTCCCGCCACCGTGCCGGTGGTGCTGTGGATGCTGGCCCGTCCCCTTTGGCCCGCCCGTCTGCCCCAGCCCGTGGGCCGGGCGGCCGGGGTCCTCCGTGGCGCGGCGGCCATCGGCGCCCTCACAGCGCTGCTCCAGCTCTCGCCCCAGGCGGCCCGGGTGCTGGGGGGAACGTCCGGCGCCTTCCCCCGCGTGGGCGAGATGTTGGGCCAGGCGGCGATGGCCGTGGTGTGGCTGGCCCTGGCCGCGGCCTACTTCGTGGCCGACAGCGAGCCCGGCCGCCAGGCGCCCAACATCGGCTTCGCCGTCCTGGGCATAGGGATGGCGGAGGGTCGGGTGGCGCTCATGCTGAGCCACTCCCACCAGGACATATGGCTCACCGGCAACGAGATGCTGCGTCTGGTCGGGGTCTTCGTCGCCCTCATGGTCGTGGTGGCCAAGCTCCAGCAGCTGCTGTCGGAGGACCGCTCCGCCCTGGTGGACTCGCTCATCGGCGTGGGCGTGGCCGAGCGCCAGCGCCGGGCCCGGCGGATCATGCAGGACGCTTTGACCCACGACATGCGCTCCGCCCTCTTCGCGCTGGACGGCGCCGCCCACACCCTGGCCACCCACTACGACCGCCTGACGCCGGAGACCCGGGCCGACCTCACCAGGATGCTGAGCACGGGCGTGGACAACCTGAGAGACGTGGTCGACCGCCAGCTGGAGGCGGTGCAGATCTTCGACGTCTACGACGTCGTCCTCCCCGTCCTCAGGGAGGAGCGGCGCAAGATGCGGGCGGTCCGGTCCGAGATCGGGCGGGGCGTCAGCGTGGCCGGGCGCCCGGCTGACACCGTCGCCGTGCTCCAGACGGTGCTGACCCTGGCCCGCATCGGCTCACCGGGGGCCAGTTCCATACGGGTGGCGGTCGCCCGCTACGGCTCGTCCGTGGAGGTGTCGGTCGCGCCCGAATTCGATGCGTCTCCCGACGGGGATCGCGCCGTGCTCCAGTACCGCCCCGTGGTGCCCGCCACCCCGTCCGAGTCGACCTTCGAGATGTACGTCTGCGCCCGCCTCATGCTCGAGCAGGGAGGCGAGCTGCTCCACGCACTGGCCTTCGACCGGGAGGCCTACGCGCTGCGGCTGCCGACGGAGGTGCCCGCCGATGTCACATAGCCCGACCCTGTTGACCCCCGTCGGCCGCGCCCCCGGGGACAGAGCGGCGCGGATACTCGTCGTGGAGGACCACAACCTGGTGGGCCAGGGCATGGAGGTCGCCCTGCGCTCCAACGGCTTCGCGGTCGAGCTGGCCACGGGCCCGACCATCGAGTCCATCCTCGCGGTGGCCCGGGCCCGACCCCCGGCCGTGGCCCTGGTGGACCTGCACCTCAGCGGCGACCAGACGGGCCGGGATCTCATCGGCCCCCTGAACGAGCTGGGCGCCCGGGTCATCGTCGTCACCGGGGAGACCGACCGCTTCGAGCTGGCCGAGTGCCTGGAGGCGGGAGCCGTCGGCGTGGCCAGCAAGAAGGAGAGCATCGCCTCGGTGATCGACAAAGTGTGCCGGGCCCTGGACGGCGAACCCGTGACCGCCCTCCACGAGCGGGAAGAGCTGCTCTCCGGCCTCAGGCACCATCGCCTCTCCGAGCGCTCCCGGATGTCGGTCTTCTCCCACCTGACCCGCCGGGAGCAGGCCGTTCTCGCCGCGGTCATCGACGGCAAGTCGGCCGAGGCCATCGCCCACGACTCGTTCGTGTCGGTGGCCACGGTGAGGACCCAGATCCGCTCCATGCTCCAGAAGCTTGGCGTCGCCTCGCAGCTGGCCGCCGTCGCCCTGGCCCGGCAGGCGGGGTGGCATCCGGATTGAGCCTCATGAGCCACATGCCCGGATCGTCAGCTGGCGCCCGACCGGGGATTCATCAATTTGTTGGATGCAGGAAGGCGCGGGACGGCCCAGCATGAGTGAGAACCCTGGCTCATCGAGGTCCCGCGGCGGAGGGCGGGAGGAGCGTGACGCGGTGGCAGGACCCCAACAGCGGGTGCGGCCCGAGCGCAGGGAGCGGCCGTCATGGCCATGAGGCGCCCGGGACCCAGGCTTCCCATGCCGGCTGCGACCCAGGAAGAGCGCGGCCTGGCTCCTGTCCCTGATGTGCTCATCGAGGCTGGCGGCAAGCGCCTAGGCGAGCTCCTCGTCCAGAGCCGGGTCATAAGCCACAGCCAGCTGACCGAGGCCCTCCTGCAGCAGACGCCGGCCGGTCCCCGCATCGGGCGACTGCTGGTGGATCTGGGAGCGCTGGACGAGCGCGATCTGGCCACCGTGCTGGCCGATCAGTCAGGCCTGGAGATAGCCGACCTCCGGCGCGACCGGCCCGAACCCGAGGCCGTTCTCGCCCTGCCCGAGGTCGTGGCCAGAACCATCGGCGCCGTGCCCCTCCGCCGGGTGGGATCGCTGCTCGAGGTGGCGGTGGCCGATCCGTCCGACCACGTCCGCGGCCTCCTCAGCGACCAGACCGGCCTCGACGTCCGCCTCCTGGTGGCGCCGGCGTCGGAGGTGCTGCGGGTCATCGACAACACCTACCGGGCCGTGTCGGCCATCGAAGGCCACATCCAGGCCTTCGCCGCCACCGGGGCCCTGCGCAAGGCGGCGGCCCCCCTGCAGCAGGCGGCGGCCACCGACGACGCCCCCGTGGTGCAGATCGTCAACCTCATCATCACCCAGGGCCTGCGCGACCGGGCCTCGGACATCCACGTCGAGCCCCAGGACCGCCGGGTCCGGATCCGCTTCCGCATCGACGGCGCCCTGCACGACGTGCTGGCCGTGCCCTCGGAGATGGGGCCCGCGGTCGTGAGCCGCATCAAGATCCAGGCGGGGATGAACATCGTCGAGCGCCGCCGTCCCCAGGACGGCCAGTTCGCCACCGAGGTCGACGGTCGAGCCCTGGACGTGCGGGTTTCCAGCGCCCCGACCATCTGGGGGGAGAAGGTCGTGATGCGGCTCCTGGACAAGAGCCGGCCCCTGTTCCGTGCCGCCGACCTGGGCATGCCCGACGACACCCACGAGAGCTTCTCCAAGCTGGTCCGGTCCCCGTTCGGCATGGTCGTCTGCGTCGGTCCCACCGGGAGCGGAAAGACGACGACCCTCTACGCGACCCTGGGCGAGATCAACAGCACCGAGCGCAACATCATGACGATCGAGGACCCGGTCGAGTACATCCTGCCCTCGATCAACCAGATCCAGATCAACGAGCAGTCCGGAGTCACCTTCGCCGACGGCCTGAAGTCGATCCTGCGCCAGGACCCCGACATCATCCTGGTGGGCGAGATCCGCGATCCCGAGACCGCTCGTATCGCGGTGCAGTCCGCCCTCACCGGCCACCTGGTCCTCTCCTCCCTGCACGCCACCGACACGGCCGCGGCCCTGCACCGGTTCCTGGACAT
>VAXP01000148.1 GCA_005884125.1 Actinomycetota bacterium | reverse complement strand
GGCATGAGGACCCTGCTGGAGGAGGCGCTGTCCCTGGTGAACCGGGACGTAACCACCATCTCCGAAGTCATCCGCGGCATCTACGCGACCTGAGACGGAGGCCGATGCCCAGGTACGCCTATACCGCGATCACCCCGCAAGGAGCCGAGGTGAGCGGTGTGCTGGCTGCCGACAGCAGGCAGGCCCTCAGCGCCGAGCTCACCACCCTCGACCTCCACGTGGTTTCCGCCGCTCCGAAG
>VAXP01000147.1:5057-7189 GCA_005884125.1 Actinomycetota bacterium | reverse complement strand
TCCGTGGGACCCGGGGAAGGCGTCGCTCAGCGCGCTCCAGTGGGGCAGGAGGTGCACGGCCCCAACCCCCACCGCGATGGGGAAGCCCACGGCTGCGGCCAGCAACGGGGCCAGGTGGTGACGGGCGAACACCAGCACGATGGTGACCACGCCCATGGCGGTGGAGAGCATCCCCGCCCAGAAGACCTCCCAGGTGAGCACGCCCGTCCCCCGGCGGAGATGGTCGGCTGTGTGCACGACCAGGCCGGCGGCGTAAAGAGCGGTGACGTACCTCAGGCCATCTTCGACGCCGCACCCGATCCCGTCACCGGCGCCGGCGACGTGTTCAGGGGCGCGGCCGAGGTGCTGCGCCAGACGGAGTACGCCGATGCCTGCCCCATCGCCACCGTCGCGTTGGAGGTGGCCAGCAGCAACGAGACGCTGCGGATGGCCACCGCCGACGTGTTCGACAGCTGGATCGAGAGCGCCACACGCCGCTTCACCGGGGCCGGGATCCCGTCCGGCAAGGCTCGGGCCCTCGCCTTCCTGCTCGTCGAGATGCTGGAGGGTGCCTTCCTGCTGAGCCGGGCCATGCGCACGACGGAGCCCGTGGAGGTCGCTGGGGAGGCGGCCGCGGCCGCGATCCGGGCTGCCCTACCGGCTCGGCGCGCCGGACGCCGGAGGGAGTCCGTGCGAGCCTGAGGGACCGCACACGGGCGCGACCGCCCGACCGTGGTGTCGCCGGTGCGGGCTCAGAGCCAGCCCACCCGTGCCTTTTCGGGTTCGGTCCCGGGCGGCGGCTGTCCCAGCTCCCGGGCCCGCACCCGGTCGAGCATGCGGGACACGGCGTCGAGCACCTCGGGCACGGCCAGCCTCACGCTGTCGGCGTCGGACGGGCCCAGCTCGGCGCGGGACACCCCGGCCTCGTCCATGAGACCCTCCAGGTCGCCCAGGCGCTTGCCCACCCAGGCCACCGGGTCGGCCGACATCTCCTCGACGAAGTGCCGGAGGCCCGGCTCCCAGCCCCGGAACCTCGGGTGGTGATGGGCACGGTCGAGGGTGCCGGGCCTGGCGACGGACTCGAGCAGATCGGCCCGCCAGATCGGGCGCTCGACGGCGATGGGCCGGGCCGAGTAGACGGATCCTCGCAGCTCGCGGCGCTCGAAGATCCGGACCTCCAGGCGCACACCCTGCTCGGCGCCCTCCTGGCCGGGCGTTGGGTTGGGATCCACGAAGTACAGATCACCGGCCACGACCCCGATCCGGTCAAAGCCGAAGGCGTAGAGCATGCTGTCCCTCCATCGGCGCGCTCGCCCCAACGGTAGCCGCGGCCACCGGGCGCCGACCTCAGCGTTCCAGCACAGCCGGCGCCAGCGCCGCGCCTCGCGACAGCTGGTGATGGGAGAGGCCGGCAGCGGCCCGCAGCACGGCCAGCGCGGGCGGTATGAGGGCGACGGCGACCACGCCGTCGAGCCAGAAGTGGTTCCCGGTGATCACCACGACTACCGCCGTCATGGCCGGGTGGACCAGCACGGCCCAGCGCCACCGGCTGGAGCTGGACCCGATGACCACCATGGCGATGAGCACGGCCCAGGCCACGTGGACCGAGGGCATGGCCGACAGCTGGTCGGCCATGCCCCGGCCCACGGCTGTGTAGACCGACTGGTGGTAGAGCAGGCCCGTGTCGACGAAGCCGACGTGATCGAGCATCCTGGGCGGGGCGACGGGTATGAGCTGGATGGCCAGGCACGCCCCGGTCACCAGGGCGATGGCGTTGCGGGTCCTCGGGTACTGGTCGCGGTGACGGGCAAACAGCCACAGCAGGCAGGCGATGAGGGCCGGCCCGTGTGCTACGGCGTAGTAGCGGTTGCAGGCCTCGACCAGCAGGTGATGGGGCAGGGCGACCCGCTGCATGGCCAGCTCGCTGGGCAGATGGAGCGAGCGCTCCGCGTCCCAGATCCACCGGGCCCGCTCCAGGGCGCCGGTCACCTTCATGAGCGAGAGCATCCCCGCCAGCTGCCAGATGGAATAGAGGCCGACCACGACCGACGCCTCCCGGGCCACGGCCTTGGTCCCGACTCGCCAGCGGACGTCTCTCGTGGGAAGCCCGAGTCCCAGGGCGGCAAGGCAAATCGAGATCACCGCCGCCGCGT
>VAXP01000147.1:471-5028 GCA_005884125.1 Actinomycetota bacterium | reverse complement strand
GTACCCATCGAGGGGTTCGTCGTCGACGACGGGGACTCCCGCCTGTCTGAGGCTGGCCACGAGCGCCTCCAGAGACGAGACGATCAGGGCGGGATGGGCCTTGCGCGCCGGTCGGAACTCGGCGTCGACGCCGACGTGGACCTTGAGGTCCCCTCGCTCGAACCAGCAACCACCTCGGGCGGCCAGATGAGGGGGCTTGGGCACCCGGGGGACGCCGAGCAGGCCCTGGTAGAACTCGACCGCGGCATCCTCCTGGCCCGAGGGCATGGCCAGCTGGACGTGATCGAGCCTCTCGACGGCCATGGTCACATCTTGACAGGCGACAATGGCGCCAGCCCAAGACCCCGAGGATCGCTCCATGCCATTCGTCCTGATCGACAAGCCTCGTCCCCATACCGCGCTGGTGACGCTCAACAGGCCCGAGCGCATGAACGCCATGGCCTTCGACGTGATGGTCCCCTTCCGCCGGGCGCTGGAGGAGCTGAGCCAGGACAACGACACCCGGGTGGTGGTGATCACGGGAGCAGGGAACGCCTTCTGCGCAGGAGCCGATCTCGAGGACGCGGGACCCGTCCCCAACATCGCCGGGCTGACCCGGCCGGGCATCGCCAGACGGGCCATGGAGATCCTCAACGACGTGGTGCTGGCCCTGCGGAAGATGCACCAGCCCGTGATCGGTGCCATCAACGGCGCCGCCGTCGGAGGTGGGTTCTGCCTCAGCGTCGCCACCGACATCCGCATCGCCTCGGACACGGCCCACTTCAGCGCGGCCGGGATAAAGAACGGGCTGACCGCCACCGAGCTGGGTATGAGCTACCTCCTCCCCCGAGCGATCGGTTCCTCCCGGGCCTTCGAGATCATGCTGTCGGGTCGGGATGTGGACGCCGAGGAGGCGGCCCGCATCGGCCTCGTCTCCCGCACCGTCCCACCGGGAGACCTCCTGGGAACGTGCTACGAGCTGGCCGATCGCATCACCTCCTTCAGCCGGCTCGGGGTGGAGATCACCAAGCAGCTGCTGTGGGCCGGTCTGGACGCCGGCAGCCTTCACGCCCACATGGACCACGAGGACCACGCCCAGCTCTTCGTGCGCCTCACCACCCAGAACTTCGAGGAGGCGGTGCGGGCCCGCCGAGACAGGCGCGTGCCCGAGTACCGCGACTGACCGCCGGCGCCCGCAGGTAGCGTTCGCGCCATGAACATCGACGAGGCGCGCGACTTCGTGCGCCGGCATCACCACACCGTGCTGGCGACGTCCCGAAGCGACGGCCGGCCCCAGATGTCTCCGATCGACTGCGGCGTCGACGACGCCGGGGCCGTCATCTTCAGCAGCCGGGAGACGGCGATCAAGGTGAAGAACCTTCGCCGTGACCCCCGGGCCTCGCTGTGCGTCCTCAGCGACGAGTTCTACGGCTCGTGGATCCAGATCGACGGCCGAGCCGCCATCGTGTCGCTCCCCGAAGCCATGGACGGCCTGGTCGACTACTACCGGCGCCTGGCCGGCGAGCACCCCGACTGGGACGACTACCGCCGGGCCATGGAGAACGAGCGCAGGGTCCTGGTGCGGGTCGAGATCGAACGAGCCGGTCCCGACCGGGCCGGATAGCAGCCCGCTCCGTCCGGCGCGGGCCGGTGCCCGGAGGCGCCGCTCAGGCCGCCGCGGCCAGGATGCCCAGGAACTCGTCCTTGGTGGGGCCCTCCACCGCCGCCGCCGGTCGAGTGTCGCGTTCCTGCCACACCGCCAGCACGCGAGCGGCCACATCGGGGTCCTCCATGAAGGCCGTGGGTGAGGACAGCAGGTTGAGCCCCCTCAGGAAGGCGCGGAGCACGACGGCGTCGGTCCGCGCCGCGGGCAGCAGTCCATCACGGACGATGCTGCGCATCAGATCCTCGGCCGGGGGCGCGTCACCGCCGAGGAGGGTGCCCAGGGAGTCGCGATCGCCGTGGTCCCGTTCCCAGGCCGCCCGCTCCTGCAGGTCCTGGGCCACCGAGACGCGGTACCAGGGCTCGAGATCGCTGGCGATGATGTGGTCGAGGGCGACCGCCGCTGCTTCCGACGCGGGGTTTCCCGCCCCAGCCACGTCGGCGACGGCGAAGGCATGGGCGACGGCCAGCGAGCAGCCCCGGCCGTAGAGAGGGTTGGTGTGCACGGCCGCATCGCCCACCGGCACCACCCCGGTGACGACGGGGAGGCCACCGACCACGAGGCGGCGCATGCGGCTGCGCAGCTTGGTCATGGCCGCCACGTCCGTGATGGGTACGGCCGTGACGCCGTCGACCCAAGCCCGGGTGACGGGCAGGGCCGAGGCTGCAGCCTGGAAGGGCCCGGGCTGCAGCAGGGGGCGCATGGCGGAGTCGCCCGTCGGCAGTCCGAAGGTGACGGAGAACGTCCGGTTGTCACCGGGGAACACGGCGTACTTCATGTAGCCCAGGTCGCCGCCGATGGGCCCGTCCTGGGGTGGCGGCTCGACACCGTCGAGTAGCCGGTAGAAGCGGGACGAGTACAGGATCCCGCAGTCCTCGCTCTCTTCGGCCCAGCCCGACACCCCCAGCTCCGCCAACCAGGAAGGCAAGCGAGAGTTGCGGCCCGAGGCGTCCACCACCAGCTCGGCCGGGAGCTCCAGCGAGGCGTCTCGCCCCCGGCCCGCGTCCGCAGCCAGGGCCCGGACCCCGGTGACCCGTGGCACCCGCCCGCGGGTTCCGGGCACGCCGGCCAAGCCCTCCACCGCGGCACCCGGCACGAGGCTCACGCCCGGGCTGGCCTCGACGCAGCGGCGCAGCACCCAGTCGAACGTCGTGCGCCGGCAGGCCAGGGCGACCAGATCCTCATCGCCGGGCCTGGGGCCGGGATCGTCGATCTCGGGGGGCGGGTTCTCGGTGAAGCGCAGCTCGGTGACGCCGTTGTCGAGCAGAGCCGCGAGCACGTCCGGAGCCCGATCGCGCAGCAGGTTGCGGAGACGGGCCAGGAAGGCGTGCGAATGCCGGGCCTGGGGCACCCCCCGGCGCGACCACCGGGAGAAGGCCCCCTCCAGGTCGGCGGGACCGGCGCTGGCTTCCCGCTCGAGGACGGTGACCTCCCATCCCTGCCGCGAGAGCGCGAGGGCCGAGGTCAGACCGGCGACTCCGCCCCCGATGACAACGACCCCAGGCACCGCCGGCTGACATTACCGGAGCCCGTGTAGACGACCGGGAGCGCTCAGGCCCCTTCCGCCGACTCACGTCACCGCGCTGGTGCACACTGGCTCCATGGGGAGCACGGTGGTGTTCTTCCATGCCCACCCCGACGACGAGGCCATCTTCACGGGCGGGACCGTGGCCCTGCTGAGCGATGCCGGCCACCGCGTGGTCGTGGTGGTGGGTACAGGCGGAGAGCTGGGCCAGCCCCACCTGGACGCGGCCGGGCCCGATCACCTGGGCGCGGTCCGGCGGGCCGAGACGGAACGGGCCGCGGCCCTGCTGGGCGCGGCCCGCGTCGACTTCCTCGGCTACCGGGACTCAGGACCGGCGGGCGACGCCGCCAACCAGGCCCCGGGATCGATGTGGTCCACCGATGCGTCCGAGGTGGCAGACCGGCTGGCCGCGGTGCTGGCCGAGGAGTCGCCCCGAGCCCTGGTGATCTACGACGAGTTCGGCATCTACGGGCATCCCGACCACCTTCAGGTGCACCGGGCGGGGACGCTGGCCGCGGCCCGGGCCGCCGTGCCCATCGTCTACGAGGCGACCGTCGACCGCGAGTACCTCCACTTCGTGGAGACCCACCTGGTCGAGGAGGCCGTGCTCACCGGCGACCTGGGCCTCGTGCGCTCACACATCGGCATGCCCACGGTGCTGGTGAGCACCACCGTCGACGTGTCCCCGGTGCTCGACAAGGACCCGCCGATGTTGTCATACGGACACGGCTCCCGCTCCATGAGCACAATGGCGAGCGAAGTATTTGCGAAAGATAGGAGTCGACGACGTCGCGCGATCACACACCCCGCTGACCCTCAACGGGTGACGGGCTCCGCCTGCACGACGGGGAGTACCTCGGCCGCGAAGCTCCGCATGCTGGCTTCGGCTTGTTCGTAGGGCAGGCCCGCGTACCGGAAGCAGCAGGTGAGGTCGTGGTCGCCGATGACCTCGCGCCGGGCCCGCAGCCGGTCCACGATCTGATCGGGGGTGCCCCAGACGTTGACCCTCAGGTACATCTCGCAGAGCTTGTCCAGGCCGATGGCCTTGAGCAGGTCGACGGCGTTGCCATAGGACTCGTAGCCCTTGGCGTGCTTGAAGTGATCGCTCTCCAGCTCGTAGTGCTCCATCACGCTGGTGAGGTACCCGGCGATGTAACGGTGGGCGAAGTCCTCGGCCCGACCCGCGTCGGCGTCGCAGTAGACGAAGTCGCACACGACGGGCGGACCCGGCTCGGCGCCGTGAATGCCGACGAACCGGTCTCGGTAGGTGCTCACCGAGACTGCCTGGTCCTCCCAGGGCCGTTGGCTGAACATCACCATGCGGGCGCCTAGATCGGCGGCGGCCAGCACCGAGTCGGGAGACATGGCCACGCAGTAGGTGCGGTCGCGG
>VAXP01000147.1:0-413 GCA_005884125.1 Actinomycetota bacterium | reverse complement strand
CCCTCGATGAAGCCCGTCTCCAGGGCGTCGAGCACCATGCGAGCGGACTCGTCGAAGCGGTCACGGGACTCGTCCATGGGGATGCCGAAGCCTGCGTACTCGCAGCGGGCCAGCCCTCGTCCCATGCCGAAGAGCACCCGGCCGTCCGAGATGTGATCGAGCAGGGCGATCTTCTCGGCCACGCGGAGGGGGTCGTTCCACGGGAGGATCACGGCCCCGGTTCCCAGCATGATGCGCCTTGTCCGGGCGGCCATGTTGGCCAGGAACACGGTGTTGTCGGGGCAGAAGGAGTAGTCGTCGAAGTGGTGCTCGACGGGCCAGAGGGCATGGAAGCCGAGCTCCTCAGCCAGCTCGCCGAGCCGGATCTCCTCGGCGATCACCTCCCCGTCGGTGAGCCGTCCCTGGTAGCCCCA
>VAXP01000007.1 GCA_005884125.1 Actinomycetota bacterium | reverse complement strand
CCTGTCGGGCCTGCGCTACGTCGTGCTCGACGAGGTCCACTACCTCCAGAACCCCTACCGAGGCGCGGTCTGGGAGGAGGTCATCATCCACGCCCTGCCCGACGTGGACCTGGTGTGCCTGTCGGCCACGGTCTCCAACGCCGAGGAGTTCGCCGACTGGATCGAGACCGTGCGGGGCGCGACCGCGGCGGTCATCGAGGAGAGGCGGCCCGTCGAGTTGCGCAACCTCTACCTGGTGGGGGAGAGGCACAGTGAGCGCCTCCACCTCCTGCCCACCTTCGTCGACGGCCGCCCCAACGGAGAGGCGGCCGCCCTGGACAGCCAGGCCGCCCGCCAGTCGCACCATCGGCCGTCCCGGGGCCGGCCCCGGTCCTCGACCTACACCCCCCGGCGCACCGAGGTGGTGGAGCGGCTGCAAGAGGAAGACATGCTCCCCGCCATCGTGTTCGTCTTCAGCAGGATGGGCTGCGACGAGGCCGTGCGCCAGTGCCTGCGCGACGGCGTGCGCCTGACCACGCCCGAGGAGAGGCGCGACATACGGGCCATCGCCGAGGCCAAGGTCGAGTCCCTCACCGACGAGGACCTGCGCGTGCTCGGCTACGGCGCCTGGCTGGACGGGCTGGAGGCGGGGCTGGCGGCCCACCACGCCGGGTTGGTTCCGCCCTTCAAGGAGGCGGTGGAGGCCTGCTTCGCGGCCGCCCTGGTCAAGGTGGTCTTCGCCACCGAGACGCTCTCGTTGGGGATCAACATGCCCGCCCGCTCGGTGGTGATCGAGAAGCTCACCAAGTTCACGGGCGAGCGCCACGAGTTCCTCACCCCGGGGGAGTACACCCAGCTGACGGGGCGGGCCGGGCGCCGGGGGATAGACGAGGTGGGCTACGCCATCGTGCTGTGGTCGCCGTTCGTGCCCTTCGACCAGGTGGCGGGGCTGGCGTCGACCCGCAGCTACGCCCTCACGTCCTCCTTCCGGCCCACCTACAACATGGCCGCCAACCTGGTGCACCGGTACCGGCCCGACCAGGCCCACCACCTGCTCAACCTCTCCTTCGCCCAGTACCGGGCCGATGCCGACGTCGTGCGCCTCGAGGCTCAGCTCGAGCGCACCACCCAGCTCCTGGCCGCGGCCCGGGCCCGGGCCGCGTGCGACAGGGGGGACATCCACGAGTACCTGGAGCTGCAGCGCCACGCGCAGGGGGGCGAGCGGGCCGCCATCCGCAGCGCCTGGTCCAAGGACAAGGTCCACCAGGCCCTGGAGCGGCTCAGGCCCGGCGACGTGCTCTCCCTCCCAGGGGCCGTGGCCGGGGGGAGGCTGGCCGTCATCACGACGAGCCGGCGGCGCGGGGGAGAGGTGCGGGTCGGCGGCGTGAGCGTCGACACCCGCAAGATCACCCTCCACGAGCGCGACTTCGGCGAGCCGCCCCGGGCCGTCGGCCGCATCGAGCTCCCCGCCCCCTACGAGCCGTCCAGCCAACGGTTCCTGCGCGACACCGCCGCCGCCCTGCGGGGCGCCCGGCTGCCCCCGGCCGACCGGCCCCCCGCCGGCGATCCCCGGCCTGGCGCGGTCGATGGCGAAGATGGCGACGACCGTGGCGACGCCCGCACCCGACCCGACCCGCTGTCGGCCCACCCCGTGGCGTCCTGCCCCGACCTGCGCGAGCACCTGCGGGCCGCGGCCCGAGCCGACCGGCTCAGCGGCGATGCCCGCCGCCTGGAGACGCGCATCCGCGGCCGCAGCGAGTCCCTGGCCCGCCAGTTCGACCGGGTTCTGCGGGTCCTAGAGGCCTGGGGCTATGTGGACGGCTGGCGCCTCACGGGTGCCGGAGAGCGGCTGGGCCGCATCTACCACGAGTGCGACCTCCTGGTGGCCGAGGGTCTGGAGACGGGGCTCCTCGACGGCCTCGACCCCGCCTCGGTGGCGGCCCTGGCGTCGGTGTTCACCTTCGAGGCCCGTGGACCGGGACCGGCCACCACGCCCTGGTTCCCATCGCAGCGGGTCAGGGAGCGCTGGGCCCGGATCGAGCGACTGAGCCACCAGCTCAACGCGGCCGAGGAGGAGGGCGGCCTGCCCGCGACGCGGCCCCCCGACCCCGGCTTCGTGGCCGCCGCCTACGCCTGGGCCGCGGGGGAGGACCTGGGGGAGGTCATCGCGGAGGAGGAGATCTCGGGCGGGGACTTCGTGCGCAACGTCAAGCAGCTGCTCGACCTGCTCCGCCAGCTGGGAGACGTGGCCCCGGACCCCGCCACCGCGGCCGCGGCCCGCACCGCCGCCGACCGCCTCTGGCGGTGGAGCCTGGCCATGACGGTGGCCAAGGGCAAGGCCTGGGGGTGGTCCTCGCCCCTGCCGGCCGAGGGCGTGGTCGTGGCCGACGACGCCGCCGCCCGCCGGGTCTTGGAGGCGGCCCGCCTGGAGGGCCGGCCCTGGCCCGTCCTGGGCCTGGTGGGAGGGGACCTGTGCCGCACCCTGGGCGGGGGAGCGGACGCCGGCAGGCTGTGGTCGCCTGCGGCGATGACCTTCCCTGTGGACCTGGGCGAGGCCCTCGTCGACGGGCGCCTCCACCTCTTCGTGGCCCACCTCGTCGCCCACGACCGGCTCTGGACCAAGGTGGTCGCAGCGATGAACGCCCAGTGGCGGGGAAGGTGGAACCTGGGCCCCAGGGCCCATCCCAACGACGGCCTGCTCGACGTGTACGAGGCCCGGCTCCGCCTCGGTGACCTGGCCAAGGTGAGGGCGAGGCTGCACCACGGCGCCCACTTGCCCCATCCCCGCATCCGGGAGCGACGGGTGCCAGCAGCCCAGCTCGAGGCAGACCGCCGCCTGGCCGTGGAGCTCGACGGCGAGAGGGTGGGCCGGGCCTCCAACCTGTCGGTCCGCCTCGTGCCCGACGCCCTGCGGGTGGTGGTCTGAGGCCCACTGGGAGCGGTCCACTGCTGGCCCCGACGGCCGCCGTAACCTCCAGGGTCATGCACCCCTATGCCGCCGAACGCTTCACCGACGAGGAGCAGGACGTCCTCCGGCGGTACTTCACCAACCTCGACCTGCCCGTCTTCGCCCTGGTCAACCTGCCCGAGGTGGTCAAGGGCGCCCTCTTCGCCCGCTACTCCCGCTCACCGAAGAGCCTGCGCCGGCTCTTCCTGGACGAGTTCGTGGGCGACCTCGACATCTCCGGGGACGCCACCATCGATGCCACCGTCGGGCTGAGGCGGGCCGAGGAGCTCTACGACCGGGTCTTCTACGAGTACGGCGACGACTCCGTCGCCCAGCTCGGCGGGGTGCACCTCGCCTGCGAGCAGGCCTCCAACCTGCTGACCAAGGTCCTGGAGTGGGGCCGGCTCATGAGCTACCTCGAGCAGTCCACCCGCTACATCGCCTACGACACCCGGCTCGAGGGCCGCTACCGCTACTACCGCGACCCCAAGATCTGCGAGTCGGCCATGGGTGCGCGCTACGTGGGCGAGATGGACCGCATGTTCGACACCTACGCCTCCCTGGTCCCGGCCATGCAGACGTGGTTCGCGGCGCGCTACCCCAACGAGGAGGGTGACTCCGACTTCGTCCACCGCCAGGCCATCCGGGCCAAGGCCTTCGACGCGCTGCGGGGCCTGCTGCCCGCGGCCTCGCTCTCCAACGTGGGCATCTACGGCACGGGCCAGGCCTACGAGGCCCTTCTCCTGCGCATGCGGGCCCACGCCCTGCCCGAGGCCCGGGCCTACGCCGAGCTCATGCTGGAGGAGCTGCGCAAGGTCATCCCCTCGTTCCTCAAGCGGGTGGACGCGCCCGACCGGGGCGGGGCCTGGTCGGCCTACCTGGAACGCAACAGGGTGGTGATGGAGGAGGTGGCCTCCTCGCTCTTCGGCCGGGAGGAACCCGAGCCCCGTCCGTCGGTCACGCTGGTCGACTTCGACCCCGACGGGGAGGACAAGGTCGTGGCGGCCATGCTCTACCCCTACACCCACCTACCGGAGGACCAGGTGCTGGCCCGGGTCCGGCGCCTGTCGGCCGAGGAGAAGCTGGCCGTGGTGCAGGGCTATGCAGGCGAGCGTGCCAACCGCCGCCACCGCCCGGGCCGGGCCCTGGAGCGCACCTTCTATCGCTTCGACGTGCTGTCGGACTACGGGGCCTTCCGCGACCTCCAGCGCCACCGCATGCTCACCATCGAATGGCAGGAGCTGACCCCCAGGCACGGCTACGTCGTCCCCGACGCCATCGTCGAGGCGGGCTACCAGGAGCGGTTCGAGGAGTCGCTGGGCCGCTCCGCCGACCTGTACGAGGTCCTGGCGCCGAGCTTCCCGGGCCAGGCCGCCTATGCCGTCGGGCTGGCCTTCCGCGTGCGCTACGTGCTGCAGATGAACGCCCGCGAGGCCATGCACATGCTGGAGCTGCGCTCCGGGCCCCAGGGTCACCCCGAGTACCGGCGACTGGCCCAGGAGATGCACCGGCTCATAGCCGAGCAGGCCGGGCACCCCTCGGTGGCCGCCCTCATGGGCTTCGTCGACCACGGCACCTACGACCTCGAGCGCCTGGACGCCGAGCGCCGGGCCGAGACCCGGCGGGCGACCCGCACCCTGCCCACCTGAGCGGCTGAGGGCCGGCTGAGGGCCGGCGACCTCTGTTGCACGTGTTGCTCATGAGGTAGGTGTGGCGTACCCTGGGGGCCGAGGGCGGAGCCTCGAGGAGTCGTTCGTCGCTGCCGCCATGCCCAGACGCCCCGATCGCCTGCCCACCGGCGCCCGTCGCCGCACCGTCCGGGCTGCGGCCGCCCTGACCGCCCTGGGGGTGGTGCTACAGCTGGGCCAGGCCGCCTACGGGCCGGGGCGCACGGCCCCCGCCGGCGCCGCGTCCCAGCGCACGGCCCAGGCCCCACGGGCCCGTCCCATCAGCGCCAAGCCCCGTGTCACCACGGCCGCCCCGGCCAGGCGCCGGGTCGCCGCCAATCCCAGGACCCGGGCCCGCTCCGCGCTCAAATCCCGACGCAGGCGCAAGGCCGCGCCCCGACTGTCGGCCAACGCCCCCGCCAAGCTCCGGGCCCATCCCGAGCGGGTGGCCCTTCTGCCCGCGTTCGTGCGGGCGTCGGAGGCCACCGGTGTGCCCGCCCCCCTCCTCGAGGCCCTGGCCTGGCAGGAGTCGGGTTGGCAGACGCAGGTCGTCTCGCACATCGGCGCCGTGGGGATAGGCCAGCTACTCCCAATAACGGTGTCGTTCACCAACGGGCTGCTGAACCAGTCCCTGGACCCCGCCCGCCCCGAGGACAACGTCCTGCTCTCCGCCCGCTACATGGCATATCTGCTGGGGCGCACGGGCGGGAACGAGGCCGGGGCCATCGCCGCCTATGCCCAGGGTCTGGCCTCCCTGCAGCGGGAGGGCATGCACCCGGGGACGCGTCAGTACGTGGTCGACGTCCTTGCCCTTCGCGACCGGTTCGCACCCTGAAGTTTTCTTTGCCGGTTTCTTGCACGCGCCTGACCTGCACAGACGCGCGAACAGCCTGATCAACCGGGGTGGATCGGCCCTTGACGGCGCGGTCGCGCGCGCGCCATAACTACGCCCCGACGCCCCAGACGCCAGGTCGTGGGCCTCTCGAGCAGTGTGCGCGGGAGGGGGCGCTGAAGGCAGCTGGGGGTTCAGGGAGCCAAGTAGAGAACATCCCAATAACCCAGTCGCCCGGGCGTCGCCACGCCGGGACGGGTGGGCTACCGGATGGCACCAACGGCTCCCTGGGCCCTCATGCTCGCTCCCGGCCGGCGGGCTGAATCGGGACGATTGGCGCCATTCCCCGGCCGGATCTTCGCCTTTTTCCGGTACCGACCCCGGGCCGGACCCGGATCCCGTTCAGGCACCCGGCGCGGCGGCAGTATGCTCCCGGCCCGCATCAACCGCCCCACGACCGAGGACGCTGATGGCAGACGACCTCGACGACGAACTCGACGAGATGGACGAGGAGGTCGTAGAGCCAGAGGACTTGGAAGAAGCCGACCTCGAGGACATGCCTGAGGAGGATCTCCTCGACGACGACCTCGACACAGACCTGGTCGACGAGGACATCGACGAGGACGTGGGCGAGGAGGAGGAAGATGCCCCCGCGGCCGTCGTCACCGAGGAGGAGGAGGACGAGGAGGAAGAGGACGAGGTCGAGGACGAGGACGTCGAGGCCAGCCTGGACGTGATCCTCAAGGAGCGCCTGGTCGTCGCGGACGAGGAGGAAGAGGACGAGGACGAGGTACCCGACACCGAGGACCGGGGCGAGCCCACCACCAAGGTGCTCCCCAAGCGACCCGACGAGTTCGTGTGCCAGTCCTGCTTCCTGGTCAAGCACCCGAGCCAGCTGGCCGACCCCGTACGCCAGCTCTGCCGTGACTGCGTCTAGACCGGGCGGCTGGGGAAGGAGCACTCCGTGACCGAGGAGCAGTCGCCCGTCGAGCAGGCCGTCGAGCAGGCTCTGGACCTCCTGTTCTACGCACCCGTGGGCCTGGCCCTGACCGTGCGCGACGAGTTGCCCAGGCTGGTGGAGAGGGGCCGCCGCCAGGTGAGCGGCCAGCTCGCGCTGGCCAAGATGGCGGGACAGTTCGCCCTGGGCCAGGCCCAGCGGGAGGTGGAGCGCCTGGTCGGCCAGGCCACCGACCGCCTGCACGAGATCCAGGACCGGGCGAGCCCCGCGCCGGCGACGGCCACGGTCGACCGGCCCTGGCCCAACGGCTCGGAGGGCGCCTGGTCGGGCACCCCGGCCCCGGGCCCCAGCCCGCCCCCTGCCGCAGTGGCGGCGTCGCCTGCCCCGGCTCACCCGTCCGCGGCGGGGGACGGCGCCAGCCGCCGCACCCTGGCCATCCCCGGCTACGACCTGCTCTCCGCCTCCCAGGTCGTGCAGCGCCTGGCCGGTCTGTCGCCCAACGAGCTGGAGGAGGTCAGGGCCCACGAGGCCGGCCATCGGGGGCGCAAGACGATCCTGGCGCGCATCCACCAGCTCCAGACCGACTCCTGACCGCGGTGGTCGAGGGGGCCCGCCCCGCAACCGGCGACGATCTGGTCCGGGTTGCGGAGCTGAGTCGGCAGGCACGGGACGAGGTGGCCTCGGAGCGGGGCGGCGCCATGTTCCTCGCCCGCGAGGCCCGGGACGAGGCCGGAGACGACCTGGCTCGAGCGCTGGAGGACGGCTCCTCCTGCGTGCTGGCCGGCACGATCGACGAGGTTGTCGTGGGCTTCGCCAGCGCCAGGATCGAGCAGCTGCGGGACGGAACCACCCTCGGGGTGATCGGCGACCTCTACGTCGAACCCGACGCCAGGGGCGTGGGAGTGGGGGAGGCGCTGATGGATGCCCTCCTGGTGTGGGCGTCAGAGCGGGGATGCCAGGGCGTCGACGCCACCGCCCTGCCCGGCGACCGGGCGACCAAGAACTTCTTCGAGGGGTCGGGGTTCACGGCGCGCCTGCTCGTCATGCACCACCGCGTCCAGCCGTGAGTCACCCCGAGGTGTGCGTCGGGGTGGTGGCCGTCGACGCGGGACGGCTGTTGCTCGTGCGCCGGGGCCGGGGACCGGCAGCGGGGGAGTGGTCGGTGCCCGGGGGCCGGGTGGAGCGAGGCGAGACCCTGGCCGAGGCCGTGGTCCGCGAGCTGGCCGAGGAGACGGGCCTGGAGGGCGTGTGCGAGGGGTTGGTCGGGTGGGTCGAGCGCATCGGCGCCGACCACCACCACGTCATCCTGGACTTCCGGGTGACGGTGCTCGACCCCGCCGATCCCGTCGCCGGCGACGACGCGGCTGAGGCCTCGTGGGTTCCCCTACCCGAGGTGTGTGATCGCAAGCTGGTGGACGGACTGGCCGAGTTCCTGCACGACCACGGCATCCTCGACGTGATCGCCTGAGCGCGCCGGTCTGACTCCGATCGCGGTAGGGGGCTCAGCGGCCCTTCCAGGCCGCGGGCCGCTTCTCGATGAAGGCCCTGGGCCCCTCGGCGAAGTCCTCGGTCCGCACCAGGCGGGCCATGGCCTCGCCCGTCCGCTGCCACAGCGTCTCGTCATCGGACGTGAGGGCCTCTTTGACGATGCCCCGGCTCTCGCGCACGGCCAGGGGGGCGTTCGCGCTGATGCGCTCGGCCAGGGCCAGGGAGGCAGGCAGGGCCTGACCGGGCTCTACGAGCTGGTTGACCATCCCCAGCTCGTGGGCTCGGGCTGCGGGGATGGGGTCTCCCGTGAGGACGAGCTCCATGGCGATCGCCTGAGGCAGGGCCCGGGGGAGCCGGAAGAGCCCACCGGCGGCGGCGACGAGCGAGCGCTTCACCTCGGGAACACCGAAGCTGGCGTTGGTCGACGCCACGACCAGGTCGCAGGACAGGACGATCTCGCACCCTCCGGCCAGGGCGGGCCCGTCCACCGCGGCGATGAGGGGCTTGATCCGGTCCCTGCGGGTGATGCCGGCGAAGCCGCCCCTGGCCGTCTGCAGTGCCGCGGCCTGACCCGCGGCGATGGCCTTGAGATCGGCGCCGGCCGAGAACACCGGACCCTCACCCGTCACGATCCCGACCCATACTTCGGGGTCCTCCTCGAGACGGTCGACGGCCGCCTCCATCGCCGCGGCCACCTCGCCGTTGATGGCGTTGCGCGCCTCGGGACGGCGGATGGTGAGGACGGCGGCGCGCCCCTTCACCTCGTAGTCGACCATGGTCGCGCAGACTAGCGCCCGGGCCTGATTACCCTGAGGGCGGTGGGCGAGACGAACCGCGACGGGCACCAGGGTCGAGACGGACGGGGCGAGCACGTCGATGAGGACGGGGCACCGGCACACCTGCAGTGCCCGTTCTGCACCGCCTACGCGGTGGCGCGCCTCTACCTGGCGTCGCTCAACATCGACTCCTGCGAGTGCGCCTGCTGCGGGGCTCGCTGGGACGAGGAGTGCGGCACCGGCGCCTACAGGGGTCGGGCCAGCCCGTCGTCCATCCTGATCGAGCGCGAGTAGCGAACCGCGGCGGAAGCGGGTCAGCTCCCGTTGCTGGGCGACTCGTCCACGGGAGTCGTCGGAGGGTGCGAGGCGCCCTCCCCCTCCCCCTCCTTCTGCTCCTGCTCCTGCTGCTGGTGCTCGGCGGCCGGCGGCTGCGCCCCGACCGGGGGCTCCGTCTCCTCGCCAACAGGAGGCGCCGGCTCGTGGGAGACAGCGGAGGTCTCTGAGGGCTGGGGGGGCGCCGAGGGCTGTGAAGGCTCGGAGGGCAGAGCGGCCTCGGAGGTCTCTGAGGGCTGGGGGGGCGCCCCGGCCTCGGATGGGGCCGGGGGTTGCGCGGGTTTCGCGGGCTTGTCCACCGCCGGCCGGGCCCGGCCCGTACGGCCGGGGCTCGAGGGCATGCCCCGGGCGCTCCAGGGCTTGAGCTGACCGGGGCGGATGCCTCCCCGCGCGGGAGCGGGCCGGGGAGGGCGAGGCGGGCCGGGAGGGGGAGGCATGTCGATGCCGAGGAGGGCGGCCACGGCCGGCACGCGTCCGCAGGCCTGCCTGGCCGCGCGGAGAAGGTCCTCGCCCGGGGTATCGGGCAGTCCCGCGGGCTTGACCAGGCGCCGCACGGGGGAGGCGCCCACGGCGTCGAGCACCGCAGTCCAACGATCGGGAGGCGTGTCGGCGGCCATGGCCTCGCCCGCGGCGGCGCTGAGGCGCGCCGCCACCTCAGCGGGGAAGCGGGCGCCGGGATCGGGGGGACGAGCGGACAGCCGCAGGGCGCGCACCAGCCTTCCTTCGTCGAGCGCTGCGCCGATCTCTGCCAGCCAGGCGTCGCGCTGCTGGCGCAACCGGGACTCGAGCGCGTCGCGCAAGGTGCTGGCCAGCAAGCGGGTCTCGTCGTCGCGCGCCGCCGCGTCCGCGCCCGCCACCACCGAGCGCAGGTCGCGCAGGCTGATCTCGTCGGCCATCTTGGCCGCGGCCTCGGCTCGGTCGCGCCACTCCGCGGTCTTGAGCCGGGGGAGGAGCTGCTCGGCCAGCGCCAGCACCTGACCCGCGGGTATCGCGGGAGAGCCGTCCTCCCGCGCCGCCTGGTTCTGGGCCTCGACGGCCTGACGCACGGCAGGCATCCCGCCGCGGAGCAGTTGCTCAGCGATAGGCCTCTGCTCGGGGGGGAGGGTCTCGAGGACTGCAGAGCGGTGCACGTGCCCGGGAGCGAGGCGGCGAGGCTTGGGGCGCTCGTCGTCACCCGCGCCCGCCTCGACTCCCGAGCGCGGGGCTGAGGGCGCGGTCTCGGGTGCCGCGGTGCCGGGCGGGCGTCCCTCCGAGCGTCCTGGACCGCGACCGGTGGGCCGTTTTCTCTCGTCCCGCTCCCGTCCCTTGGCCGGGGTAGGCGCGTCCGGCCGTCGCTCTTCCCGCTCGGGCCGCCCCGTCCGGTCGCGCCGGGCTCGTTCGGGAGACGCGGCACGCCCGGGCCTGTCGCCGGTGCGGCCCGGGCGGGCCCGATCACCGCGGTCACCCCTGGGACCACGTTCGCCGCGGTCCCGGTCCCCGCGGTCGCCGCGATCGCGATCACCGCGGTCGCGCCCGACGAGAGAGGTGGTCACTCCCTCTTGAGGGCGGCTGGGACCCAGCAGCTCGAGTCGCTCCGGCTCGCGCCGGCTATCGGCCTTGGGCGGGAGGACCGAGGTGATGAAGATTCCGTCCACCTCGAAGTCGGCGTCGGCTCGCAGCACGTCGCCGACCTTGGCGCCGTCGTAGAGAAGCGCACCGTCCAGCACGCCCTTGGGCTGACGAGCCCCAGCGGCGCGCCACGTCCAGGTCCCGTCTTCTCGCTCACTGGTGAGCTCGACCTCGATCCTGCGTGCCATCCCCCGCGTTCAACCTACAGGAGCGGGCCCGCGCCGGGACATGGGCATTGGCGCCCGACGAAGATCGGCCGCCGCCGCCGGCGACGTACTCTTCGGCGATGTCCGAGCCCCCCGTCCTCCTGGTCCACGGGTTCGCCTCGTCCTTCGAACGCAACTGGCGTCAGCCCGGATGGGTGGACCTGCTGAAGGATGCCGGTCGCGAGGTGATCGGCGTCGACCTGCTGGGCCACGGCCGAGCCCCCCGGCCCCACGACCCCGCGGCCTACGCGTCCCTGGAGGACGACGTGGCCGCCGCCATCGCGGACGGGTCCCAGGTCGACGCCATCGGGTTCTCGCTGGGAGCGCGAGTCCTGCTCAGGGTGGCGGCCCGTGCCCCCGAGAGGTTCGCCCACATCGTCACCGGCGGCGTAGGCGCCAGCCTGTTCCGAACCGAGGATCCCGAGCCCATGGCCCGGGCCGTCGAGGGATCGAGCGAGGCGTCCGAACCCCTGGGACGAGCCTTCGCCCGCTTCGCGGCCGACGGGGACAACGACCCCAAGGCCCTGGCCGCCTGCCTGCGGCGACCCACCGAGCCCCTGTCGGCCGACGAGCTGGGCCGCATCCGCTGCCCGGTCCTGGTCGTTCTGGGGACGGCCGACTTCGCGGGTCCGGCCGACCCCTTGGTGGCGGCCTTGCCCGACGTCCGCCTGGTCACCCTGGCCGGCGTGGATCACCTGGGCACCCCCATGCACATGCGCTTCATCGACGCAGCCCTGGAGTTCCTGGGTGCGCTCCCGGCCTAGCCCGCCCAGCTGGCCAGGCTCGCACCGCCCTCCCCGCCGGCCCATCTCCATCGAGACCGCCGAGAAGATAGGTTATGTAAAGTTGATATCGGAGCCGGCGGGCGGGGACCGCGCCTCCCTCGGTCCCCCGGCGTGAGCACTCCAGCAGACCCGAGGAGACCGGCTCCGTGAAGCCCGAGGACTGGGAGGAGTGGGCCCGCACCGCGGCTCGTCCCACGGACGACTTCGACCGGCCCCTGGCGCCCTGGTGGAGACGGGCGGCCGCCATCGTGATCGACGCCGTGGTGGTGGCCCTGGCCGGGTCGGTGCTGGGGGCCATCGCCTTCGGGGGCTTCTCCCGCCCCCGGGGGGCGGGGGTCGACCTGGCGGTGGGGCTCGCCTACTACGGCCTGCTCAACGGCGGCCGCCTGGGCCAGACCCTGGGCAAGATGATGCTGGGCATCCAGGTCCGCGACGCCCGCACCGGCGGGCCTCTGGGTGTGGGCCGGGGACTGGTGCGCTACCTGGTCTACGCGGCCCTGTTCTTCGCCTGCGTGCTCCCCGGGGTGGCCAACGTGCTGTCCCCCCTCTGGGACGACCACCGCCAGGCCTGGCACGACCACGCCGTGGGCAGCGTCGTCATCGAGTCGAGGGTCCGGTCCTGACCCTGTCCCAACCCGGCTTCGGGGCCGCGCCGGGCCCCGACCTAGACTGGGTGGGCAACCGCTGTCTGTAGGAAGGACTGTCGTGCCCGAGCTCAAGATGCGCATGCCGCCGACCTTCGCCACCGTGGAGGAGGAGCGTCTCCACCGCAAGCAGCGCCTGGCCGCCGCCTTCCGCATGTTCTCCAAGTGCGGCTTCGACGAAGGTGTGGCCGGCCACATCACCGCCCGCGACCCCGAGCTCACCGACCACTTCTGGGTCAACCCCTTCGGCATGCACTTCGGCCACATCCGGGTCTCCGACCTCCTCCTCGTCAACCACCACGGCGAGGTGGTGGAGGGCGAGCACCCCGTGAACCAGGCCGCCTTCGCCATCCACTCCCAGGTGCATGCGGCCCGCCCCGACGTGGTCGCGGCCGCCCACGCCCACTCCGTGTACGGCAAGACCTGGTCCACGTTGGGCCGGCTCCTCGACCCCATCACCCAGGACGTGTGCGCCTTCTACGGCGACCACGCCCTGTTCGACGACTACACCGGCGTCGTGCTCGACGTGGAGGAGGGCAAGCGTCTCGCGCACGCCCTGGGCGAGTCCAAGGCCGTGATCCTGCGCAACCACGGCCTGCTCACCGTGGGCCACTCGGTGGACGAGGCCGCGTGGTGGTTCATAACCATGGACCGCTCCTGCCAGGCCCAGCTCATGGCCGAGGCGGCAGGCAAGCCCGTGCTCATCGACGCCGACCAGGCCGCCCTCACCGCCACCCAGGTGGGCAGCTCGGTTGCGGGCTGGTTCAGCTTCCAACCCCTCTACGACCGCATCGTGCGCGAGCAGCCCGACCTGTTGGACTGAGGCGGCCCGCGACCAATTGACCGCCCGGTCAAGAGGCGGCTACAACGGCTCCATGGACTGGCCCCTGAGCTTCGGCATATTCCTCGCTCCCTTCCATCCCGTGGGCCAGAACCCCACGCTGGCCCTGGAGCGGGACATGGAGCTGCTCGTGCGCCTGGACGAGCTCGGCTATGACGAGGCCTGGATCGGCGAGCACCACTCCGCCGGCTACGAGATCATCGCCTCCCCCGAGGTGTTCATCTCCGCCGCATCCCAGCGCACCCGCCACCTGCGCCTGGGCACGGGCGTGAGCTCGCTCCCCTACCACCATCCCCTGATCCTGGCCGACCGCATGGTCCTCCTCGACCACCTCACCAGGGGACGGACCATGTTCGGCGTGGGCCCGGGGGCGCTGCCCTCGGACGCATTCATGATGGGCATCGAGGTCGAACGCCAGCGGGAGATGATGGAGGAGTCGCTCGAGGCCATCCTGGCCCTGCTCCGAGGCAACGAGCCGGTGAACCGCCGCACCGACTGGTTCACGCTCAACGACGCCAGGCTGCAGATGCGGCCCTACACCCATCCCGGCTTCGAGGTGGCCGTGGCCGCCCAGGTGTCGCCGTCGGGGCCCAGGGCCGCGGGGCGCTTCGGCCTGGGCCTGCTCTCCATAGGCGCCACCTCCCAGGGCGGCTTCGACGTGCTGGGCTCGCACTGGACGGTCATGGAGGAGCGCGCCGCCCAGTTCGGTACCTCGGTCGACCGCCGGCGCTGGCGCCTGGTGGGGCCCATGCACCTGGCCGAGACCGAGGAGCAGGCCCGCGAGGAGGTCGCCTTCGGGCTGGCCGACTGGGTCGACTACTTCCGCCGCGTCGCGGCCTTGCCGCTCGCGCCTGAGACCGACGACTCGAGCGAGCTGGTCGACGCCCTCAACGCCAGCGGCTTCGCCGTGATCGGCACCCCGGACATGGCCATCGCCCAGATCCAGCGCCTCATCGACCAGTCCGGCGGGTTCGGCACCTATCTCTTCATGGCCCACGAGTGGGCCAGGCGGGAGCCGACCCTGCGCTCCTACGAGCTGTTCGCCCGCGAGGTCATGCCCCTGTTCCAGGGCTCGACCCCGTCGCTGGTCGGCTCCAGGGACTGGGCCGCGGCCAATCGCCCCAGCTTCATCGGGGCCGCGGGCGCGGCGATCATGAAGGCCATCCAGGACCACCACGCCGAGAAGGCGACCAGGGCGGGCAACCCGGCCACGACGGAGCCGGCGGACACCCAGCCCGCGCAGTAGGCGCGGTAGGGGCGCCGCGCCGCCCGCTCGGCGCCTGAGCGGGCTCAGGCGGGCCGGGCGTCGAAGGTGGGCACGAGCTGGCGGGCAGCCCGGGCCTCGTCCACCCGGGCCACAGGCGTGGTCCTGGGGGCGGCCCCGGCCTCGTCGTGCGACTCCCCGGCGATGCGCTCGAGGGCCTGGGCCAGGGCCTCCAGGGTCTCGGGCGTCTCCGTCTCTGTGGGCTCGATCATGAGGGCCTCGTCCACGATGAGGGGGAAGTACACGGTGGGGGCGTGGAAGCCCTCCTCCAGGAGGCGCTTGGCCACGTCCAGGGCCCGCACTCCCCCGCCCCTCTTGAGCGAGGTGGTCGAGGCAACGAACTCGTGCATGCTGGGCCGGTCGAAGGGCAGGTCGTACACGCCCCGCAGACGCCGGCGCAGCCAGTTGGCGTTGAGCACGGCGGCCTCGGCCACCCGCCGCAGCCCGTCTCCGCCGTTGGCCAGGATGTAGGAGTGGGCCCGGGCCAGGGCCAGGGCGTTGCCGTGCCAGGAGTGCACCCGCCCGATGGAGCGGGACGGCGTGTGCCACTCGTAGTCGCCCCTGTCCGACCGCACCGGCCTGGGCCCGGGCAGGTAGGGGGCGAGGCGCTCCGAGACCGCCACCGGGCCCGCCCCCGGCCCTCCCCCGCCGTGGGGCACGGCGAAGGTCTTGTGCAGGTTCATGTGCACGATGTCGAAGCCCATGACCCCGGGGCTGGTCACCCCCAGGATGGCGTTGAGGTTGGCCCCGTCGTAGTAGAGCAGGCCGCCCACCCCGTGCACGGCCGTGGCCATCTCCACGATCTCCTCTTCGAACAGACCCAGGGTGTTGGGGTTGGTGAGCATGATCCCGGCCACGTCGTCGTCCAGCCGTTCCCGCAGGGCGGCCAGGTCAACGCATCCCCGCTCGTCCGAGGGGACCTGCGTCACCTCGTAGCCGCCCAGGGTCACGGACGCGGGATTGGTGCCGTGGGCCGAGTCGGGGATGATCACCCGGCGGCGCTGGCGGCCGGCGTC
>VAXP01000146.1:4055-7963 GCA_005884125.1 Actinomycetota bacterium | reverse complement strand
GCCGCTCCCTCCTCCGTGCTGCGGCCCCGGTCGGCAGCCAGGGCCAGACCGCCGACCAGCTCACGCAGTAGATCGGCGCCGTCCATGGGAACGGGCGCATCCGTCATCTCCCCGAGGGGAGGATCGATGTCGGGCTCGGGGGCTCGAACCACATCGATGGTGACGGTCATACCCAGCTGGTCGGTGCCGGCGGCGGCGGCCAGCTCCCGCCGCACGCGCGTGGCCCGAGCCACGCCGTGGCCGCACGGAACGAAGCCAGGTCCTATGAAGCCGGGTGGCGGCCACGATCCCGGTCGCAGCCACCGCACTCCGAGCTCAGGGCGGTCCCGGTCCCAGTCCAAAGAGACCCAGCACACCCCCGTACCGGCCTGGCACGCGTCTTCGAGCGCCGCCGCTACTAGCGGCACCACCACCTCGACCATCTTCGGATTGATGGCGTGGCGAGCGAGATGGGTGAGAACCTCGCGCTCAAGATGGGGGCGGGAGCCGACGACCGCTGTGTCACAATCCACGGCGGTAGTTGCCCTGCCGCACTGACTCCCCTCCATCGGCGTCGGCCCCGGACCTTCGTCTGGCAGGGCGCAGCACGCGTGGCCGACGCCCTCGTTGCCCTTGACACCGGCAGCGCCGCCCGCCCCTGCGGTTACCAGAGTCTGGAGAAAAGCGCGGGCACGTTTCTCAGAAACGCGTGGGACGAACGCGGGCACGTTTCTCAGGAAAGTTTGGCGCGCGGGCAAAACGCGGGGTGATTCGCTTCCGACGCTCCGGCCCCGAACCGCGCACCCCCTCTGAGCAGGGACTTTGTGGTCGGGAAGGCGGGATTTGAACCCGCGACCTCAGCGTCCCGAACGCTGCGCGCTAACCAAGCTGCGCTACTTCCCGTCTCATGCCGGGGGGCCGGCGGGAGCGATGGTACCCGACGGTGCTCTCACGACGACCTGAGCGACGCGGCGCCGGTCCATCTCCTGCACGCAGAACTCCCAGCCCCCGTGGGTGACGCACTCTCCTTCGCCGGGGATGTGTCCGAAGCGGTCGAACAGGAAGCCGCCCAGCGTCACGTACTCGCCCGCGGGCAGGTCCACCCCCAGCTCGGCTTCCACCCGGTCGACCGGGCAGGCGCCGCCCACCAGCCAGCGCCGGGGGTCGATGCGGGTGACGTCCTCGTCCGCCTCGGGCCTGTCGAACTCGTCTGGAAGGTCTCCCACCAGCTCGCTCACCAGGTCCTTCACCGTGAGCACCCCGGCCACCCCCCCGTACTCGTCGACCACCACGGCGAAGGCGATGCGCCCCTGGCGCATCTCGTGGAGCAGCCCCATCACCCGGCGGCTCTCGGGGACCAGCAAGGGCTTGCGCAGCCGGTTCAGGAGATCCTCCGGGCTGGCCGTGGGGTTCAGCAGCCAGCCGGACCGGAAGAGGTCCTTCACGAAGAGCACACCCACGAGCTTGTCCAGGTCTTCCTCGTAGGCGGGAAACCGGCTGTGGCCCGACTCGCCCACGGCCCGGGCCACGTCCTTGAGCTCGAACGGCACCCGGAGGGCGACCACATCGACGCGGGGCGTCATCACCTCGCGGGCCGTGCGGTCGCGCAGGCGATCCAGCGCCTCCAGGATGCGCCGCTCGTGCTCTGCGGAACCGGGGTCCTCGGCTTGCCCCCCGCCCTCGTGCGCCTGCCGTTCCCTGACGCGCCGCCGTCTGCGCCACCGGCTCCCGGTCACCGGCGCCGGCGTCCGGCGTCAGTTGGTGTCGGCACTCTCGGCCGTCCCGCCCCGGCCCTCGACCAGGACGGGGACGGGCCTGAACGACGCGTCGTGGAACGTCCGTCCGGCCAGGAGCTCGCCGACGGCCTTGCGCAGCCGGAGCGGATCTAGGGGCTTTACCACCCAGCCCTGGGCGTCCGCCCGGCGGGCCAGGAACACGTCGGCCCGCCGGTCGAGGAGCATCAGGACGGGGACGCGGGCCAGGCGCCCGGCCGTCTCCTCCAGCCGCAGCTCCAGGCAGGTCGCCATGCCCCCCATGTTGCCCACCTGGAAGTCGAGGACGACCAGGTCGGGGAGCTCCTTCTGGACGGCTGGGAGCACGGCTGGGCCCTGGTACACGGAGCGTGAGTTCGCACCCGCCGCGCTCAGGACGGAGCGCACCTCCTCGTGCAGCCACTCCGCGTCACTGCAGATGAGCACTTCGGGCACGGCCCCGAGGGTATCGGGGGCCCCAGATGGGTACCATCCGAGGACGCCTCGTCGGGCCAGGTCGTCCCTACCTGTCACGTACGCCGGGGCGGTCCGCCGAGTGGAGGAGGGAACTGTGCTCGACATCCAGATCGAGCAGGCCGATGGCTACACCATCTGCCGTCCGGTCGGCGAGCTCGACGCCTTCACCGTGAGCCAGTTCCGCCAGGCCCTGGCCGAGCTGGCCTCGACGCCGCGCCTGCTGATCGACATGGCCGGAGTGCCCTTCGTCGACTCGGCCGGGCTCGGCGCCCTGATCGGTGGCATCCGGCGGTCCCGGGAGATGGGCGGCGACGTGGCCGTCAGCTGCAGCCGGCCCACGCTCACCCGCCTGCTCCGCACCACCGGCTTCGACCGGATCGTCACCGTGGCCGAGACGGTGGAGGAGGCGGCCGCGGCCCTGCTGGCCGAACCCTCGACGCCCCGGTGATCGCCTAACCCTCGGCGCCGGCGCTCCCGCCTCGAGCTCCGTCGCGGCCCTCCGGGTCCCCGCCCCGCCCGAACAGGTGGTCGGAGATGCGGTCGAGGCCCTCGATGTCGTGGACGTCCGCGGCCAGGAAGGGGACGCGCACCACGGGCGCAGGGGCGACGCGCGCCGCAAGGGCCACGAAGTGGCGCTCCTCCCGCTCGGCCACGTCGCGGAACTGGGCCAGGTTGCCGTAAAGGGTGGCCAGGGGCGTGCCCGGTGGTGGAGTCGGGGCATGGCCTCCGGCCTGGTCCGGCGGCCCGAACCGGGGGTGCAGCCTGTTCACCACCAGGGTCTCGACCCGGATGTCGCCTTCGGCCAGCTTCTCGGCGAAGAACATGGCCTCCTCGACCGCGTCGCGTCGGGGCGCGGCGACGAGCACGAAGGCGGTGTGCTGGTCCGACAGGAGCTCGAGCACCCGCCCGGCCCGGTCCCGGAACCCCTGTTCCATTCCCTCGAAGGCGCGGAAGAAAGCCACGGCGTCGCCCACCACCTCACCGCCCACGACCCGCGAGACGGCCCGGAGGAAGGTCTGGGTGGCGACGCTCACGGCCTTGAGGTAGGCGCGCGTCGGCATCACCAGTAGCCTGAAGATGCGGTTGTCGAGGAACCGCGTCAGCCGGCGGGGGGCGTCGAGGAAGTCCAGGGCGTTTCGTGTGGGAGGGGTGTCGACCACGATGAGGTCGAACCTGGTGTGCTCCTTGCCGGGGACGCCG
The DNA here is from genome assembly GCA_005884125.1 of Actinomycetota bacterium. Classification (GTDB taxonomy): domain Bacteria; phylum Actinomycetota; class Acidimicrobiia; order Acidimicrobiales; family AC-35; genus AC-35. The sequence continues at coordinate 4,556 of VAXP01000146.1, read as the reverse complement.
GGGCCGCCCTCGTCGCCTGGGGGCGTCACTCCGTCCTCGTGCAGCTCGTAGAGCTTCTCCATGGCCATGTACTCCTGCGTGCCCGAGAGGGCACCGGAGAGGTTGCGGTACAGGCGGTTGCGGAGGATGCCCTCGGCCTGCTCCTTGTTGGGCGCATAGCGAAGGACGAGGTCGTCGAAGGTCGACTTGGTGTCGAGCATCATGGCCCACAGCTCCCCCGGCCACTGACCCTCGATCTTCCTGGGCGTGTTGGCCAGGGCGTCCAGTCCCAGGGCGTCGGCCAGACGCTTGGCCGGGTCGATCGTCACCACGCACGCCCGTCGCCCCTGGCGCGCTCCCTCCAGGGCCATCGCGGCCGCCGTTGTCGTCTTGCCCACCCCTCCCGAGCCACAGCACACCACGATGGAACGGCCGGTCACGAGCTGGCCCCGACCGCTCATCCCGTTACCGCCTCCGCTCGTCTCTCGTCCCGGCGCACGGTCCCACCCGGCTCACACCCGG
>VAXP01000146.1:0-4048 GCA_005884125.1 Actinomycetota bacterium | reverse complement strand
AAGCGCACTCCCTCGGCCAGGGCCGCGGCGAGGACGTCGATCTCGGCGGGGCCGACCTCGGGGGTGAACTGGTAGGGCAGGCGCACCTGGGGCAGTGGCAGGGCCTCGGCCAGGCGGGCGAGCTGCTCGGACTGCAGCGCCTGGCGGCTGTGGCGGAACCGGGCCGCGGCCCGCAGCGCCTCGGCCTCGCCCGCTCCGATCGACGCGCCCATGGACTCGGCCAGGGCCTGGGGATCGGCATCCAGCCCGTCGAGGGGCGGGTAGAGCCCGTTGACCACCACCGGACCCAGGGTCACCCCGACTCGGTCCTCGAGCATGTAGGCGGTCTCGACCACCTCGTTGACGGGAGTCTCCTCCGGGAGGGTCACCAGCACCACCTGGCACCGGCTCGGGTCGGTCAGCAGGCTGACCACGTCGGCGGCCTGGGCCCGGATGGGGCCGACGCGCACGGCGTCGAGGAGCCCGTGGGCGCTGGTGAGGAAGCGCACGGCGTGGCCCGCGGCGGGGGCGTCGAGGATTATCAGGTCCGCCGCGTGCGCCCTCTCCAGCTGCTTGACCTTGCCCAGGACGAGGATGTCGCGGATGCCCGGAGCCGCCGTCGCCACCACGTCGAGGGCGCCGGTGGAGACCAGCCGCTTGGAGATGCGTCGCATCCCGTGCTCGAGCAGGTACTCGAGCAGGGCGTCGTCCGGCGTCAGGGTGCGGGCCCGCACGGCCTGGGGCGGCGGCGGCGCCGGCGCGGGGGTATGCCCCCCCTGCCCGGGCCCGGAACCCGCCTGGCTGGGCCGGCCCGCGGGGACGAGGTCGACCTCTTCGTAGGTGAGAGGACCGGGATACCCCAGCGCGGTGGCGATGCCGCTCTTGCCTTCCACCTCCACGATGAGGGGGCGCAGGCCGGCCAGGGCAGCCATGCGGGCCAGCGCCGCGCTCAACGTCGTTTTGCCCACTCCACCCTTGCCAGCGACGATGAGGACGCGGGCCTGCTGACAGAACCCTGCGGGATCCATGTGAAGCGCAGACTACTTATCGCCCTCTACGCCCCCGCGGCCCTCGCTCTGGCCGTCGGCCCCGCCGCGGCGGGGTCCGACGTGGCTCGAGCGGGCGCCCTGGAACCGGGCCTGGCCGCCGGCCCGACGACGCCTTCACCGTCGCCTGCGCCGGCCCCCTCGGGCCACATCGACGTGATCGAGGTGGCCGGGCTGGTCGATCGGGTCGTGGCCGACTTCCTGGAGCGGTCGCTGAGGAGCGCCGAGACGGGAGGGGCCGAGGCCCTGGTCCTGCAGCTCGACAGCGCCGGCGCCGTGGTACCGCAGTCGGAGCTCGACGATCTCGTGGCTCGCATCTCCCGGTCCCGGACCCCCGTGGCCGTGTGGGTCGGCCCCAGCGGCGCCCGCGCCTACGGCGGGGCCTTCGAGCTGGTCCGGGCCGCCTTCGTGTCGGCGATGGCGCCCGGAACCCACGTGGGCCGGGAGCAGGGAGCGCGGGCCACGGGTCCTCGGGCGCCCGTAACCGCTCGGCTGGGTTCGGGCCCGGCGGTGGGCCAGGGTCTGGTCACCCTGGCCGCGCCCACGCTGGGGGACTTCGTCGTGGGTCTCAACGGCCGGACGCCCCCGGGAGCCGCCGCCCCCTTGGTAACGGCCAGGGTCGTGCAGGTCCCGGGCCGGGGCCCGCGCCTCGAGCCCGTGGTGCAGGTCCGATTCGGCCAGCTCGGGCTGTGGCCCCGCGTCGTGCACTCCGCCGCCAGCCCGTCGGTGGCCGAGCTCCTCCTCGTCGCCGGGTGCCTCCTCGTCGTGTTCGAGTTCTTCACCGCGGGGGTCGGAGTGGCCGCGGCGGCAGGAGTTGGCTGCCTGGTCCTGGCATCCATGGGTCTGGCCGACCTTCCCACCCGGCCCTGGGCCGTGGTCCTGGTGGTGGTCGGGTGTCTGGGATTCGCGGTCGACGTTCAGGCGGGAGCGCCCCGCGTGTGGACGGGCATCGGCACCGCCGCCGTCGCGGCCGGGGCCGTGGGGCTGGTCGGGCGCGGGTTCGGGCCCTCGCCCTGGGCCATGGCCGCGGCGGTGGTGGGCACGATCCTGTTCATGGTCGGCGGGATGCCCGCGGTGGTCCGGGCCCGCTTCTCGACTCCGACCATCGGCAGGGAGTCGATGTTGGGCGAGGTGGGCCGGGCCGTCACCGACGTCTCGCCCGAGGGGACGGTCGAGCTGCGCTCGGCCCCCTGGCGGGCCCGAACCAACCGCGCCACCCCCATACGGTCGGGGGAGCCTGTACGTGTAGTGGGCATTGACGGCCTTCTCCTGGAGGTCGAGCCCGAGGGTTCCGCGCACGGGGACCACCGCCACCGCCAGAGGTGAAAGCGCAGGTCAGGAGGGGTGCTCGCGAAAGTTACCCCTTGTTGTGACCCCAGGCCGGGGGTAGCGTCGACCCCGGAGAGGGGGTTGACGGCGTGAGTGTGCAGCAGGCCGACGAACTGTGGCAGCTCAAGGCCGCATGTCGTGGACCGCAGTCGAGCGTGTTCTTCCCGCCCTCCCATTTCGAGCGCAAGGACGAGAAGGAGTTGCGGGAGACCCGAGCCAAGGCCATCTGCGCTACCTGTGCCGTCCGCAAGCCCTGCCTGGAGTACGCCCTGCGCATCCGTGAGCCCCACGGCATCTGGGGCGGGCTCAACGAGCTGGAGCGCAAGGCCCTCCTGAGCCGCAGGGCGGGCTGACCGCCAGGCCTCCTGAGCCGCCGCCCGGACTGAGGCGCCGGCCTCCCGGACCGCCCCGGCCCTCCTGAGCCGCCCGGACCGCCCCCGGAGTCGCCACCGTCGGATCGCGCCCGGGTAGCCTCGCGCTTGCAATGGCAAGCAGCAGGGCCGGCGACCCGTCCCGTGATCACCTGGTCTGGAAGCGGACCAGCGTGGAGGGCCGCCCGGCCCTTTACGGCGTGGCCGGCGAGGGCCCCCCCGTCGTCTTCGTCCACGGCTGGGCCCTGGGGAGCCACTCCTACAAGCGGTCTCTGAAGCGCCTCGTCGGCCTGGGTCTGAAGGTGTTCGCCCCCGCCCTGCCCGGTTTCGGGGGCACGGGCGACCTGCCCGCGGCCCGCTTGTCCTTCGCCGGCTACGGCGACTGGCTGGACAGCTTCCTGACGGCCGTCGACATCAACGAGCCGGTGGTGCTGGTCGGCCACTCCTTCGGCGGCGGGGTGTCCATCCAGTTCGCCCACGACCACCCGGCCCGGGTCCGGAGCCTGGTGCTGCTCAACTCCGTGGGCGGCTCGGCCTGGCTGGCCCGGGGGGGGAAGGTGCGCACCCTGGCCGACCGTTCTCTGTGGGACTGGGGGAGGGGGCTCCCCGGCGAGGTCCTCCCCATCCCTCGCATCGCCCGGGTGCTTCCCGCGGTGATGGAGGACGCCCTTCCCAACGCCGTGCGCAACCCCCGGGGTCTGTGGCGGGTCGCCAACCTGGTCCGGGGCGCCGACCTGACCCCCGAGCTGCAGGAGCTGAGGCGCCGCCGCCTCCCGGTGGTGGTGGTGTGGGCCGAGGACGACCGCATCATTCCCCGCGCCAGCTTCGATTCTCTGTGCACCGCCATCGGGGCCCGGGGAGAGGTCGTACCCGGCACCCACTCGTGGCTGATGGCGGATCCCGACGCCTTCGGCACGGTGATGATGAAGGCGCTGGGCGCGGCCAAGGTGGCCCGGGCCTTGGAGGGCGAGGCCGCAGGCCCGGGCGAGGCCGGAGCCGCCGACTCCGACGACGTCGACGCGGGCGAGGACGTGGCCTCGGCCTCGCCCTGAACCGCTACTCCGCCGGCAGCTTCGGGCCGGCCACCCGCACGTCACCGCGTCGTCTGGTCACCCCGGTGGCGTCGAGGTGGCCCAGGAGCGGGAGCAGATACTTGCGCGTGGTTCCCAGGGCCTGGCGCACCTCGGCCACGGTGACGCCCTGGGGCTGGTCCGACAGGAGGCGGGCCACGGCGAGGGCCGCGGCGTGGACGGCGCCGGGGGCGAAGTAGCAGCCATCGCGCTCGACCACGAGGCCCCGGCGCACCAGGTCGCGCAGTTCCCG
>VAXP01000006.1:21851-29541 GCA_005884125.1 Actinomycetota bacterium | reverse complement strand
GGTGGCGCGCCCGGATCAGCGCGCGAGCACCGCGTCGAGGCGCTCGTAGCTTTCGCGGACGCCGTCCTCCATACCGCTGGCGATGAACGCGTCGCGTCCCTCGAACGAATCGACCAACGATGTCGCCGTGAGCCGAGTGCGTCCGTCGCCGAGATCCTCCAAGACGAGGCGCTCCAGGGCCACGCCGTCGGGGAAGCCCTCGAAGGTAAAGGTCTGGATGATGAGCTCCGGGGAGCGGACCTCGTGAAAGCAGCCGTGGAAGCCGAACTCGTTGCCGTCGCTGACGTGCAGGTAGCGGTACGACCCGCCTGTGCGGCAGTCGTAATGATCGATGCGCATCTCATGGCGGCGGGGCCCGAGCCACTGCACCACCAGCTCGGGGTCGGTGTGCGCCCGGAAGACCTTCGCCGGGGGGGCGTCGAACTCCCGGATGATGCGCACGAGCGGCACGTCGGCGTCGGCGGTGATCTCGGTCTCGTGGGTGCTGGTGGTGGTCATGTCTGGGCTCCTGTCTTGGGTGTTGGGGTCGGTTCGATGGCTTCCGGCATGGTCCGAAGGAGGTCGTCAAGGCGCCGGTAACGCTCCTCGGCCTGGCGGCGGTAGCGCTCGATCCACTTGGTCATCAGATCGAAGACCTTCGCTTCGAGGTGCACCGGGCGGCGCTGCGCCTCCCGGCTCCGGCTCACCAGGCCGGCGTCCTCCAGCACCTTGAGGTGCTTGGAGACGGCCTGCACGGTCACGTGATACGGCGCGGCCAGCTCGTTGACCGTGGCGTCGCCGACGGCGAGCCTCGCCACCATGTCGCGCCGGGTGGGATCGGCAAGCGCCGAGAACACCAGCGAAAGCGGATCAGCGGCCACGACCTTCCTCCGTAGTCAACTCGTTGGTTGAATATAACCTAGACCCCAAGGACGAGGTTGTCAACCAGTTGGTTGATGACGATCACGAGGCTTCGGCGGTGGACGGAAGGGTCGGCGCATTCGATGGCGCGACGATCGCGACGGCCCCAGGCGCGACGAATGAGACGGTTCTGTGGTCTCGTCAGCCGAGCGCGCCCCCAGGAGCGCCACGGATACCCCGACCTCACCCCCGCGGTGAAGGCCAAGGTGTTGGGGGCTGAACGCGGCCCGGGTCTACGGAGTCGAGCTCCGCATAGGCGGCGCCTGCGGCTCCGGAGCGGCCGAGCTCGCCGCCGCCGGGCCGGCCAGGCCGGCGCCGACGTGGTGTACGGGCGCACGCGCCGTCAGTTCCTCGCTCTGGCCGCGGGCGGATCCGGACTCTGACGCCGCCGATCGCTGACCGATGCTGACACGCCGGAGATGTAGCTTGCGCGTCCATGACCGCCACCAAGAGCGAGCTCGTCGACCTTTCCAACTTCGCCTGGGAGCGCGTGCGGGGCCGGATCGAGGGGCTGACCGACGAGGAGTACCTGTGGGAGCCGGTGGCCGGGTGCTGGAGCATCCGCCGGCGGGAGGACGGGGTTTGGCGGGCGGACTGGCCCTTGCCCGCGCCCGACCCGGCGCCGTTCACGACCATTGCCTGGCGTCTCTGGCACCTGATCGACATGTACGGCGAGGACCGGGCACCGAAGTGGCTAGACGTGGCCCCGCAGGGCCCGGCCATCGGCTTCGACGATCCCGACTGCAGGCCACCGGCCACCGCCGCCGGAGCCATCGAGCTGCTCGAGCGGGCCCACGCCCGCTGGGACCGCCACCTGGCGGTCGCGCCCGAGGAGCGCATGCAGGAGAAGATTGGCCCGGCGGCTTACGTGCTCCACATGCTCGACGAGTTCATCCACCACGGCGCCGAGGTGGGGGTGCTGCGTGACCTGTGGCGGTGGCAACACGGCATGGTCACCGACGACGTGCTCGTCGACCGGGTGATCCGGGGCGGCGCCGGAGTGCTCGGCGAGCTGCGCCACGACCCCGCCCTGCGGGAGCAGACCGCGAGAGACCATCCCGACCTGGTCGGGGTCGCCGCCTCCTACGGCCGCTGGCAGCTCGCGGTGGAGCTGGCCCGCCTCGGCCTGCCGCTCGACGCGCCTGGCCGTACTGCACTGCACCTCGCCGCCGGGGCGGGCGAGCTCGATGCGGTAAAGGCCTTGGTCGAGCTGGGCGCCGACCTGAATGCCACCGACCCCGACTTCAACGCCACGCCCTTGCAATGGGCGCAGTACCTGAACCGCGGGGCCGTGGTCGCGTGGATCTCGGCGCGCCCGCTCGGCACGCCGACCGACGCTTGACGGCGGGTCACGCCAGCAACTTCGCCAGGGTCAGGCCCTCGTACAGTCATCTCGCTGCCCGCCGCCGCGAAGGTGTAGTCGCCGAGGTGCTCATAAGTTGCCCCCGATGCTCGGGACAGGGTCGCTCCAAGGATGGCGATTCCATCCTGCGGCGCCATGAACAGCACCGTGGCACCCTCGGGCGCGGCGCCCCTGTGCCGGCAACCCCGGGGGGCAATGACGAGGTCGCCTGCCCCTCAACCGGCGAGAGAACCCTCCGCTCCTCTCGCGAAGTCAGTTGGGACTCACCGGCGAGGATGTGCAGCAGTTCGTCACCGGCGGTGTGCAGGTCCCAGGGGCCGCCTCCGATCACGCTTGCAACTCCGCAAACACAGCCGTGGAAGTAGCTGATCGGGGCTTGGCGGCTCCTCGGTCGCCGCCGCTGGGTCGACGCAATGATGCTCAAGGACGGCCAAGCCAAGATCGTAGATGATCACGGCTTCTCCTCTTGGCGAAGGCTTTGTGAGCTGTGGGCGTCGATGAGCCGGCTGACGAGGTCTCCCCACCACAGCCCGACAACAGCCGCTTCAACCGCCTCGGGCGCGAGCCCACGCCGCCGGTGGCGGATGGTCACCCGAGTGCCGCGCGGCTCCGGATCAAATTCGACAACGACGCTGTCCCCAGGCTTGGCGTGAGGTCCGTTCCAATCCAGATCGAGCCGCCGCGGTGGGTCCCAGGATGAGACGGTGGCGAGCACTTCACTTCCGACCGGCGACACCGCCACGAGTCGGTCGCTTTCGAACTGGACGATCGCATCACGGTTCCGTCCTGGTGCCCGCTGCCACCAGCGGTCGATCCCGTCCGTGAAGGCGCTGAAGGCCCGCTCAACCGGCAGCGCGACAACGCTGGTCACGACGACCTCATCGGCGGGCACTTCGCCCACCCCTCACCCTCCGGTCCGACCTGCTCGTGGACGACGTCTCGACGTGGTCCGCGAAGCCGGCTAGCTGACGACGCCAGAACGCGGCAACATCGTCCGCCCAGTCCCGTAGCTCATGCAAGGGCTCGGGGCGCAGTTCATAGACGTGGCGGCGTTGATCGCCAGCGTCGAGCGATGCTCGCACGATCCGGGCGTCGCGGAGGACGCGCAGATGGCGAGTGAGGAATGCCGGGGTGACGTCAAGTTGCGATGCGAGCTCGCCTGCGCTCATCCGCCGCTCTGCCAAGGCCTCGACCACTCCACGCCTCGTACTGTCCTCGAGGGCGGTCAGCGTTGTCCCGACGGCTCTACTCATTTCGACGAGGGAGCGCCGAAGTACCAACGATGGCCTTCGGGGTCCACCGCTCGGTATGTTCGATACCCATAGTCCTGGTCAGCCGGCTCGCCGACCACAATGGCGCCAGCCGCCACCGCCTGGGTGTAGTGCGCGTCGATGTCATCGACCTCGCACCACAGCTGACTATGGACTCCGCCGAGGTCATGAGGTGTGGAGAAGCCTCCGTCGCGCCACACCGTCGCCAACGCAACTGCGCCGCCATCAAGAGCCAGCTCCGCGTGTCCAACCGAGCCGTCTTCGCCACCCATTCGCATGGTGACTGTGAACCCAAACGCTCGGCACAGGAAGTCGATGGCGGCAGGCGCATCGGCGTAGTCCAGCATCGGCACGATCCTGGGCATCGTCCTCCTCCTCGCTCGCTAACGCGGAGACTATTTGCATCTGCAGAGATAGTCAACAGGAATCTCAACTATCTCCGACGCCCGCTCGTGTTGACCGCTCATGCGACCGCAGATGCTGTCCCCCGACTCGGTCCCGGCGGGATTTGGCGGCCGGGGCTGCGCCCAGTTCCAGCCCTCGCCGGTGTGGCCCGTGGTGACGACGTCCCGGAGGATCTCCTCGCCTTCGAGGGTGTAGCCGAGCCTTGGCGGTAGGGCAGCACTCGCGAGGTTCGCCTTGTCCATGCGGATGATGACCTTCATGACCTCTGACAGGTAGTCGAATGGTGCGGTCGTGAGAGCGTCAGCCGCGGCTGTCGCGTAGCCGCGGCGGGTCCGGTCGGACCGGACCCAGTAACCGATCTCGGCGATGCCGCCCTCCTTCGGATGCACGCAGGCGCCTCCGACGAGTTCTCCCGCAGGCGTTCGATCAGGAGGTATCCGTAGTCCTCGTCACCGTCGAAGGCCCGTAGGCGGTCCGGGATGCAGTGGCGTTCCGCCTCGGCGGTCGGCAGAGGATCAGCCCAAGGGGGCCAGCGTGCCAACTCAGGCTGGCTCCGCTCGATGGCTGTCGTGAGTCCGTCGAGGGACTCCAGCTGGCACCGCTGCAACTTGAGCGGCGGTGCCGCGCGCCAGCCAGACTGCACCGTGCTCCAGGCGCGTCGGCATCCCGGCCGGGTGTGGTTCGAAGTCGACGTGCCACCGGGCGAGCCGTCCCCGTGGCTCACCTTCTACGCGACTCGGGTCTTGGAGTGGTGGGACACCACCAGATAGGGAGACCGATCGCCGACTCAGGGTGAAGGACGGGCGCGTTACACGGCACCCGCAGCGTCTCGAACTGGCCGATGACCTGGCGCGATCGAATGCCGCGCGCACCCGTCGGCAATGCCCGTCGTCAGCCGCACTCCACCCCGCCGTGCATGTATTATGCATGCATGCCGAACGTCCAGGTGCGCGATGTTCCAGAAGAGGTACACGAGGCCCTGGTGCGAAGAGCGCAAGAGGCCGGCCAGTCCCTTCAGCAGTTCCTCGCCGCGCAGCTCGCGGCGATCGCGGCCACACCCACGACAGCAGAGATGCTCGACCGAATTGACCGTCGACCGAAGGGGAACCTCTCGTCCAAGAGCGCGGTCAAGGCGATCGACGAGGAACGTGCTCGTCCTTGACGCGTCGGTCCTCGCGCCTGTCGTTGCCGACTCCGGCCGTGACGGGGTCCGATTCCGGGATCGGCTCCGTGGAGAAGTCGTAGCTGGACCGGACCTGCTGCGGGTCGAGGTCGTTTCGGTTCTGCGCCGGCACGCGCACACGGGGCACTTGACCGCCGATCAAGCCGACGCGGCCATCTCGGATCTCACGGCGTTCCCCATCATGGTGTTCCCTACCGCCCCCCTGCTGCGGCGGGTATGGGAGCTTCGACAGAACCTCACCGCCTACGACGCGTGCTACGTAGCGCTCGCCGAGGCAGTCGACACCACCTTCGTGACTGCAGACCGTCGGCTGACCACGGCACCTGGGCTCCGCTGCGCAGTAGAAGTCCTCTGACCTTCCCGCCTGTCGTGCGACCCTGACCACGAGCGACCGCGGCTGGTGATCTGGCGCGACCACGAGGACCACCGAGCCGTCATGGAGGCGGGGGTTCCCGTCGCGTGACCGCGCGCCGACACCCATGTTTGGCTCGCGCGTCTCGGTGGGCGCGGCAATAACTCTGGGCCACGCTTTCGGTGCTCGGGATCTGAATGCCGATTCGGGCGTGGTGTGGAGCTGCCGGTCGGGCGTCTCGTGCTCGCGGGAGTTGCCTGCCGTCGATCCCACTTCGGTGACGCTGCCGAGAGCGGGCGAGACAAGTTCGGCGAGATCAACCCTCGGCAACGGGCTTGTCGAACAACAGGATCTCCTCCTCGTCGGGAGGTTGAAAAGTCGTTGCCCACTTTTCAAAGTGAGCCCGTGTCATAGGCGAGGCTGTCCACTCGCCCGACGCATTGCGACGTTCAGCTCGCTCGATCAACTCCTCCAAGGGCGCATCGAGGTAATGCAGTTCGACTCCCACCCCCAAAGCTCGCGCCCCGAGTCGTTTCTCATCCCGTTCAACTCGCGCCCAGTGGCCCCACTCCAAAATCACGCTCTGGCCCTGGGCGAGGAGATCCTGGGAGAGAACCCACAGCTGATGCTCGAGACGAACTCGGAATTCTTCATCCCACACATCGCCGCCCAGTTGAGTCGCCCACCCGTCCTTGTCCAACCTGATGGCGGGGATTCTTTGTGCGAGCTGACGAGCGAGTGTCGACTTGCCCGAGGCTGGAAGCCCACAGATCAGCACGAGCCGCGTCGATGACTTCGCCATGCACAATTTCTAACCTGAGTCGTCCTGCCCGGAAACGACGGGTGTCACCCAACCCGGTCGGCGGACAGGGAGCGGGAGGCGCGGCACACAATGAGCCGGACCTGGGTGTCCATGCGCTCGACATGGCTGGTCTTGACCTCTCGGTCAAGTTCGCCTTGACTCGTAGCCGATGACCATCGATAAGGACGCCTTGAAGCGGACGTACGCGGAGGAGCGGGCCAAGCGTTTGCGGCCGGACGGCAACGACCAGTACCAGGAACTGAAGGATCAGTTCGCCCACTACGCCCACGACCCGTACACGCCGGTCACGGCCCGAGGGCCGAAGGCCGACCACGTCACGGTGGCGTTCATCGGCGGGGGCTTCGCGGGGCTGGTCACCGGTGCCCGGCTGAAGGAGGCGGGCATCGACGATGTCCGGATCGTCGAGAAGGGGGGTGACTTCGGCGGCACCTGGTACTGGAACCGCTACCCGGGGGCGCAGTGCGACACGGCGAGCTTCGTCTACATGCCGCTGCTGGAAGAGACAGGTCACATGCCAACCGAGAAGTATGCGCATGCGGCCGAGATTCTCGAGCACAGCCAACGCATCGGGAAGCAGTTCGGTCTCTACGACAACGCCCTGTTTCACACCGAGGTCACCGGTCTGGAGTGGGACGCCGAGCGGTCCTGTTGGATCGTGCGCAGCAGCCGGGGCGATCACTTCACCGCCCAATTCGTTGGCATAGGCCTCGGGCCTCTGCACGTGGCCAAGCTCCCCGGACTCCCCGGCATCGCCGACTTCAAAGGGCACTCGTTCCACACCAGCCGTTGGGACTACGACTACACCGGTGGTGATCCCGACGGCGCACCGATGGAGGGGCTGGCCGACAAGCGGGTGGCAATCATCGGCACCGGCGCGACGGCGGTGCAATGCGTTCCCCATCTGGCGCAGGCGTGCAAGGAGCTGTACGTCTTCCAGCGAACACCGTCCTCAGTAGACGTGCGAGACAACCGGCCTACCGATCCCGGGTGGTTCGCGGAGATCGCCACCCCGGGTTGGCAGCAGCGCTGGCTCGAGAACTTCACCGCCACACAGACCGCGATGGTGATGCCGGAGGAGGACCTCGTCAGGGACGGCTGGACCGACCTGGCCCGCCGGATCCGGGCCAGGATCATGGCGTTGCCGCCGGACGAGTTCACCCCCGAGAACATGCTGGCAGCTTTCGAGGACTCCGACTTCGAGAAGATGAGCGAGATCCGCGCTCGGGTCGACGCCATCGTCGAGGATCCGGTCACGGCGCGGAACCTCAAGGCTTGGTACCGGCAGCTCTGCAAGCGTCCTTGCTTCCACGACGAGTACCTGCAGGCCTTCAACCAGCCCAACACGCACCTCGTCGACACCGACGGCAAGGGCGTCGAGCGCATCACTGAGACC
>VAXP01000006.1:0-21816 GCA_005884125.1 Actinomycetota bacterium | reverse complement strand
CATTCACCCGCCGGGCCGGCTTTGACATGCGCGGCCGCGACGGCCTCACCTTGTCCCACGCTTGGGCCGAGGGCATGCGGACCAAGCACGGCATCCACTTGCACGGCTTCCCCAACGCATTCATGGTGCAGATCTCCCAAGGCGCCAATCTGGTGGCAAACGTGCCGCACAACTTCACCGAGGCGGCCAAGACGATCGCGATGATCGTCCGCCACGCCCTCGACGGCGGTTATCGTGAGGTCGAGGTCACCCACGAAGCGCAGGACGCCTGGATGGAGTTGTTGTTCTCCGCTCCGATGCTGGGCGTGATCGGCTCGCCGGACTGCACTCCCGGCTACTACAACAACGAAGGTCAGCCGGGCCGCGTCGACTGGTTCCTCGGTTACCCGGGAGGTGCCGCTGCCTACTTCGAGTACCTTGACGGTTGGCGCAACAAGGGCGACTTCGCCGGCCTCGAGTTCCGGTAGTCGGCGCTCCAATCCAACATTGATGGCGATCGTCGCACCAGTCCGAACCACGTGCTCGAAGCACGCCAGCGCGCCGGTAGAAGCCGATTCCCGTCTGAAGTCGGCGTCAGGCTGGGACGGCCGCGGGGTCGTTGGGGTGGACGGACAGCGGCGTGACCTCGACGGTCATCCACGGGGCCAGGGGTAGGGACTCCAGGATCGCCTGTTTCGTCTCGTCGCGAGCCCGCCAAAGACCGAGGGTGCGCGACTCGCCAGGCAGGGTCCATAGGCGCAGTGGGGTGGCCTTGCTTCCTCCTCGAGCACCTCTCCCGGCCGGTCAAGGCCCTGGCCGGTCTGGCCGCCCTGCTCCGACCTGGCGGGACCATTACCGTGATCGAGGGTGACCACGGGTCGGCCCTCTTCCATCCCGACAACCTTGCCGCCCATGAGGCGATCCAGTCCCTGATCGACCTGCAACGACGGGCTGGTGGTGACGCCCTGATCGGCCGCCAGAGCTTTCCGATGATGGTGGAGGCAGGCTTCGGGGCCGTCCATCTGGACCCCCGCATGGTGTACGTGGACGCCAGTCGTCCCCAGATGGTGGAGGGGTTCACCAGGAGGACCTTCACGGCGATGGTCGAGGGCGTCCGCGAGCGCCGTGCTCGAGGCGGGTCCGATCGAGGCCGAGACCTTCGATGCCGGCATCCGGGCTCTCTACCGGACAGCCGAAGAGGACGGCGTCTTCTGCTACACCTTCTTCAAAGGGGTCGGCGAGAAGCGATCGCCCTGACCGCAATCGGGCTAAAGGCCTCGCGACAGGGGCGGGAGCGGGAGGTCACCGGGTCGGGCGAGGTAGTAGCCCTGGCCCCAACCGACGCCCAGGGCAGTGAGCGTGTCCAGCTCCGCAGGGGATTCGATTCCCTCGGCCGTGATCGTTGCGTTGAGCTCGCGGGCAAAGCTGGCCAGCGACAAGGCGAGGGCTCGCCTGATGGGGTCGCGGTCGACTCCCCTCGTCAGGGTGATGTCAAGCTTGATGATGTCGGGGCGGAGCCGCAGGATGTGCGCCAGGCCCGCGAAGCCCGCGCCCGCGTCGTCGATGGCTAGTCGCACTCCCTGTTCGCGAAGGCGTTCGATCGCAGTCACCAAGGTGTCGTAGTTCTCGACCTTCACGTGCTCCGTCAGCTCGAGTACCACTCGCTGGCAGGGTGCCCCTTGTAGGAGCTCTCCCAAGTCGGGCGTCTCGGCCGTCTGGGGCGAGACGTTCACCGACAGAAACGCGTCCGCGGGAAGCTCCGGCAGCCGGCCGAGCGCCGAGTCGATGGCAGCCAGCTCCAGCTCGATCCCCAGACCCACCTGGGCAGCCTCGGCGAACCACTGGTCCGGGGCGCGGCGGGGCTCGCAGTTGAACCGTGCCAGCGCCTCCACTCCGACTACCTCGCCCGTCGTCAGGTCGGCGATGGGCTGGAACAGCATCGTGAGCGCGCCGCCCGAGAGCACCTGGGCGATCCGCGTCTCGGTGTCGCGCCGCTCGGCCGCCCTCTGCGCCTCTTGTTCCGCCTGCACCCGCAGCTGTGCCTCGAGAGCGGCATTGTGTCGCTGAAGCCGCAGGTGGAGGGCTCGCGTTTCGAGAAGGTTCCGGGTTCGCAGCACCACCTCAGTACGTTCAAAGGGCTTGGTGAGGAAATCCCGAGCGCCGGCGGCCAGTGCCCGCTCCTTGGCTTCGGAGGTGACGTCGGCGGTGAGCACGAGGAGAGGGAGGTAGGTGTCGGCGGGAACCATCTTGGTCAGCTCAGTCAGAAGGCTGAACCCGTCGATGTGAGGCATGTGGAGGTCGAGAACGACTAGATCGGGGTCGAGGTCTCGGTAGAGTGCAAGCACCTCCCGGGGATCAGTCGTCGAGTGGACGCGGCTCACTCCCTCGCGCCGAAGGATGTGCTCCAGCAGGGTGACGTTCGCCTCGTTGTCGTCGACGATCACGACCACGGCGTTGCTCATGAAGTCCTCAGGACTCCTTGCCGCGAGGGTGTCCGGCTTCATCAGAGCGCGGCGCCGAGAGTGTCGTCGATGAGACGGAGGAGCTCCCGGACGTCGATGGGTTTTGTGAGGTAAGAGCGAGCCCCCGCGGCGACGAGACGCTGGACCTGGCCGCTGGTGGCATCGGCGCTGATCATGACGACGGGGATAGTCCTCGTGGTCGGGTCGTCGCGCAGCTGCTCGAGGACCTGGTCGCCTCCGATGTCGGGAAGATGGAGGTCGAGGAGGACAAGGGCGGGCCGGTGTTCGCGGGCGAGATCCAGCCCGAGCTGGCCCTGCATGGCGACGAGGAGGTCGACGTGGGCGCGCTGAGCAAAGATGCGCTCGACCAGACTGAGGTTGGAGAGGTTGTCCTCGATGTAGAGCACTTTGGGTCGACCGTCGGGCCGAGATGCAGGCTCCTGGCCTTGGGTGTGCGATGGCGTGTCGAGGCGGAGGTAGCGCTCGAGGGGTCCCTCGGCCACCGGAAGGTCGACCCAGAACGTGCTGCCTCGGCCGAGCTCGGTGGAGACACCGAGGGTCCCTCCCATGGCCTCGGCCAGGCGACGGGACAACGACAGACCGAGGCCCGTCCCTTCCACGTCCGTCCGCTCGGCACCGAGCCGCTCAAAGGGGCTGAAGAGGAGGCCAAGGTGCTCGGGCCGGATCCCAGGACCCGTATCGGCGACGTTGATGCGGAGCCGCCCTTCGGCGGTGTGCTCGCACGAAAAGCCAACGGTTCCTCCGGGGCGGTTGTACTTGATGGCGTTGGCCGAGAGGTTCAGCAGGACCTGCTTGAGGCGCTGGCGGTCGGCGAGCACGAAGCTCTGGTCGCTGCGCGACGGATCGCCCAGGAGTTCGATGTCGTGGTGATCGGCCAAGGGCCGGACCAGGTCGAGCGTCTCACCCAGGACCTCTGCGACGCGTACGGGCTCGGCGGAGACCGCGAAGCGGCCGCTCTCGATGCGGGAGATGTCGAGGACTTCGTTGATCAGGTCGAGGAGGTGCCGGCCTCCCTTGACGATCTGAGCGACCTCTTCGCGCTGCGTGTCGGTGAGGTCGTCGAGCTCGAGGAGCTGAGCGAAGCCGACCACCGCATTGAGAGGAGTGCGCAGCTCATGACTCATACGGGAAAGAAACTCGCTCTTGGACTGGTTGGCCGACTCGGCCAGCTCGCGTGCCTGCCGCTCGGCCTCTTCGAGGCGCGACCCTTCCTTGAGTGCCTGCTGAAGCTCACCCGTACGTTCGTCGACGAGAGCCAGCGCATAGGCCCGGCGCTTCCCGAGAGACTCGATGAGAAGGGACGTGAGGAATGCGATGAGCAGGCCCACGGCCAGGACGACCCATGGGCTGTCGGCGGCGAGACCCCCCACCAGAGGTTGCTTGCTGCCTGCTACGAGCAGCCATGGGTCGACGCCCACCGCGACGGACATATGAACGAGCTGACCCGACCGCGGCATGTGCTGGGTCGTCGTGAAAATGAGCTTGGAGGGGTCGGCTCGAGGCGACGCGTACAGAGCCACGTTGAGCTCGCTGAAGGGCGATCCCCGAGGCGTCGGAACAGGCCGTGTGGCGTCTACGAGCGACTCCTCGTAGACGACGACCCTCCGGGGGCTGCCACTGGCCAGCGAGATGCTCAGGCGCTTGCCCGGCCCCTCGGCGAGGAAGCCCGAGACCAGGTTCTGAGCACCGAGAGCCCGCCGGCCCAGCGACGCTCGATCGCCGGCGAGTGTCTGCCCGGGCACGGGCCCATCACCCGCGGAGGCCAGCACGGTCAGGACCCCGTCGTGACCTTCGGCGACGCCGACGGTCACGACGCCGTTGGCGAGGAGCGGACGAGCCATGTCGGCAAAGGGGGGCTGTTGTCCTGAGACCGACGACTGGGGCGCCATGGCCAGCACCGGAAAGGAGGACTTGACGCCGTTGAAGGCCGTGGTCAGGACCAGGGCAACTTCCCCAGCCCGCTCACGGAGGAGGCGCTTCTCTTGATTCCTGACGACGCTACGGACGCCGAGCGACGCCACGGTGACGACGCCCGTCAGGACGACGAGCACGCCGAGTCCCAGACGACTAGGTCTCAAAGACAGATGGCTCGTCGTGGTGTCCTCCAGTAGGCCAGCGCCACCTGAGCTCCTCCGTCCTTTGGAGAAAAGAGAGCTTTGGGACGCATCGACGCTTTGGGAAGATCGGCGCGTTCGGACCTTCCCTTTACCCGGTCTGTTGCCTCATCCGCCTTCTCACCCGTTCGACGGGTGAGAAGGCGGTGACGCGCACGCTGGGATCGGAACCGGTCCGCGAAGTTGGGCCGCGCCGCTGGGAACCGCTCGTCCGTCAGGTGTGAAGATCAGCCTGTCATGTTAGGGTGACAGTCCCTTGCGAGAGGGGCCGGAGAGGAGTGCCGCATGGAGACGCGAGCGATCGGATCACTCGACGTCAGCCTGGTGGGGCTGGGGTGCAACAACTTCGGGATGCGCTGCGACGAGGAGCGCTCGGCCGCGGTGGTCCACGCCGCCCTGGATTGCGGGATCACGTTCTTCGACACGGCCGACGTCTACGGGGGCACCAAGTCGGAGGAGTTCCTGGGCCGGGCCCTGGCCGGGGCACGGGACCGGGTCGTGATCGCCACCAAGTTCTCGGCGCCGCTGGGCGACGATCCCGCTCACGGCGGGGCCAGCGCCCGGTGGATCAGGGAGGCGGTGGAGGGAAGCCTGGGGCGCCTGGGCACCGACCGCATCGACTTGTACCAGCAGCACGGGCCCGACGACGCCGTGGCCATCGAGGAGACCCAGGAGGCCCTCGATGACCTCGTTCGTGCCGGCAAGGTCCGGGAGCTGGGCAACAGCAACTTCAGCGCCGAGAAGATCGACGCGGCCAACTCCCTTTCGGCCCGTCGGGGCTGGGCCCGCTTCGTCAGCGCCCAGAACCAGTTCAGCCTCCTCGAGCGACGACCGCTGCGGAAGGTGATCCCCGCCTGCGAGCGAAACGGTATGTCCTTCCTCCCGTACTTCCCCCTGGCCAGCGGCTTGCTCACGGGGAAGTACCGGCGCGACCAGGCGCCCCCTGAGGGCACCCGCCTGGCCACCCTGCCCGAAGACCGCGCCTCCCGCGTGCTGTCGGAGAGGAACTTCGACCTGGTGGAGGCCCTGACGGTTTTCGCCGCTGACCGGGACCACACCATCCTGGAGTTGGCCTTCGCCTGGCTCGCCGTTCAGCCGGCCATGGGCTCGATCATCGCCGGGGCCACGTCGCCCGACCAGGTGCGAACCAACGCCGCGGCGGCGGACTGGAAGCTCTCGGGCGAGGATCTGGCCGTGATCGACGCGATCCTCAGCTCGGCGGACGCCGGCGCCGGCTGACCGCTCGCTTCAGTCGCCGTCCACGACCACCTCGATCACGGTGGCCAGATCGTCGACGAGGTCCCCGGGGACGCGGATGACGACGTCGCCGACCGCGCCCCCCGCCATCAGGGCCTGGACAGGGGCCTGGCCCGACCAGTCCAGCTCCTTCCCGGTGGCCAGGTGGCGGACGCCGCTGATGTGGTCCAGGGTCAGTCCTCGGACGGTGACGGTGTCGTAGGGCCGGTAGAGGAGGTGCAGGAAGAGGCGCTGGCCGGACCGGGTGGTGGGCCCGTAGAACTGCCAGGGCTCGAGCCCCGGCTCCGTGCCGTGGATGGCCTCGCCGTTGCCGGCCATCCACGCGGCGATGCTCCCGAGCCGTGACACCTGCTCGTCGGGCAGGGAGCCGTCGCCCCTTGGGCCGACGTTCAGGAGCAGGTTCCCGCCCCGGCCCGCCACCTCGCACAGAGTGTGGACCAGGTGGCGGGCGCTCTTGTAGTCGGCGTCGTCCGGGCACCAGCCCCAGGAGCGGTTCATGGTCAGGCACGTCTCCCACGGACGGGTCGGCGTGGACGACGGAGATGTGGGGAGCGCCTGCTCCGGGGTCTCGAAGTCGCCCTGACCGGGGAGCCGGTCGTTGACCAGGATGTCGGGCTGGAGGGACCGGACGCGGGCGGCGAGGTCGTCCGCTCTCCACTCGTCCCGGGAGCGCTCCCACTGCCCGTCGAACCAAAGCAGGTCGACGGGGCCATAGCGGGTCAGCAGCTCCTCCAGCTGGCCGAAGACCACCCCCAGGTAGCGCTCCCATGCCTCGGGGGACGAGCGCCGGCCCAGGTAGCGGAAGAAGTAGGGCCGGTCCTCGTCCCTGAAGGCCGGATAGTCGGGATGGTGCCAGTCGCAGAGGGAGAAGTAGAGCCCGACCCGCAGTCCCTCGGCCCGGGCGGCCTCGACGAACTCGGCGACCAGGTCGCCCTCATAGCGCGTCCTGGAGATGGACCAGTCGGTGTGCTCCGTGGGCCACAGGGCGAAGCCGTCGTGGTGCTTGGCCGTCAGCACCGCGTAGCGCATGCCCGCCTGGCGGGCCAGCGCCATCCAGCGCCGGGCCGCACCGGGATGGGGGCAGAAGCCGGGGGCGCCAGCGTGGTACTCGGCCGCGCCAAGGGGATGGGCGTGGGGGAGCAGGTCGCCGGCGCCGCCCACGAGGGGCCAGGACAGGTCTCCTCCCCGGGTGCTGTGATGACCCCAGTGCACGAACATTCCGAAGCGGGCAGAGGCGAACCAGTCCGTGGGGCTGGGCGCGTTCACGGACACGACCCGCTCGTCGCCCCCGGGCGCGGCGGCCCAACGCCGGACCCTGCGTCTAGCTTGAGGTCTGGATGAGATTTCGTCGCCGGGCTCCTGTGCGGCCGACGGGAACGTACACGCAGTGGGACTGGCCCCCTGTGCTCGAGGGCTACCGCTCCTTCATCTGGGACCTACGCCCCCAGACCGATCCCTATCCGGACGGCTACTTCTGGAGCCACCAGTTCTGGTTGGTCGGCGGCCAGGCGGGCTACGCCGGCCTCCAGACCCGCGGGTCCGAGCCCACCGGGAAGATCGCCATCTTCTCCGTCTGGGAGGCGCTGGGGGGCGAGGGCCCCGACTACGCCGCCCCGTTCAGCGGGGAAGGGAGCGGGTTCAGCGTGCGCATCCCCTTCGAGTGGCGGGTGGGGTCCACCTACCGTCTCTCGGTCGCGGCCGACGGGGACGCCGCCTGGGAGGCCCGGGTGGGTGAGGTGGGCGAGCCCGAACAGCTCATCGGCCGCATCCATGTGGCCTCCGGGTGGGGCGGGCTAGGCGACGCCTCGGTGATGTGGACCGAGCGCTATGCGGGGCCGCTTTCGTCGTGCGCGGACATGGGCTACGCCTCGGCCCTGTTCTCGACCCCGACGGCCGACGGCGGGACGGTGGCACCCGTGAGCCACCGCAACCATCTGGGCCCTCCGCCGGGCTGTCCCGGATCGGCGGTGGCCGACGCGCCCGGCGGGGTCGTGCACGTCATGGGAGAGCGTGGTCGGCCTCCAGGTGGCTGATCCAGGTGGCGTACATCTCGGCATAGCGCCCGTCCCGGGCCACCAGATCATCGTGCGAGCCGATCTCCAGGATGCGGCCCTGGTCGACCACGGCGATCCGATCTGCCCTCATGGCCGTGGAGAGGCGGTGGGCGATGATGATGGCGGTGCGCCCCTCCAGCAGGGCGTCCAGGGCGGCCTCCACCTTGGTCTCGGATTGCAGGTCGAGGTTGGAGGTGGCCTCGTCCAGCACTATCACCCTGGGGCGGGCCAAGAAGGCCCGGGCCAGGGCGAGGAGCTGGCGCTCACCCGACGCCAGGGACGAGCCCCGCTCGTGCACGAAGGAGTCGATGCCCTCAGGCATGCGCTCCACCAGCTCGGTGAGCCCCACCGCCCGGATCGCCGCCCAGACCTCCTCGTCGGAGGCCCCGGGCCGGGCGAAGGCCACGTTGTCGCGGATCGTCCCCGCGAACAGGAAGGGCTCCTGGGGCACGACGCCGAGCTGGCGACGGAGCGACTCCAGCGTCACGGACCGCAGGTCGTGGCCGTCGATGGTGACCGACCCCTCGGTGGGGTCGTAGAAGCGGGTCACGAGCTTGGCGATGGTTGACTTGCCCGCACCGGTGGGGCCCACCAGGGAGAAGGTCTCGCCCTCCCCGATCTCGAGGCTGACGTCGTGCAGGACGGGGTTGTCGGGGTCATAGCCGAAGGTGACGTGATCGAGGCGGACCTCGCCCGTGATGGGGGGCAGGGGACGGGCGTCTGGTGCCTCGGGCACGCTCGGCTCGGTCAGCAGTAGGTCGCGCAGCTTCAGGATCGAGGCCCGGCCCTGCTGGTAGGTGTTGTAGAGCTGCACCAGCTGCTGGATGGGGGCGAAGAAGGCGTTGAGGTAGAGGATGAAGGCGGTGAGCTGGCCGATGGTGAGCTGGTGGTGGAGAACCATCCACCCTCCGACGAGTAGGAGGGTGGTCTGGCCCAGCCACCCCAGCAGGTCGGTTCCCGGTCCGTAGATGCCGTTGATCCTGGCCGTCTCGTTGTTGGCGTCCCGGTACTCACCGACCACGTTGCGGTGGGCGACGATGTTCTGCGTCTGGCGGTTGTGGGCGGCGACGATGCGCACACCCGACAGGCTCTCCTGCAGGTCCGACAGCACGTTGGCGATGCCGTCCCGGACTCGGGCGTAGGCCCGGTCGGAGGAGGCACGGAACCAGAGCGACAGGACGGCCAGCGAAGGGACGATCATCAGCACCGTCACCATGGCCAGGCGGGCGTTCATGTGGAACAGCACTGCGGTGACGATGAGCATGGTGAGGCCCTGCACGGCGAAGTTCACGAGCCCGTCCTGGAAGAGCTGGTTCAGGTTCTCGATGTCGCTCGTCATCCTGGTCATGATCACGCCCGCCTTCTCGTCGGTGAAGAAGTCGAGCGACAGGCGCTGGAGGTGGGCGAAGATCCTGACGCGCAGATCGACCAGCAGGCCCTGGCCGATTCGCCCCGTCCACGCCACCCGGGCGCCGCTGGCCACCGCCGTCACGGCCACGGCCACGATGTAGGCGATGGCCGCGCCCACGACGACGGCCAGGTGGCGGGGCAGGATGCCCCGGTCGATGCCGATCTGGGTGAGCTGGGGGCCGGCTTGCAGGCAGACGGTCTCCACCACGACGAGCACGGCGGCCACCACCAGGGCCCGCCGGTGGGGAGCCATGAGGCGGCGCAGGCTCAGGGGCCGGCGGTCCTTGACGACCTGGGAGAACTCGACGTCTGGATCCGACCAGGCGGGCTCGTCGGCGATGACCTTCTCGACCCGGGTCTGCAGCTCGGGGGGGATGCCGGCGAACGGGAGGCCGCCGCCGGGATTGCCGGCGAACCCGCCCCCGTGCATGGGGCGCCCTCCTCCTCCTCCACCCCACATGCCCCCGCCTCCCCACGCCATCAGGCGGCCCCCCCACCCACGGCGATGTCGATCGGCTCCAGCTCGTCGGGCTGGGGGGGGGAGTCGGCTCCGGCCCGGGCGCCCTCGCTGTCCTCGAAGGCGGCCCGCACCTGGCGCTCGTGCTCCTCGGCCTGGGCCAGCACCTGGGCATAGCGGGGCTCGGTCCGCAGCAGCTCGGCGTGGGTCCCGTCGGCGATAAGCCTTCCCTCCTCCATCAGCAGCACCCGGTCGGCCAGGCTGATGGTGGAGAGGCGGTGGGCCACGATGATCGTGGTGCGTCCCTCCATGAGCCGGCGGAGGGCGCCGTGGATCTCCTGCTCGACCTGCACGTCGATGGCACTGGTGGCGTCGTCGAGGACGAGGATGGGCGGGTTCACGAGCAGGGTGCGGGCGATGGCGATGCGCTGGCGCTGCCCGCCCGACAGCGTGTAGCCCCGCTCTCCGACGACGGCGTCGTAGCCGCCGGGGAGGTCGCGGATGAACTCGTCCGCCCCCGCGGCCCGGGCCGCGGCCTCGACCTCCGACAGAGCGGCGTCGGGCCGGCCGAAGGCGATGTTGTCGCGTATGGACACCGAGAAGAGGAAGGGCTCGTCGAGCACCACGCCGACCCGGGCCCGGAGGCTGGCCAGGGTGAGGTCCCGCACGTCATGGCCGTCGATGCGCACGGCCCCCGCGGTCACGTCATAGAAGCGGGCCAGCAGACGGGCCACGGTCGACTTACCCGACCCCGTACGCCCCACCAGGGCGACGGTCTGGCCAGGGGGGACCTGGACGGAGAAGCCGTCCAGCACGGTGGGGCCGCCGGCGTAGGCGAAGTCGACGCCGGCGAAGTCGACCTGGCCCCTGCAGTCCACCAGGTCCACCGCGCCGGGGCGTTCGACTATCTCGGGGGGCTCGTCGAGGATCTCGTAGATGCGCTGGGCCGAGGCGCTGGCCCGTTGGCCCATCATCATGAGCTGTCCGAGCATCCGGAAGGGAGCCTGGAGGAGCAGGATGTAGGTGTTGAAGGCGACGATGGCGCCCACCGTCAGCTCGCGGTTGACGGCTAGGTACCCGCCGTACAGAAGGATCAGGGCCATGCCCAGCCTGGGCAGGTTCTCGACCACGGGGGCCCAGCGGGCCCGGATGTCGACGTCGCGCACGTAGGCCCACTCCACCCGCCGGGCGGCGCGGTTCAGCTGGCGGAGCTGCTGCCTCTCGGCCGCGAAGGAGCGCACCACCCGTACGCCGTTGACGTTCTCGTCGACGATGGTGGCCACTTCCGCCAGGCGGGACTGCACGACCCAGGAGATGGGGAACATTCGGTTTCGCATGGCCACGCCCACCAGGTAGACGAACGGCATGGTGATCATGGCCACGATGGCGAGGCGCACGTCGATGGTCAGCATCATGACGAAGGCGAACACGGCGCTCAGGCACTGGACCAGGATCGAGGGGGCGAAGGTCAGATACATCTGCACCGAGCGGATGTCGGAGTTGGCCCTGGAGATGAGCTGACCCGACTGCACCCGGTCGTAGAAGGAGAAGGAGAGCCGGGTGAGGTGTTCGTAGACGATGGTGCGCAGGTCGTATTCGATCTCGAAGGCAACCCTGTACAGGAAGTAGCGCGACACGAAGGAGACAGCCGCCCGGACGAGGGCCAGGATCACCAGTGTCACGACGAAGGGGGTCAGCGAGGCCCGTCGGGCGACCAGGGCCCTGTCGATGCCGGCCATGACGACCCGGGGCATCGCCGTCTGGAGCAGAAGGGCGGTCGCCGTGCACGCCAGGGAGGTGATGAACATGGCCTTGTGGGCCAGCACGATGGGCCGCGCCCGGCCCAGCCAGGAGCGGGACCGGTCGGGGTCGATGGTGGCCCGGGCCCCTCGGTACCGGGGCACCACCGCGTCGGGCACGAAGCGGGAAGAGGTGCTCACGCCCCCCTCACCCTGGCGTCCCGGTAGGCGTCCAGGGCCTGGTGCCAGAGGCGCAGGCCGTCCAGGGCCCTCATGCGCTCGTCGGGTGGGAAGTAGCCGGCGATGTCGTCCAGCCGCTCACCGACGGCGGCGTCGGCGTCGGTGAGGACCCTGCGCCCCTTGTCGGTGAGGACCAGCGCGATGCGACGGCGGTCGCTCGGGTCGGGGCGGCGCTCGACCAGCTGGCGGGCCACCAGGCCGTCCACCAGGGCGGTGATGCTGGGCGGGCTCACGGCCAGGCGGGAGGCCAGCGCCGACGAGGCCGCCGACCCCTCGGCCAGGAGCGCGAGCACGCGGTACTGGGGAAGCGACAGCTCGGCGAAGCCGAGGGCGAGCTCGACCCGCTTGGCCAGGCGGGCCACGGCCCGGCCCGGCAGGCCTGGCGATTCCTTAGGGACCGGCTCCCGCCGGCGAGGCTTGGTCACGGCCGCTCCAACTCTCGGCTCCTTTACCCCCGGTACCCTAACAGTTTGCCTCTTTAAGTAAATTCGGGCATGCTCCAGGGGTCAAGGGAGCCTGACTGGCTGGGGGTTGCCATGAAGCTCGATCTCGGGCCCGAGCTCGAGGATTTCCGGGAGAAGATCCGGACCTGGGTGGACGAGAACCGCCCGCCGGGCCTCGAGGAGCTGGACGAGCGGGCCGTGTACCTGGGGACGGCCCACCTCTCGGGACCGGCGGCCGAGGCCTACGAGCTGTGGTCGACCCGACTGGGCCAGGCCCGTCTCATCTGTCCCCAGTGGCCGGAGGCGGTGGGGGGCCGGGGCCTCAGCGGCGTGCAGACGGCGGTGCTCAACGAGGAGTTCCACCGCGCCCGCGTGCCCAGAGTGAACAGGGGGATGGGGGAGTCGCTGGTGGGCCCGTCCATCATCGTCCACGGCACCGATGCCCAGCGTGCCCATTTCCTGCCCCGCATCATCTCGGGGGAGGACCGCTACTGCCAGGGGTTCTCCGAGCCCGACCACGGCTCCGACCTCGCCGGTGTGCAGACCCGGGGCGTGGTGGACGGCGACGAGATCGTGATCAGCGGCCAGAAGGTGTGGACCTCGGGCGCCCACCTGGCGAACATGATCTTCATCCTGTGCCGCACCGACCCCGATGTGCCCAAGCACCGGGGCCTCTCCTATGTGCTGGCGCCCATGAAGGACAACGGCATCGAGATCGCCCCTCTGCGCCAGCCCACGGGGGCCTCGGGCTTCAGCCAGGAGTACATCGACGGATGTCGGGCGCCGCTGTTCAACGTCATCGGCGGGGTCAACAACGGCTGGCGCGTGGCCATGACAACGCTCGGGAACGAGCGCGGCGGCGGGGCGACGACCCAGCACCTCCGCTACGAGCGGGAGCTGTGGGACCTGGTGGACGAGGCCCGCAAGCGGGGGAGGGCCGCCGACCCGCTGGTGCGTCAGGACCTGGCCTGGGCCTATACCCACGTGGCCCTGATGCGTTACCAGGGGATCCGCCTGCTGGCCACGCTCGCCGCCAGGCGGGAGCCCGGCCCTGAGGCCAGCGTGAGCAAGCTGTTCTGGTCCGAGTACCACTCCCGCTTCGGCGAGCTGGCCCTGCGCGTGCTCGGCCCGGACGGGATGCCTTCGTGTCCAGCAGGGCGGGGACCATCTTCTCGGGCACCAGCCAGATCCAGCGCAACATCATCGGCGAGCGGGCCCTGGGCCTGCCCAAGGAGCCCAGCACCGAGCCTGCCTGAGCGGAGGTCCAAACTTCTCCAATCGGGACGCATCGCCCCAGGACGGTTCGGGACCCGTGATTCGCGCCCGCCGTTGACGGACAATGGCCTCCAACGCCGCCGGCGATAGGCCGTGGCGGCCGTGGACGCCAGGACCGGGGGGATGTCGATGGGGCTGTTCGTGGTCCGCCACCAGCACGACCCTGAGCGCTGTCCCGCGGGGGACCCAGACCTGGGCGCCGCCCTGCTCAACCATCTGAGCCGGCCCACGGCCAAGCGCCAGGGCATACAGGTCAAGGGCGAGGCCGTGGTGCAGGGCGAGCACACCCTCTACCTGATCCTCGAGGCGGGCGAGGAGGACGGTGTGCGCCGGTTCCTGGAGCCCTTCGCCATGGCCGGGAGCGTGGACGTCTACCCGGCGTCCACGTGCGCCAGGGTGGTGGCCAGCGGGGGCTGCGCCGCGGCCCCTCCCGCCGTGGACGGCGAGGTGGCGTCCATGGACGCGGAGGAGGCGTGCCAGCGGGCCATCGAGGCCGGGCTCGTCGTCCACCGGGCTCATCCTCTGAACTGCGAGACGTCCATCCCCGCCCTGTTGGGCGGGGTGGTCATGCCCAACGCCCACTTCTACGTGCGCAACCACTTCCAGATACCCGACCTCGACCCCGAGGGCTGGCGGCTGCGGGTGACGGGCCTGGTCGAGCGGGAGCTGAGCCTGAGCCTGCGCGACCTCCACAACCTGCCTACCCAGACGGTGGTGGTGACCCTCGAGTGCGCGGGCAACGGTCGGGCCCTGCTCGACCCGCCCGTGGAGGGCGAGCGGTGGGGCCTGGGCGCGGTGAGCACGGCCGAGTGGACAGGCGTGCCCCTCGTCGAGGTCCTGGACCGGGCCGGGGCCACGGCCGGGGCCACAGAGGTGCTCTTCCGTGGGGCCGACGGGGGCGAGGTCGAGGGGCGGCCGGGAAGCACGCGCTTTGAGCGCAGCCTCACCCTGGACATCGCCCGTGACGCCGAGGTTCTGCTCGCCTACACCATGAACGGCGAGGCGCTTCCCGTGCAACACGGCTACCCGCTGCGGGCCATCGTGCCCGGGTGGTACGCGGTGGCGTCGGTCAAGTGGCTCACCGACCTGGAGCTGATCGGGATCCCGTTCCGCGGCCACTACCAGACCGACAAGTACCTGTACGAACGGGAGGAGGGCGGACGGGTGGTCACCGAGCCCGTGACCCTGCAGCGGGTGCGGGCACTCATCACCGAACCGAGGGCCGATGAGGAGGTCGGGCCCGGAGAGCTGGCCATCCGGGGTGTGGCCTGGTCGGGAACCGCCCCTGTCGCCCGGGTCGAGGCGAGCGTGGCCGGCGGCCCCTGGCTGGAGGCCCGCCTGGTGGGGGACCGTCATCGCCACAGTTGGCAGTGGTGGGAGCTCATCACCAGACTCGACTGCCCCGGCCCTGCCACCCTCCGGGCCCGGGCCACCGATCTGGCGGGACGGATCCAGCCCGAGGGGCAGGAGTGGAACCGCCATGGCTACGGCAACAACGCAGTCCATGGCGTCGACGTTGTGGTCCGAAAGGAGGGCCGATGATCTTCCAGCAGTACTACCTCAGCTGTCTCTCCCACGCCTCATACCTGATCGGCGACGAGGGCACCGGTGACGCGGTGGTGGTCGACCCCCAGCGGGACGTGAGTCGGTACATCGACGACGCCGAGGCCTCGAGGTTGAAGATAAGGCACGTGATCGAGACCCACCTCCACGCCGACTTCGTGTCGGGCCACCTCGAACTGGCCGCGGCCACGGGCGCCGACATCTGCTACGGCCGGGGGGCGGAGACGTCTTTCCCGGTGCGCACCCTGGGCGACGGCGAGCGCCTGTCGCTGGGCCAGGTGGAGCTGGAGGTGCGGGCCACCCCTGGGCACACGCCCGAATCGATAAGCCTGGTGGTGTGGGACCGGGGAGATGGCGGGCAGGGGTCGGCCCCGTGGGGTGTGCTGACCGGCGACACCCTGTTCGTGGGGGACGTGGGCCGGCCCGACCTGACCGCGGGCGTGGAGCCCGGGGTCACCGTGGCCGACATGGCCCGCCAGCTCTACCGGTCGCTGCAGGAGCAGCTCCTCACCCTCCCCGACGCCACCCGGGTCTTCCCGGCCCACGGCGCGGGCTCGGCCTGCGGCAAGAGCCTCTCCACCGAGACGAGCTCCACCCTCGGCGAGCAACGGGCCACCAACCACGCTCTGCGCCTCGAGGGCGAGGACGCCTTCGTGGCCGCCATCACCGAGGGCCAGCCGGCCCGGCCCCACTACTTCGCCTACGACGCCACCCGCAACCGCGAGGCCCGCGGTCTCCTGGACGAGCACACCGTCCCGCCTCCGATGTCACTGCAGGAGGTGCTGGCCGTCCAGGCCGGGGGCGGGGTGGTGCTCGACACCAGCCCGCCCGAGGAGTTCGCCCGGGCCCACCTGCGGGGGTCGGTCAACGTCGGCCTCGAGGGGCGCTTCGCCGAGTACGCGGGCGACGTGCTCGAGCCGGGAACGCCCATCGTCCTCGTGGCCGAGGAGGAACACCGCCTCGAGGCCAAGGTACGGCTGGCCCGCATCGGCTTCGACACCGTCGTCGGGTGCCTGGACGAGCCTCTCGCCGCCTTCACCGAGCGTCCCGATCTGGTCGAGCGCAGCTCGCGGCTGCGGGCCGACGAGCTGGCCCACCGCATCCGGTCCGTTCCGGTACCGGTGATCGTCGACGTGCGCAACCCCGGTGAGCTGGACGAGGGGTCGGTGCCGGGGGCGCGGTCCGTCCCGTTGCCCCGCCTGCTGGACGAGCTGGGCGAGCTCGACCCCCAGGCGGTGACCGTCGTGTATTGCGCGGGCGGCTACCGCTCCTCCATCGCGGCCAGCCTCCTCGCCGCCCGGGGCTGGAGGGACGTCTCCGACCTCCTGGGGGGATACGCGGCCTGGAAGGCGCTCAACGCCTGAGCGTCGTAGGCCCGTAGCTGAGGCCGACGACGCTACGGTGCTCGGGTGAGGGTGTGGCCCGGCAACCCCTACCCCCTGGGGGCCGCCTACGACGGGATGGGGACGAACTTCTCGGTGTTCTCCGAGGCGGCAGACTCCGTCGAGCTCTGCCTGTTCTCCGAGGACGACACCGAGTTTCGCGTCACCCTGCCCGAGATGACGTCGTTCTGCTGGCACGGATACGTCCCCAACGTCGGACCCGGCCAGCGCTACGGGTTCCGGGTCCACGGCCCCCACGCCCCCGAGACGGGCCTGCTCTGCAACCCCGCCAAGCTGCTGCTCGATCCCTACGCCAAGGCGGTGGAGGGCGTGGTGCGCTGGGACGAGGCCGTCTTCCCCTACCGCTTCGGCGGCCCCGAGGGGGCGCGCAACGACGCCGACAGCGCCCCTTTCATGCCCCGCTCGGTCGTGGTCAACCCCTACTTCGACTGGCGCCAGGACCGCCACCCGAACACCCCGTGGCACGACACCGTCGTCTACGAGGTTCACGTCAAGGGCTTCACCGCGACCCATCCCCACATCGACCCCGAGGTCCAGGGGACCTACGCCGGGTTGGCTTCCGCCCCTGCCATCGAGTACCTCCTCCGCCTGGGCGTGACCGCGGTCGAGCTCCTGCCCGTGCACCAGTTCGTCCACGACAAGCAACTCGTCGACCGAGGCCTGCGCAACTACTGGGGCTACAACTCGATCGGGTTCCTGGCGCCCCATTGCGAGTACAGCGCTTCGGGCCAGCGCGGTCAGCAGGTGCAGGAGTTCAAGGACATGGTCCGCACCCTGCACGAGGCCGGCATCGAGGTGATCCTCGACGTCGTGTACAACCACACGGCGGAGGGCAACCACCTCGGTCCCGTGCTCTCCTTCCGGGGCCTTGACAACCGGGCCTACTACCGCCTCGACCCCGCCGATCCTCGCCGCTACATCGACTACACCGGCACGGGCAACAGTCTCAACATGCGCAATCCCCACGTCCTGCAGCTCATCATGGACAGCCTTCGCTATTGGGTGACGGAGATGCACGTGGACGGGTTTCGCTTCGACCTCGCCTCCGCCCTCGCTCGTGAGCTGCACGACGTCGACCGACTGTCGGCCTTCTTCGACATCATCCAGCAGGACCCCGTGATCAGCAGGGTCAAGCTCATCGCCGAACCCTGGGACGTGGGGGAGGGCGGTTACCAGGTGGGCAACTTTCCTCCCCTGTGGTCGGAGTGGAACGGCAAGTACCGCGACACGGTGCGAGACTTCTGGAGAGGGAGGGACCAGACCCTGGCCGAACTGGCCTACCGCCTCACCGGCAGCTCCGACCTTTACGAGTCCAGCGGCCGCCGCCCTTACGCCAGCATCAACTTCGTCACCGCCCACGACGGCTTCACCGTGGCCGACCTGGTCTCTTACAACGAGAAGCACAACTCGGCCAACGGCGAGAACAACCAGGACGGAGAGAACGACAACCGCTCCTGGAACTGTAGCGTCGAGGGGCCGACCAACCGACCTGACGTGCTCCAGCTCCGGGCCAGGCAGCGGCGCAACTTCCTGGCCACCCTCTTTCTCTCCCAGGGCATACCGATGCTGCTGGGCGGCGACGAGGTCGGCCGCACCCAGCGCGGCAACAACAACGCCTACTGCCAAGACAACGACGTCTCCTGGTACGACTGGAACCACGTCGATGAGGCCTTCCTGGCCTACACCCGCAGGCTGATCAAGTTCAGACGGGAGCACCCGGTGTTTCGCCGGCGCCGGTTCTTCCAGGGCCGGCCCATCCACGGCTCGGACGTGAGCGACATCGGGTGGTTCACCCCTGAGGGGACGGAGATGACCGAGGCCGACTGGAGAAAGGGGCTGGCCAAGGCCATCGCCGTGTTCCTCAACGGGGAGGCGGTGCCTGCCGTCGACATCCGCGGCGATCCCGTCGTGGACGACACCTTCTTCCTCCTCTTCAACGGCTCGCCCGACGGGCGCAAGTTCGTGCTCCCCGCCGGGGGCTGGGGCGAACTCTGGGTCAAGGTCCTCGACACCACGCTCCCCGGCGACGCCGAGGAGGCCGAGCCGGCCCAGGTCAAGGCGGGCCAGCCCTTTCCGGTGGAGGGCCGGTCGGTGGTTCTGCTTCGCCGGGTCTGAGCTCTGCTGGGCGCGGCGGCGGGCCGACCCCGCCCGGTCCAGGACCAGCGCCGAAAATTTTTCCCCATAGTCGGTTTGGGGAGCGTTGGCCGGGGTTAGAACTGAATACGTCCCGCCCCCCGGGAGCCCCACGCGCTGTGGGGACCGTTTCGGTCCCCACAGCGCGTGTTTCTTTTTCGAGGCTTTCACCCCGCAATTCCGGCGATTGGTTCCGCCGCGCCCGGACCGGGCGAGCTGAGTTCTCGCCACGGACCACGGCCTGTAGTGGACAGGCCGGTGCCAGCCTTCGGAGCGCCCTCGCCTCCGATTTCGCTTGAGAGCACGGAGTGTGGTTGAATTCGCGCCGAGAGGGGAAGGGACTCACCGTGGCGACCAGTGCAACGCCGGCTTCTCGTCCGAGCGTGCTCGTGGTCGTGGCCAACGACGGGGTTCGCCGCTATCTGCGCATGGGTCTCGAGGTGGACGGCGCTTCGGTGCTCGAGGCCGCTTCCCTGGCCGACGCCCGCACCCTGGCGGCCGGGTCCGCATCGCGACCGGTGCAGGGCGTCGTGATCGATCCCATGCTGCCCGACGGCGACGGCCTGAGCCTGCTGCCCGACGTAGAGCGGGCCTGTCCCGGAGCGCGCGTCGTCGTTCTCAGCTCGCCCGACGAGCCCGTGCCCACCCTGGCCACCGTCCGGCCGGGCGACCTGGCGGGACTGGTCGACGCCCTGGCCCTGCCCGGCACGGCCCTGCCCGACAAGCCTGCGGCCGCAGAGATTGTGCGGGCCGAGGTGGAAGAGCTGGCCGAGGCGTGGAGGCAGCTGTGCCTGTGGGACCCCATGCTCCCGGCCGACAACGAGCCGCCCATCGCCTCCGCCATGGTGGCGGCCATCGGAGCGGCGCTCGCTCGGCCCCAGCCCCTGGGCTGGGGGCCCGATCCCGACGTGGAAAAGGTGGCCGAGGTATTCGCCGGCAGTGCGGGTTCGCTCGACGTGGCCATCGGTCAGCTCATCTGTCTGCGGGAGGCCCTCTGGCGCGAGGTGGAGTCGCGGCTCCCCGCTCCGGAGCGGGACGAGACCCATCACCGGCTGACCATGGTCATCGACCGGGCCATCGGGGTCGTCGCCAGCAGGACCCGGGAGCGACTCGAGCACCAGGCCCTGGTCGACCCCCTCACGGTGCTCCTCAACAGGCGGGCCCTGGAGCGAGACGCCCGCCGGGAGGTGGGACGCGCCGCCCGCCATCGCCGCCAGTTCACCGTGGTGATGCTGGACGTCGACGGGCTCAAGGCGGTCAACGACCGAGACGGCCACAGCTCTGGTGACCGGCTCCTGCGGACCATGGCCGCCGGGCTTCGGGACGCCCTGAGAACAGGTGACTCCGCCTACCGCATCGGCGGCGACGAGTTCGTCCTGTTGCTTCCCGAGGCGGTAGAGGCCGACGTGGAGACCATCGCCAGCCGCGTCTGCGCCGCCGGGGCACCCGCGTTCAGCTGGGGAGCGGCGACCTATCCGCAGGACGGGGAAGGGCTGGATGCCCTGCTGGCCCGGGCCGACGAGCGCATGATGCGCCAGCGCCGCCAGGAGCGGGCACCGGAACCCGATCGGTAGCCTGCCCCGCGGCCGACTGTGCGAGCCGGCGACGAAGGGCCGGCCCCCGAGCCGGCAGCGAGGAGGAGGGGTGTGCCCACCAGCGCCGAGGTCCAGGCCCAGCTCACGGGGCCCGGAGGGCCGTTCGAGGTCGTGACCGAGCCCGTGCTCGGCCGGCCCATGCGGGTCTACAAGCAGCGTCTCCGCTCGCTCCGCGAGGTTCCCGCTCTGGCCGCGGCTCGAGGCGACGAGCAGCCCCATATCGTGTTCGGCGAACGCCGCATCGGGTTCTCGGAGTTCGTGTCCGCCGCCAACGGTGTATCGCGAAGCCTGTCGGAGGGCTTCGGCATCGGGCGCGGGGATCGCGTCGCCGTGCTGTCGGCCAATAACCCCGAGTGGTGCCTCACCTTCTGGGGAACCGTGGACCTGGGCGCCGTCCTGGTGGGCCTGAACGGGTGGTGGAAGGCCGACGAGATCCTGTTCGGCCTCCAAGACTCGGGGGCGCGGGTGCTGGTCGCCGACGCCGCCCGCCTGGCTCGGATCGCCGACCGGCTCTCCGAGTGCCCGCAGCTGGAGACCGTCTTCCTCGTCGATGGCGCCCAGGACCCGGAGGACGCCCGGGTGCAGCGTTTCGCCCGCCTCCTGGCCGAGCCTGGCCCCGAGCTGCCGTCCGGCCCCATAGACGAGGACGACCCCGCGGTCATCTTCTACACCAGCGGGACCACGGGACGGCCCAAGGGCGCGGTATCGACCCACCGCTCCATGGTCGCGAACCTGCAGAACACCTTCTACAACGCCGTGTCCGGCTCGCTGGCCAATCCCGACGCGGGTGGCCCCGCCGTGGGCGGCCAGAGCCAGGCCGTGAGCCTCCTCACATCACCCCTCTTCCACGTCTCGGGCTGCCACTCCGGCATCGTCGTGGGTCTGGCCGGGGGAGTGCGCCTGGTCATGCCGACCGGTCGTTTCGATCCCGAGGACGCCATGCGCCTCATCGAGCGCGAGCGGGTCTCGGTCTGGGCGGCCGTGCCGACCATGGTGTGGCGGGTGGTGGAGCATCCCGACCGCCACAACCACGACCTGTCCTCGGTCACGACGGTGGCCTATGGGGGATCGCCCTCCGCCGGCGAGCTCCAGCGACGGGTCAAGGAGACGTTCCCGAGCGTCCGCACCCTGGGGAACGCCTACGGGCTGACGGAGTCGAGCTCGGTGGCCACCGTGAACTACGGCCAGGAGTTCATCGACCGTCCCGAGTCGGTGGGCCGGCCCCTGCCCGTGGTCGAGATCCGGGTGGTCGATGACAAGGGCAACGAGCAGGGCATCGGGCAGCTCGGTGAGGTGTGCATCCGGGGCCCCATCGTCATGCCCGGCTATTGGAACCGTCCCGACGCCACCGCCGAGGTGCTGCGGGACGGGTGGTTGTTCACTGGAGACCTCGGCTACCTCGACGAGGACGGCTACCTGTACATCACGGACCGGGCCAAGGACATGATCATCCGGGGCGGCGAGAACGTGTACTGCGTCGAGATCGAGAACCGGCTCGTCGAGCACCCGAGCATCGCCGAGGCCGCGGTGGTGGGGATACCGCACCCGACCCTGGGCGAGGAGGTCAAGGCCGTCGTGCGGCCCGAGCCGGGGGCGACCGTCAGCGCCGACGAGGTCAGGGCGTGGGTGAAGAAGACCCTGGCCGACTTCAAGGCGCCCGCCCACGTCGAG
>VAXP01000112.1:26802-48600 GCA_005884125.1 Actinomycetota bacterium | reverse complement strand
CCCCAGGGGAGCGGGGTGGCGGCCCTGGTGTGGGCCCTGCCCGTCGTGGCCGTGGTGCTCGCCCTGGCCGGCCTGACAATGGCCTTCAGGAGATGGTCGTCGGTGACGCGCGCCAAACCCAGCGACGAGGACCGGGTGCTGGTGGACAGGGCCCTGCGCAGATGAGGACCCTGAGGCCGCGACCGGCGGCGGCTGCCGGTTCGGCGACGGGCCCGGCGCCCCCGTCGGCCTACGTCGGGGACCTGGAGCAGGAGCGTGACTTCTTCCTGCGCTCGTTGAGCGACCTGGAGAGAGAGCGGGCGGCGGGCGACATGGAGGAGGCCGACTTCCTGGCCCTCCGCGACGGCTACACGGCCCGGGCCGCGGCCGTGCTCCGCGCCCTGGAGGCGGCCCGGTCCTCGATCGGGCCGGCACCGGCCTCAGACGGGAGCCCACGCCGTAAGCCGGCGGTGTCCCCGCGCCGGCCCCGGTTCCTCAGGCCGGTGATCGTCGCCACCCTGGTCGGCGCCGTCGCCGCGGTCGCCGGGCTCCTGGTGGCGACGTCGGCGGGCGACCGCCTCCCGGGCCAGACGGTGTCGGGCGGCCCGTCGGTGGGGCAGACCGACAAGCTGGACCAGGCCCGCTCGCTGCTCTCGAAGGGCAAGACCGTGGAGGCCATAAAGAAGTACGACGAGGTGCTGCGCACCGATCCCCGTCAGCCCGAGGCCCTGGCGTATCGGGGATGGCTGCTGCGCCTGGCCGGCGTGGCCGCCTCCGCCCCTCAGCTGGTGGACCGGGGCCAGCAATCGGTGGAGGCCGCCATCGCCTCGGATCCCTCCTACGCCGACGCCCACTTCTTCCGTGGGGTGATCCTTCTGGAGGACCGCAACCAGCCCGTGGCGGCCGTGACCGAGCTGCGCCTGTTCCTGACGACCAACCCGCCCCAGGCCCTGAGGTCGGCGGTGGAGGAGGTCCTCAACCGCGCCCTGGCGGCCAGCGGGCAGCCGCCGGTGCCCACGACCACCACCACGGCGCCCCTGTCTCCTCCGCCTTAGTCCGCCGGTACGGTTGCCGCCGTGGCCGTACGACTGGGAGGCGGGCAGGGCTTCTACGGCGACGGCCTGGCGCCCGTGTCCGACCTGCTCGAGGCGGGCGTCGACTACCTGGTGTGCGAGGCCCTGGCCGAGCTGACCCTGGCCATCCTCCAGAAGGACCGCCAGCGGGACGAGTCCCTGGGCTACACGCGCGACCTGCCCCTGTATCTCGCCGCCGCGCTCCCGCACGTGCTGGCCGGGCGGACGCGGCTCATCACCAACGCCGGGGGCATCAACCCCATCGCCGCCGGACGGGCCGCCCTGTCCGCGGCCCGCAGCGCTGGGGCCACGGGGCTCAAGGTCGCCACCGTCGTGGGCGACGACCTGCGGCCGCGGGCTTCGGACCTCGCGCTCCCGCCCGACGCCCTCTTCGCCAACGCCTACCTGGGGGCCGGGCCCATAGTGGAGGCGCTGCGGGCCGGAGCGGACGTGGTCGTGACCGGCCGGGTGGCGGACGCCTCTTTGTTCCTCGCTCCCCTGGTGCACGAGCACGGCTGGGAGTGGGACGACTGGGACCGTCTGGCCGCTGGGGTGACGGTGGGTCACCTGCTCGAGTGCAGCGGCCAGGTGACCGGCCCATCGCCGAGGTGGACGAGGACGGCACCGCGGTGATCACAAAGCCGGAGAAGGCTGGAGGCATGGTGAGCTTCGACACCGTCCGCGAGCAGCTCCTCTACGAGGTGCACGACCCCGCCCGCTACCTCAACCCCGACGTGGTGGCCGACTTCACCTCCCTCACCCTCACCGACCTGGGCGAGGACCGTGTGCGCCTCTCCGCGGCCCGGGGCGGGCCCGCGCCCGAGACCTACAAGGGCCTGGTCTGCACCCCGGCGGGATGGGCGGGCGAGCTGCGGGTCGCCTACTGCTGGCCCGACGCCGAGGCCAAGGCCCGGGCCGCCGTCCGGTACGTGCGCAGCCGGGCCGAGGCGACCGGCCTCCCGGTGGAGGAGTGGTGCGAGGAGTACTTCGGCGTCAACGCCTACGGCGGGCCCACGGTGGACCTGGCCGCGGCCGACGCCAGCGGATGGGAGCCGCCCGAGGTCATCGCACGCCTGGCGTGGCGCACGGCCGATCCCGAGTCGGCCGGTCGCCTCGGACGGGAGGTGGGGGTGCTCGGGCTGTCGGGCCCGCCCGGCATCAGCGGGACCGGTCGGGGGCGCGACGGCAGACCCACCCAGCTCCTGGCCGTGGAACCCTTCACCGTGGAGCGGGCCCTGGTCGACGCCCAGGTGCGGGTGTCGGTGGCGGAGGCCTGAGCGTGGCCCGCATCCAGCTGCGCGACCTGTGCGGAGTCCGCTGCGGCGACAAGGGCGACATCAGCGACATCTCGCTGTTCGCCGACGACCTGGCCGCCTACGAGGCCGTCCTGTCCGAGGTCACGCCCGAGCGGGTGAAGGCCCACTTCGGAGCGCTGGTCGCCGGGCCTGTCGAGCGCTACGAGGCCGGCAACGTCCTGGCCCTCAAGTTCGTGCTCCACCAGGCCCTGGGCGGGGGCGCCCCCCGCAGCCTGCGCAGCGACAACCTGGGCAAGACCCACGGCGCCTCGCTGCTGCGCCTGTGGATCGAGGTTCCGGAGGAGGTCGCCTCGGGCGCCCGCCGGCGTCACGCTCCCGTGTCGCGCTGAGCTCCGCTCCGGCCCGGGAGCGGCGGCCGTGGCTCAGCGCAGGGCCCGGAGACGCTCCACCACGCCGGGCAGGGCGGCCACGCAGGCCCCGACGTCGTCATCGGTCGTCGACCAGCCGACCGAGAGGCGCAGCGATCGCTCGGCGTCCACGCCCATGGCTTCGAGCACGGGTGAAGGCTCGAGCGACTCAGAGGAGCAGGCCGAGCCCGAGTGGGCCGCGATCCCGGACTGATCCAGACCGAGGAGCACGGCCTCGGCCTCGATGCCTTCGACCCCGACGCAGACGATGTGGGGCAGGCGGCGCCAGGCGTCGCCGTAGCGGCGGACGCCGTCCATGGCGGTGAGGGCTGCGGCCAGGCCGTCCGTGCGTGTCCGGGCCTGGTCGGCCTCGGACCTCAGCCGTGAGCCGGCGTCGCCGGCCAGGGCCGCAGCCGCGGCGCCGAAGCCGACGATGGCGGGGACGTTCTCCATCCCACCGCGCCGGGCCCGCTCCTGCTCCCCGCCGACGATGAAAGGGTCCAGGCGCAGGCCCCGGCGCACGACCAGGGCGCCGACTCCCTTGGGCCCACCCAGCTTGTGGGCGCTGACCGAGAGCAGGTCGGCTCCCAGCCCATCGAAGTCGACGACGGCGTGACCGGCGGCGGCCGCCGCGTCCACGTGGGTCAGCAGGCCGTGCTCGCGGGCCCAGGCGACGACCTCGGCCACGGGCTGGAGGGTGCCCACCTCGTGGTTGCCCCACTGGCAGTGGACGAGAGCGAGCTGGGAGGGATCGAGCTCGACCACGGCTTCCACCCGCACCCGGCCCCAGCCGTCCACCGCCGGCTCGACGACGGGGGCGTGGCGATGGGACGCGTCGCGCACCGCTGAGTGCTCGACCGCGGCGCAGACCACCGCCGCCCCGGGACGGGCCCGGGTCGCCCCCCACACCGCGGCGTTCACGGCCTCGGTGCCCCCGCTGGTGAACACCACCTCCCGGGACCGCGCCCCCAGCAGGGTGGCCACCTGCTCACGGGCCTCTTCGATGGCGGCGCGCGCCATTCGCCCCTCGGTGTGGACCCGGCCGGGGTCGGCCCCGCCCTGGCCCGCCAGCCAGGGCAGCATGGCCTCGACCGCCTCGGGCCGGGCCGGCGAGGTGGATGCGTGGTCCAGGTAGTGGCGGCTCACCGGCGCCCGGCCGCGCTCACACCACGGTGACGCAGGCCGGATCCCCGAGGGCGCGCGACGACTGGCCCGAGGGCACGGCGTCGCCGTAGAGGCCGGCCAGCATGCCCCGCACGATGCCGCGGTCGACGGCGCAGATGACAGGGTGCTGCACCGCGGTGTCGAAGAACGGGCACTGCTCCCGGATCAGGGCCAGGGAGCCGCCCCGGGCCTCGGCGTGGGCGGCGAAGCCGTGGGCGGTCAGGGCATCGGCGATGGCGTGCAGGGCGGCGCGCACCGAGCGCTGGCCCTCGCCCGGCGACATGTGGGCGGCCAGCCCCATGCCGTAGGCCGCGCCCACCTCCTCGGCCATGGCCTCGGCCTCCGAGGGAGCGAGCATGGACAGGGCCCGGCCCAGGAGGTTGATGAGCAGGTCGTCGCGCCGGGTCGGGAACTCCAGGCCCATGCCCTTGTCCGAGGCGCGATAGCGCTTGGACGGCCGCCCCGCCCCGCCCCCCTCGGTCCTCTCGATGTGCACCTCGAGGTATCCGCCGGCGGCCAGCTTGTCGAGGTGGTGACGGGCCACGTTGGCGTGCAGGGTGAAGTGGTCGGCCACCCCCGCCGCGGTCACGCCCTGGTCGGCCTCCCGGGCGAAGAGGTAGATGTCCCGGCGGGTGGGATCGCCGAAGGCGGTGGTGACGGCGGCCACCGCGGCGGAGAACTCGGAGTCGGTGAGGGTGGGCGGCGCCTGGCCCTCGCCCTGGCCCTCTGGAGGCGACGAGGCCGGTGAGCGGCCTGAGTCGGCCGAGCTGGCTGAGATGGGTGAGCTGGGTGCCCCACGCGCCACGCTGGGTATTCTACCTATGGCGATAGGGGAAATCCCTCCCACCTCGCAGGAGGCTTCCAGTCCCATGGCCGTCACCGAATCCGATGTGCGGGAGGCCGCGGGCGCGGTCCAGGACCCTCGCCTGCGCCTGAGCCTGGCCGAGCTCGGCCTGGTGGGCGCGGTGGAGGTCGGCGGCGGCGACGTGCGCCTCGAGCTGGCCCTGCCCGTCCCCGACCACCCAGGCCTGGACCAGCTGGCCGCCGAGGTGCGCCGGGCGCTGGGCGCGCTGGAGGGTGTCGACTCGGTGGAGCTGCGAACGGCGCCCATGGACGACGAAGGACGGGCCCGCCTTCGGGACCGGCTGCGGGCGGCCATGGGGGCCAGCCCCGGCAACGACGACGGGGCCCGGCAGGGCGGCGGAGGCCCCGGCCGCCCCCTGGGTCACGAGGAGGGCAAGGCCAATCCCTTTAGTCGGCCCGGCGCCCGGACCCGGGTGGTGGGCGTGTCCTCGGGCAAGGGCGGGGTGGGGAAGTCCTCGGTGACGGTCAACCTGGCCGTCTCCCTGGCCCGGTTGGGCCACGCCGTGGGCGTGCTCGACGCCGACGTCTACGGCTTCTCCATGCCCCGCATGCTGGGTCTGGACGAGACCCCGGTGGTGATCGAGGACCTCATGGTGCCGCCCGTGGCCCACGGCGTGGCCTGCATCTCCATGGGCTTCTTCGTGGGCGAGGACCAACCCGTCATCTGGCGGGGGCCCATGCTCCACAAGGCCCTGGAGCAGTTCCTGGCCGACGTGTACTGGGGCACCCTCGACTACCTGCTCATCGACATGCCCCCGGGAACGGGGGACGTGGCCTTGTCCATGGCCCAGTACCTGCCCCGCTCGGAGGTCCTCGTCGTCACCACGCCCCAGCCCGCGGCCCAGAGGGTGGCCCAACGCAGCGCCTACATGGCCAAGAAGGTCGGCCTGGCGCTGCGGGGCGTGGTCGAGAACATGGCCTGGTTCACCGGCGACGACGGAACCCGATACGAGCTGTTCGGATCGGGCGGCGGGCAGCAGCTGGCCGACGAGCTGGCCGTGCC
The DNA here is from genome assembly GCA_005884125.1 of Actinomycetota bacterium. Classification (GTDB taxonomy): domain Bacteria; phylum Actinomycetota; class Acidimicrobiia; order Acidimicrobiales; family AC-35; genus AC-35. The sequence continues at coordinate 42,854 of VAXP01000112.1, read as the reverse complement.
CCTTTTGGGACAGGTCCCGCTCGTGGCCGCCCTGCGGGAGGGGGGCGACGTGGGTGTGCCCGTCACCGTGGCCGACCCGGGCGGTGAGGTGGCCCGGGCCTTCGAGGCGCTGGCCAAGCGCATGGAGGAGCTGGGTCCGACGCGGGTGTTCCGCTCCGAGCTCACCGTCCGCTGAGCACCGGCCCCGGCCCGGGCGCCGACTGCGGAGCCGGCCGGGGCCGTAGCCTTCGTTGGAGACGCAGATGAGCTCTTCCGTCGCACCCGTGCCGTCGGATCCCGCACGCGGCGCCGTCCCTGACGGCGCCCGGCCAGCGGGGACCCCCGTGGGCCGGCGCGTGGTCGTGGCCATGCTCGGGCTGGGCGGGGCGGGCGTGCTGTGGGGCGCTCGTGTCCAGCAGTTCCTCACCCGTCTGGGCACCCCGTCCTTCCTGCCCGGGTCCGATCGCTTCCGGATCTACTCGGTGGTCGGCTCGCTTCCCGAGCGCAGCGCGGCCGACTACCGCCTCAGGGTGACGGGCCTGGTGCGCAGGCCCCTGGAGCTCACCCTGGCCGACCTCCAGGCGCTCCCTCCCACCCGCGTGGTCCGCGACTTCCAGTGCGTCACGGGCTGGCGCGTCCCTTCCGTGCCCTGGACGGGGGTGCGCCTGGCCGACCTGCTGGACTCGGCCGGAGCCGACCAGCGGGCCCACGCCGTGAGCTTCCGCTCCTTCGACGGGGCCTACACGGAGAGCCTGACCATGGACCAGGCCCGCCGCGACGACGTGATCGTGGCCTACCAGCTCCAGGACAAGCCCATCGGCGCCGAGCACGGCGGCCCAGCCCGGCTCTACGTGGCGCCCATGTACGGCTACAAGTCGTGCAAGTGGCTGGAAGAGATCCGCGTCGTGCCCTCCGTGGTGCCCGGCTACTGGGAGGTCAGGGGCTACGACGTGGACGCCTGGGTGGGTCGCTCCAACGGGCGGGGCGACCGGCCCACGTCGTGAGGATCCGGGGATGAGGCGGGCCGCCGAGGGGCGGGCAGGCGACGGATCCCAGCGCCTCTCGCGGTTCGACCGCATCGAGCGGGCCGTGCACTGGGTCAACGCGGTGCTCTTCGCCGTGCTCCTGGCCACCGCGGCCGCGCTCTACATCCCCTCCGTGTCGGCCCTGGTGGGCCGGCGTGAGATGGTCAAGGCCCTGCACGTCTACTCCGGGCTGGCCCTGCCCGTTCCCCTGCTGCTGTCGGCGGCCGGTCCGTGGGGCCGTCGCCTGCGCCGGGACCTGGGCCGGATCAACCGCTGGAGCGCCGACGACGTGCGTTGGATGCGGTCACTGGGTCGGGACGGCTTCGCCCGGCTGGGCAAGTTCAACCCGGGCCAGAAGCTCAATGCCGCCTTCACCGCCGGGGCGGCCGTGGTGATGATGGCGACGGGCTCGATCATGCGCTGGTATGGGCCCTTCCCCCTCCGCTGGCGCACGGGCGCCACCTTCGTGCACGACTGGGTGGCGGCGCTGCTGGCCGTGGCCATCGCCGGCCACATCGTGGTGGCGCTGCGCGATCGCGATGCCCTGCGGGCCATGCTGCGGGGATGGGTCACGGCCCGGTGGGCGCGGTCACACGCGCCGCTGTGGCACGTAGAGGTGCTGGGGTCTCAGCCCGATCCGGTGAACAGGGCGTCGCCGAAGGTGAGCACGCCCCCGTCCGCGGCAACCAGCCAGTAGCCCTTGCCGCCCGGCGTCCGGGACAGTCCCACCACGGGCTCGTTCAGAGGCTTGGACGCGGCGGAGCCGAAGAAGGCCGCGCTCCCGAAGTTGAACACGCCGCCGTCGGCGGCCACCAGCCAGTAGCCCTTGCCGTCGGGCGCGGCGGCCGCGCCGGTGACGGCGTGATTGAGGGTGATCCCACCCGTGGAGCCCTGGAAGGACGCGTCCCCGAAGCTGAACACGCCACCATCGGCAGCGATCAGCCAGTACCCCTGACCGCGGGGGGTGGACGCCGCGGCCACGATGGGCTGGTTGAGCGGGAACGAGCCCGTCGAGCCGAAGAAGGACGCGTCCCCGAAGCTGAAGACCCCGCCGTCCGCGGCCACCAGCCAGTAGCCCCTGCCGTCGGGGGTGGCGGCCATGGCCACGATGGGCTGGTTCAGGTGGATGGCGCCGGTCGAGCCGTGGAAGGAGGCGTTGCCGAAGCTGAAGACTCCGCCGTCCGAGGCCACCAGCCAGTACCCGTTGCCGTCCGGGGTGGCGGCGGCGGTGACGATCAACGCCGCGAGGGGGATGCCGGCCGCGTTGCCGGCGTCGGACGCGTCGCCGTGCACCCGTACGGCGCCCAATCCGGTCACGATGCGGTAGCCCTGTCCGCTCGGAGTCGAGCTCAGGGCGACCACGTCGGCCCGGATGGGGTCGGCGCCCATGGTCCCTCCGTCACCGACCCACTCCCAGTGCCACGTCTCCGGGCAGGGGCTGCCCCCGGGTTCGGCCCACCCGGGGTGGTTCCATCCGTAGCGGGCGGCGTTGGCCTTGAGCCAGCGGTATCCGGGCGAGCTGACCGAGACGATGGGGCGGCCGCCGTCGAGGAAGTCCACGGCCTTCCCCCAGCCGTGCATGGAATGGCCAGGAGGCCCGGCGCAGGCGCAGTTGCCCGCCGAGCAGGCGTTGCCGCTGAGCACGACCTGGCGCTCCCTGGGCCGGTAGCAGACCTCGGTGCCGAGGGCGACATGGTCGCCCCGGGCCGCGGCCAGGAGCCGGGCCAGGCTCGGTGCCGCGGCCCGGGCCGCCTTGCAGGGTCCCTCGACCAGGACGAGCTGGCCGGGGTCGACCTCGCCGTTGCTCTGGCCGGGGAGCGCCGTGGGCTGGTTGCCGGGCTGGATGGGGCTGGTGCCGGCCCCGGCCGGGGGCGGCCCCTCCAGGCCCAGGGCCACGGGAGCGGTGACGGCGACGATGAGGGCCAGCGCCGCCAACAGGCGCGGGGGCGTCCCCCTCATGCGCCCCGGGGGAGCTTGGCGGCTTCCCAGCCGAGATGCTCGACCGCCATGGTGAATGCGTACCGGTCGGTCATACCGCTGACGTGGCGGACGGCGGCGGCCACTGCGTCGGGCGATCCGGGTCCGTCGGCGTGGGCCGGCGATTCGGCGATCACGCCCGGATGCACGGAGAACCAGTCCACCAGGGCCCTCAGGAGCTCCACCACCCGGTCGGCCTGGGCCACCGCTTCGGGGCGCAGGTAGATGCGCTCGAAGTTGAAGGCCCGGAAGGCGTCCAGGGCTGCGGCCTCGTCCAGGCGCATCCCCACCCTTCCCGTGTCCACGATCGTCTCGAGCATGGCCGTGATGAAGGCGTTGAGCTGCCCCGACCTGCGGGCTCCGACCACGCCGGCCACCTCCTCGGGGAGGTCGGCGGGTGTGACGATCCCGGCCCGCACCGCATCTTCGAAGTCGTGGCACACGTAGGCGATGCGGTCGGCCCAGGCCACGACCTCCCCCTCCGCCGTCAGGGGCGAGGGCCGGTTCCAGGAGTGGTTCCTGACCGCGTCCAGGGTCTCGGCGCAGAGGTTGAGAGGGGCGAGGACCACGTCGGCCCCGTAGACGGCGTGGTGGTACCCGCCCTCCACGAAGGGGGAGAGGGCTTCCTCGGAGGCATGGCCGGCCGGGCCGTGTCCGCAGTCGTGGCCCGTGGCCGCCGCCGCGGTCAGGGCCACGTTGAGCCCGGCGGGACGGGCGATGCCCACGGCCACCTGGGCCACCTCGATGGCGTGGGTGAGCCTGGTGCGCAGGTGGTCGTCCTCGGGTGCGATGAACACCTGGCACTTCCCGGCCAGGCGCCGGAAGGGCCTGGAGTGCTGGATGCGATCGAGGTCGCGCTCGAAGCAGGTGCGCCAGGCGTCGGGGGCCTCGGGCCGGGCCCGATTGCCCGCCCCGACCGCCCTGGTCGCTCCCGGCGCCAGGGCGGAGTGCTCCCCCTCCTCCCTCTGTTCGCGCCCCAGCAGGCCCGCGGGCGCGCCCCCGACGGGCGCCGCCTGGTGGGCGGTGGCGAACCCCGACAGCTGCTGCGCGGCCATGCCGCCACGCTACCGGTCGGGTGTGACACCGGGGCCGAGGCCCGGCGGACTACAACGGGGGAGTGCTCGGCGCCTTGTCCTACCACCCCATCGTGCACGTGCACATCGGGCCGCTGTCGATCTCGCCCCACGGCGTGGGTATCGCCGTGGGCTTCCTGGCCGGCGCCCGGCTCATGCTTCCCGCCGCCGCGGCCAAGGGGATACCCGAAGACGACGTCTATCCCATGCTCACGTGGGCCGCGGTCGGGGCCATAGTCGGCGCCCGGGTCGCCTACGTGCTCAACCACGCCGGGGACTACTCCAGCATCGTTGACGTCTTCAAGGTGTGGCAGGGAGGCATCTCCCTCCTGGGCGGGTTCTTCGGGGCCATCCTGCTGGGGCTTCCCGTGATGTACCGGCGCCGTCACTCCTTCTGGAAGGTCATGGACGCGGCCGCGCCGGGGATGGCCCTGGGCGTCGTCATCGGGCGCATCGGGGACCTCATCGTGGCCGACCACCTGGGCAAGACGACCTCGTTCTTCCTCGGTTACCGCTGTCCTGGCCTGAACGTGAGGACGGCCTCGCCCTGCGGCCGGCTGGTCAACGGGATCGTGGTGCAGACGCCCGGGGTCGTCGTGCATCAGACCGCCCTCTACGACCTGGTCCTCACCCTGATCCTGCTGGCCGTGCTGCTGCACGTGCGGCGCACGCCCCGCTACGACGGTTTCCTCATCCTGCTGTTCGGGGCGTGGTACTCGGTCGACCGCATCATCGAGGACTTCCTCCGCGACGACGTGCGCCACCTGGGGCTCACCGGCAGCCAGATCACCGCGATGGTCACCCTGTTGGCCTGCCTCTACGTGGTCGTGGTGCGGCGGCGCACGCCTTCGTGGGGTCGCTGGGGAGGTGAGCAGGAGCTGCCCGCGGCGGTCGTCGCTGAGGTCGCGGCGACCGATGGGGCGGGCGAGGAGAGGGTCCCGGCCGAGGTCGAGGCCGTCGCCGCGCCCCGCGGCGCCACTGGACCCGGACCTCTGCCCGAGCCCCCGGCCCCGGTCCCTCCGTCTCCACCGGTCCCGCCTCTGCCTGAGCCGCCCCCCGCCCCCCNNNNCCGCCACCGGCGCCGCCGCCTCTGCCCGAGCCGCCACCGGCCCCGCCCATCCCCCCGCTGCCGCCCACGGAACCGCCACCGCCGCCTCCCGAGCCGCCGCCGGTGCCGTCGATCCCGCCGCCGCCCGAACATCGGCCTCCTCCGCATCCGCCGCCCGCGGGGCCGGAGTCCGGGCTCCCGCGGACCGCGTCCGGGACCGAGACCCCGGTGGCTGGTGATGCGCCTGAGGCTGGTGGGACTGGGGAGCCTCGCGAGCCCGGGCCTACCATGGCGGACGGGCCCGACCCCGACCGACCCGAGGAGTAGCCGTGGATGTCCGAATCGGCATCACCCAGACGCCGAAGGAGATCGAGCTCGAGCTGGGCGACGGCGTCGACCGGGACAAGCTGGTGAAGGAGATCGATGCGGCCCTCGGCAGCCCCGATGGGATCCTGTGGCTGACCGACCGCCGGGGCCGGCGCATCGGCATACCGTCGGGCAAGGTGGCCTACGTGGAGATCGGCACCTCCACCGACGATCGCCGCGTCGGGTTCGGCGCCCACTGACCCGTCCCCCGGGCCGCTCGACGGGATCGGTCCCGTGACTGACCTCCTCGACCGCCGCCTCGTGTTCGTCACAGGCAAGGGGGGAGTGGGCAAGTCGACCGTGGCCGCGGCCATGGCCCTGCTGGCCGCCCACCGGGGCAAGCGCACGCTGGTGTGCGAGGTGGACGCCAAGGGCAACCTGGCCGACTTCTTCGAGACGGCACCGACGGCCTTCCGGCCCAGGGAGATCCAACCCCGTCTGTGGGCGATGTCCATGAACACCGAGGAGTCGCTCCGGGAGTACCTGAACCTCAACCTGCGCGTGCCTCTCATGGGGCGCATCGGGCCCCTGGCCCACGCCTTCGAGTTCGTCGCCACCGCCGCTCCCGGCGTGAAGGAGATCCTCACCGTCGGCAAGCTGTGCTACGAGGTGCGCGAGCGCCACTACGACCTGGTCGTGGTGGACGCCGCCCCCACGGGCCACATCGTGGGCCAGCTGGCCGCCCCCCAGGCCATCAACGAGCTGGTCCAGGTGGGCCTGGTGCGCCAGCAGACGGGCTGGCTGCTCGACATCCTGTCCAACCCGACCACGACCGGGCTCTGCATCGTGGCCACGCCCGAGGAGATGCCGGTCAACGAGACCATCGAGCTCGCCGGGCGGGTGGAGCGGGAGACGTCGGTGGACCTCGCTGCCATCATCGTCAACCGTGTCCTCCCCGAGCTCTTCGGCCGTGGCGAGGAGGAGGTCTTCGAGAAGCTCTCCGAGCCCGACTGCGTGGAGGCGCTGAGCAAGGCCGTCGGCGGTGACGTCGGGCCGATCATGGCCGCGGCCCGGCTGGCGGTCACCATGCGACGGACCAGAGCAGCTCACCTCGAGCGCCTGCGCTCCGGTGTCGAACAGTCCGTTCCCATGCTGTACGTGCCCTACCTTTTCGCCCGATCGCACGGGTTGCGATCGACGAGACAGCTGGCCGACGCCTTGGGCGCCGAGCTCGGGTACTGATCGGTGCCGGGCCCACCCACGACCGCCAAGGGACCTCGCGCCGGTTCGCTGGAGCAGCTCCTGGCGGCCAAAGAGATCGCCATCACCTGCGGATCGGGTGGGGTGGGGAAGACGACCGCGGCGGCAGCGGCGGCGGCCATGGTGGCGGTGAAGCAGGGCGGCAAGGTGCTGGTGGTCACGGTCGATCCGGCCCGGCGACTGGCCAACGCCCTGGGCCTGGAAGGTTTCGGGAACGCGGAGAAAAGGGTGCCGCCCGAGGCCTTCGCGGCGGCAGGGGTGACGCCCCGAGGCGAGCTGTGGGCGGCCATGCTCGACACCAAGGAGGCATGGGACCGCCTCGTGCAGCGTCACTCGCCCGATGCCCGCACGGCCCGCCGCATCCTGGACAACCCGCTGTACCAGAATGTGTCGGGTCGGTTCGTGCAGAGCCATGAGTACATCGCCATGGAGCGGCTCTACGAGATCCACTCGGAGGGGGACTACGACCTGATCGTCGTGGACACGCCCCCCACGCGTAACGCCCTGGACTTCCTGGAGGCGCCCCAGCGCATGGCGGACTTCTTCTCCAGCCGCTTCCTCCGCTGGCTCACCGTGCCTTACCGCTCCCGGCTTGTGAACCTGGCCTCCCGGCCCTTCTACCAGGTGGCCGACCGCATCCTGGGCTCGCAGTTCCTCCAGGACATCGCCGAGTTCTTCATCCTGTTCCAGACCATGTACGCAGGCTTCGTGGAGCGGGCCGAGGCCGTGGGCCGGCTCCTGCATGACCGGCGCACGACATTCGTGGTCGTCTCGACCCTGGAGGCCGCGCCGCTGCGGGAGGCAGAGTTCTTCATCGACGCCCTGGCCGACAAGCGCTTCCACATGGGCGCGGTCGTGCTCAACAAGGTCCTCCCCCGCTACCTGCTCGACGAGGACACCGCCGCCGTCGCGGAGCGGATGAGGGCGCGGGCCGACGAGGTCGCCGGCGAGGTGGCGAACGGCGCCGGAGACCCCGAACAGATCGCCCGGGTCCTGCGGGAGGTGGCCGACAGCTTTTGCAACTTCGAGGTGGTCGCCCGCCGGGAGGCCGAGCAGCGGGCCGAGCTCGCCCTCACCCCCGAGGTGATAGTGACGGTGCCCTTCTTCGAGGTCGACATCCACGACCTGGCCGGGCTCCTGCGCCTGGGCGAGCGCATGTGGGCGAGCCACGGCTGAGCCTGCGGCGCGGGAACCGGGCCCCCTCTTGACCGGCCGGTCAAGTCTGAGCAGACTCGGCCCGTGCCCCTAGCCAGCGTCAACGGACTCGAGATCGCCTACGAGAGCACAGGCGATCCGAGCGACCCCGCCCTCCTCCTCGTCATGGGATTGGGAGCCCAGCTCACCATGTGGCCCGACCGCTTCTGCGAGCTCCTCGCCGGGAAGGGCTTCTACGTCGTGCGCCACGACAACCGCGACGTGGGCCTGTCGACCAAGATGGACGGTGCCGCCACCCCCGACGTCATCGCCGCTCTCTCAGGTGACGTCTCGTCGGCCGCCTACACCCTCTGCGACATGGCCGACGACGCCGCCGCCCTGCTGGAGGATCTGGGCATCCCGGCGGCCCACATCGTCGGCGCCTCCATGGGGGGGATGATCGCCCAGGCGCTGGCCATACGCCATCCCGATCGGGTGCTCAGCCTGTGCTCGATCATGTCCACCACCGGCGACCGGGCCGTCGGGCAGCCCGCTCCCGAGGCCATGTCCGTGCTCCTCCAGCCGCCCCCGGCCAGCCGTGACGAGGCGGCCCAGCGCAGGGTGGATGCCCACCGGGCGTGGGGCGCCCGGGGATTCCCGGTGGACGAGGACGAGCTCCGCCGGGACGCCATGGCCGCGTTCGACCGGTGCTTCTCACCCATGGGCACGGCCCGCCAGCTGGTGGCGATCATGGCTTCGGGCGACCGGACCGAGGCCCTGGGCGCCGTGGGGGCGCCGACCCTGGTGATCCACGGCACCGACGATCGCCTGGTGGGCCCCGACGGCGGAGAGGCCACGGCCAAGGCCGTTGCAGGCGCCGAGCTGCTACTCGTCGAAGGTATGGGTCACGACCTGCCGGAGGGGGCTTGGCCTCAGATCGTGGACGCCATCACGGCCAACGCGGCTCGAGCGGGGGAGACGGAATAGCCGGCACACGTGCCGTAATTTCTCGGAGATTGCTGGGGGAGTCAGACCATGGCTGTGACGCCAGGGGCGCTCGGGCGCCGATACCTCCCGTTCATCGCGCTGGCCGCTGTTCAGGTTCTCCTGGTGGCTTTGGCGCCATCGAAGGGGCCGCAAGGCGGGGGCTCGTCGTCCGCAGGAGGGAGCGTGGCCGCCGGGCCCGGGAGTGCGAACGCGGCCGTGAGCGGCGGCGCGGCGACGGGACCCGGCGGCGTCGCCGTCGGCGGCTCCGCTGCCGCGGGAGCTACAGCGGGCGCGCCAGGCGTAGCCGGAGGTGGCGGAGGGACTGGCCCCGCCGGCCCGAACGGAGCCGCGACCGCCGCCGCAGCCGATCTGAGCCACTGCGACAAGAACGGCCGTCAGATCGGGCCCCCGGGCTACGTCTACATGCCTCCGTGCGCGCCGGTCTGGCACGGGGGCGACAACGGCGGAACGACCATGACAGGGGTCGACGCCACTCACATCAACTACGTCTTCTACGCCAGTCAGAGCAATGCCCAGGTCAATGCCATTCTGGCTACCCAGGGACTGGCTTCCACGGCCCAGCAGGGATGCGAGGCCCTGAGGGCGTTCAACACCGAGGTCAACAAGCGCTGGGAGCACTACGGGCGAACGTTCGTGAGCCTCGACGGGCCCAGCGCCAACAAGGGATCGGCCCAGGACACCGGCTCGTGCCACACCCCCTTCTTCCAGGGCCAGTGCCAGCTCACGCCGCCCGACCCCCCGTGCAACCGGGCCGAGGCCAAGGTCATCGTGGCCATGCACCCCGCGATAGTGCTGGCCCCTATCGCCGACACGGCGTTGTACGACGAGCTGGCCAAGGACCACATCATCGTCATCGGGGGTGGCGAAGGGCCCGAGTCGTACTACGACCAAGCCAACGGGTACCTGTACGGGTTGTTGATGGACGGAACCCGCCAAGCCCTGTACACCGCCGAGTACTGGTGCAAGAAGCTCAACAACAAGCCGGCCAAATTCGCCGGGCCCGACGTCACCACGGCGCGGGGCTGGGGCAATCCGCCCACCGCGGTGCCAGTACGCAAGGTCGCGGTCTCGTTCCCGGAGAACAACGGCGATGAAGTGTTCAAGCTCAGCGTGGACTACTTCAAGAGCCTGGTCACGGGGAAGATGTGCAATACCCCGGGCGGGGTGCTCGAGCTGCCCTATGCATCGGACATCAACACCGCACAGCAACAGTCGCAGAACGCCGTCCAGCAGATGATCCAGAACCACATCACCACGGGCATCTGCTGGTGTGACCCCATCGCGCCAGTCTTCGGCACGGCAGCCGAGCACTCACAGGGATACTTCCCCGAGCAGCTCATCATCGGCGTCGGGCTGATCGATTACGACCAGCTGGGCCGGCTCTACGACCCCCAGGAGTGGGCGCATGCCTTCGGAGTCTCCGACCTGGCTCTGTCCCCGCCCTTCGCCAAGTCGGACGCGCCTCAGTGGTTTGTGGACGCCGGAGACTCCGGGCAGGCGACCGTGCCCGACAACGCCATATCCCCCTTCTTCTCGCTAATGGGGTCCGGCTTCCAGTTGGCGGGGCCGAAGCCCACGCCCCAGAAGATCCACGACGGGCTCACGTCGGCACCTCTCGAGGGCGGCTGGGCCCTGACCCACGACCCGCACATGATCCTGGTGGGCTTCAAGGCGCCCAGCCCATACACCGCGGCCGAAGACACGCGCGAGGTGTACTGGAGCCAGACCCGGCCCTCCGAGGTGGACGGAAAACCGGGGTCGTACTGCCCGGTCAACGGAGGCCAGCGGTACAACCTGGGGGAGTGGGGGACGGGAGATCCCGACGCTTTCGACCCCGCCCACAATGGCTGCTGATCGGGACCTGCGCGCCGCGGCAGACGCGTTGTTGAACGCGCCCCTGGCACAACGGCTGCTCGGGATCTGGCGCAGACCACGCGTCGGCCCCGCGCTCCGCTCGGTGGGCGGACTCGCCGCGCTCTACGGACTGCTCGAGGCTCTGCTGCGCCACAACGAGCCACCTCCGGGGATCTACGTCTACGGCGTGATCATCGGCCTTCTTTACGCGTTGCTCGCTGTCGGGCTCATTCTCATCTACCGGGCCACCCGGATAATCAACTTTGCCCAGGCCGAGATGGGTGCGACCTCCGCCGTCTTGGCCGTTCTGCTCATCAAGGTCCACCACTACCCGTACCTACTGGCCTTCGGCATCGCCCTGGGGTCGGGCCTGGTCGCGGGGATGCTCGTCGAGCTGTTAGTTGTGCGCCGCTTCGCCAAAGCCTCTCGCCTGGTGCTCTCGGTCGCCACTATCGGCATCGCTCTGATCTTCGCCGCTGTGCAGCTGTTCCTGCCGAAGTGGGTGGGCGGGAACTTCATCGTCAATCCCAGCCCGCCCAAGACGCCGTTTTCGAGCCTTCACTTCAACGTCGGTCACCAGATCTTCGACGGCAACTCCCTGGTGGTGCTGTTCTGGGTTGCGGTTGTGATCGTGGGCCTCGCGGCCTTCTTCAAGCTCACCGACATAGGGATTGCGGTGCGCGGCTCGGCCGAGAACGCGGACCGCGCCGCCCTGCTGGGCGTGCCCGTCAAGCGCGTCTCCACTGTGGTGTGGATGCTGGCCGCCGTGCTGTCGTCGCTCAGCATCTTCCTCCGCATTCCCGTCATAGGCCTGCCCATCGGTGTGTTCGTGGGTCCCGTGATCCTCCTCTACGGGTTGGGTGCGGCGGTGATCGCCCGCATGGAGCACCTGGGGGTCGCGGTGGTCGCCGGCATCGCCCTCGGTGTCCTCGAACAGTGCCTCTACTACTTCTCCCGGGACCCCTCGATAGCCGGCGCGCTGATCCTGCCCATCCTGCTCGTAGCCATGCTCGTGCAGCGACGGACGCTGTCACGGGGCCAGGACACCGGCATCAGCACGTGGGCGTTGGTCAAGGAGTTCCGGCCCATCCCCCCGGAGCTGCGTCGTCTGCCGGAGGTGGTGTGGAGCCGCTTCGGGCTCTCGGTCGGGACGCTGGCAGTACTGGTGTTCGGATTCGGCGCCATCGGGCTCAAGCAGCAGATCCTGGCCTCGGTGGTCGTCATCTACGGCATCGTGGCCGTCTCGCTTGTGATCCTCACGGGCTGGGCAGGCCAGATCAGCCTGGGCCAGTGGGCCTTTGCCGGGGTCGGGGCGGCGGTTGCCGGCAACATGGCGGCCCGGCACCATGCCGACTTCTTCGTGACGCTCGTGGTCGCCGGTGTGGTCGGGGCCGCCTCCGCCGTGGTAATCGGCCTGCCTGCGCTTCGCATCAGTGGGCTCTACCTGGCGGTGACGACCCTTGCCTTCGGCATCACCGTGCAGAACTACTTCTTGTCACCCGTCTACTTCCGGTCCTTCCTTCCAGCCCACGGTCAGACGATTCCCCGGCCTCTCCTCTACCAGCGCTACAGCCTGTCCGGCGACCGGGCCTTCTTCTACGCCTGCCTCGTCGCCCTGGGCTTGTGCCTCGTTTCCGCCCGGGCCCTGCGGCGAAGCCGGACGGGTCGCATCATGATCGCCGTACGTGACAATCAGCGGGGAGCTCAGGCCTATGGGGTGGCGGCGGCCAGGGCCAAGCTGTGGGCCTTCGCCATCTCCGGCTTCTGGGCTGCCATCGCTGGGGCGCTGTTCGCCTACCACCAGGGCACGTTGTCGACCGAGGCGTTCTCGCCTGACCTCAGCCTGACGCTTCTGATCATCGTCGTCATCGGCGGCGTGACCTCGCTCCCCGGGGCCCTCCTCGGCACGCTCTACATCGGCGTGCTCAAGTACGGCGACCTCAGCACCCAGAGCCAGCTCCTGGCCACGGGCTTTGGCGCCCTGCTGCTCCTCTACGTCGTGCCCGGGGGACTGGCTCAACTGTTCTACTCGACCAGGGACGCCCTTCTGCGGTGGATCGCCCAACGGCGGGGCATCGTGGTCCCCAGCCTCCTGGCAGACGTCCGTACGGAGAGTGCGGCGCGAGAGGCCAACGTGATGGTCGAAGCGGCCGCGGCCGTCGAGCAGGCCTCCACCGCGGTGGGCACCGACGGGCATCACCAGCTCGAGGCGGCGCAGCGATGAGTGGGGTGGCCTGGCTGCGCCGGCGCCTGGAACGCGACACCGGAGGAGTCGCGATCTTCTCCCTGGTCGTTCTCTGCCTGTTGTACTTCTTTGACGAGTTCGACACGGCCGCCTTCGGCGTCCTCGCGCCCGACATCGAGAAGTCGTTCCACCTCACCGATCAGAAGTTCGTCGGCCTCATTGTCCTGAACGTCGGGCTGCTCGTCCTGCTGGCGGTGCCCGTCGGCTACCTGGCCGACCGGATGCCCAGAACTCCCCTCGTGGTGCTGTCGGGGATGCTGGCTGGGGTCTTCTCGTTTGCGACCGGGATCGTGGGTACGGCCGGCCTACTGCTCGTCGTCCGTTTCGGCAACGGCCTGGGGTTGATCGCCAACATCCCCATCCACAACTCCCTGCTGGCCGACTACTACCCCCCCGAGACGCGCCCGGCCGTGTACGCCGACCACACCAACGCCATGTACCTCGGCGCCATCGCCGGGCCCGCGTTGGCGGGCGTCGTCGGCGCGGTTCTGGGCTGGCGGGCCGCGTTCATGATCCTGATCGTGCCCATCCTGGCCACCTCCATCGTGGCGATGCGGCTCGGCGAGCCGGCGCGCGGAGGCGCCGATGACCCGGTCTCGGCCGCGCTGGCGGCCGAGGAGTCGGCCACACCCTTCCGCGAGGGTGTCCGCACCCTGTGGGCCGTGCCGACGCTGCGGAGACTGTTCATCGCCGCACTGTTCCTGGGCGCGGGGCTACTCCCGCTGGCCGCGTACCTGCCGCTGTACCTCGAACGCACGTTCCACATCGGGCCGTTCTGGCGAGGGGTAATCGGCGCTGCAAACGCGGGCGTAACCCTCTTCGGAGTAATGCGCGGCGGCCGCTGGGCGCGGGGGTGGTTCGCCAAGGGCCTGGGCGAACCCCTGCGTCGCGCCGCGGTCTGGATAGCCGCGGTGGGCGTGGGGCTCGCCTTGCTCGCGGCCACTCCAGTCCTGCCCCTAGCACTTGTCATAGGCCTGGCCACCAGCTTCGCGGCCGGCGTCTTCTGGCCGCCCCTCACCGCCGTGCAGGCGCTGGTTTCTCCGGCCCGGGTCCGGACGCTGGCCTTCAGCTTCGCCGCCGTGTTCCTGGTCCTGGGCGTCGTCGTGCTGTTCTACATGACCGGTCTGAGCACCATCTCGGACACCTACGGGATCCGCTGGGGCATCTTCGTCCTTGGTCCGTTTTGGGTGATCTTCGCGGCCGTCCTCGCATCTGCGGCCCGTTTCGTGGGCGATGACGCGGCCCGGTCGCTCCGGCTGCTGGCCACCACGGCCGAGCTGCGCCGCCAGCGGCTCGACGCTGGAGAGCGGTCGCTGTTGCGGTGCGCGGGCGTGGACGTCGCCTACGACTCGGTTCAGGTCCTCTTCGGCGTCGACCTCGACTTGAAGGAGGGTGAGATCGTCGCCCTCCTCGGTACCAATGGGGCCGGGAAGTCGACCCTGCTCAGGGCCGTGTCGGGACTGGTCGACCCCAGCGGGGGAGCCATCTTCTTCGACGGCCAGGATGTGACCCACACGGATCCGAGGCGGACCGTGCAACGAGGGATCATCCAAATGCCCGGAGGCCGCAGCATCTTCCCGACGCTCACGGTCAATGAAAGCCTCCGGCTTGCGGGCTGGATCTACAAGCGCCACGACCCCGGCTTCGTCCGCTCGGCCACGTCCCAGGTCCTGGACTACTTCCCGGTCCTCCGCGAGAGAGGGGACACCATCGCCGGGAACCTCTCCGGCGGCGAGCAGCAGATGCTCGGGCTGGGCATGGCCTTCATCGCCAAGCCCCGACTGCTGATGATTGACGAGCTGACGCTTGGGCTGGCGCCCACCGTTGTCGGTCGGCTGGTCGACATCGTCCGCGCCATCCACGAGCAGGGAACGACGATCCTCCTGGTCGAGCAATCCGTGAACACGGCGCTGATGCTGGCCCAGCGGGCCGTGTTCATGGAGAAGGGGGAGGTGCGCTTCACCGGCCCCACCGCACAGCTCCTCGACCGTGACGACATCCTGCGATCCGTGTTCCTCGAGGGCGCCGCGGCCGGTAGGGCTGTCGCCAGCGGGCAGGCTCCGGCCGCCCAGGCGAGCGCGGCGCCCGCCGGCAAAGGCCGGGGCGAAGCGCGGGACCGCGAACGAGGCGTCTCCGGATCCGAGAGCCGGGACCGGGCGATCAGGCGGGAGAGGCTCGCCGAGCGGCCCGTAGCGCTCGAGCTCATCGAGGTGGTCAAGCGGTTCGGCGGCATCCGCGCCGTTGACGAGATCACGTTCGAGCTCCGCGAGGGAGAGATCGTGGGGCTCATCGGTCCCAACGGAGCAGGCAAGACGACGGTTTTCGACCTGATCTCGGGATTTCTCCAGCCAGACGGTGGGCGCATCCGGCTCAAGGGAGCCGACGTGACCGACTGGCCGCCACAGAGACGGGCCTGGGCCGGACTGGGTCGTTCATTCCAGGACGCCCGCCTGTTCCCGTCCCTGACTGTCGCAGAGAACATCGCAGTCGCTCTCGAACGCCACATCGCGGTGCGCGACCCGCTGGCAGATGCTCTCGGGTTGCCAGCCGTGGCCGAGTCGGAGACCGAAGTTGCCTGGGCCGTTCACGAGCTCATCGAGCTCATGGGCCTGGGCGCCTTTCGGAACAAGTTCGTGAGCGAGCTCTCGACAGGGAGCCGCCGCATCGTGGACCTGGCCATGGCTATGGCCCACCGTCCCGCCGTGCTCATCCTGGACGAGCCCAGCTCGGGCATCGCTCAGCGCGAGACGGAGGCGCTCGGGCCGATGCTCCGGCGCATCCAGAGCGAGACCGACTGCAGCCTTTTGGTCATCGAGCACGACATGCCCCTGGTGACCGGCATCGCCGACACGATCGTCGCGCTCGACCTCGGCCACGTGGTCACGGCCGGCTCGCCGGCGGAGGTGGTGCACCATCCCGATGTCGTGGCGTCCTACCTCGGGGCGGACGCACGGGTGATAGCCCGATCGGGAGCCCGCGCTGTGGCCGAGGCCGTGGTGGGCGGGGGAGCCAACGCGGACGGGGCCGAGGCAGATGTGGGCAAGGCACACGCGCGGGCAGGCCGCCGCTCGCCCACCCGGCGGTGACGCCACCGCGCCTGGCCGGGACCGCCCGGCTTAGGGGCCGGACCGCAGTCGAGGCGG
>VAXP01000112.1:0-26659 GCA_005884125.1 Actinomycetota bacterium | reverse complement strand
CTGACGGTGGCCTTTGGGTTGCCAGCGACGCGGCCGGCCCTTCTGCGGTCTCCGCGGTGCGGTTCGGTCTCGACGGGGGCGAGTCGTCTCTGGTGCTGCGGCTGCGAGTCCACAGCAATCAGTCCTCGGGGCCACCAGCGGTCGTCGCCTGCTCGACCACCGGACCGTGGCAACCCGCCACCGCCGGAGCATGGAGCAACCGGCCGGCATCGGACTGCGGCCGCGGGAAGGTCGCAGGAGTCCTCAGCGACGACGCGACGACGATGACCTTCGATCTGACGCCGCTCGCCAGCGGCAGCGAGATGGACGTGGTCATCCAGCCGCCACCCCAAGAGCCTGCCGCCACGGCCTACGACCTGACCTTCGAACGGCCTACCGGTGCCGACGTGACGGTCACCTCAGCACCCGCTCAGGGCTCCGCCGGTGCCCTGACTCCACCCGAATCGCCTGCGAGCGTCGCTCCCGGTTCGTCGATCTTCGCGCCGTCGAGCGCGTTCGTCCCGGCCGCCTCCGCGCTGGGGCCCACGGCCACGCAGCCGCTGGTGCCCGGTCCAGCCTCCCTCGGCCCGGTGACCTCGACGCCGGCACCATCTGCTGCGTTGGACCTGCGTCGGGCGGCGGCACCCGGGAGCAGCGCGGACCGGGTCGTCGCCGGCGCCGCGTTCGTCGCCCTGGCCTTGTGGGCCTGGAGGGTGATGAGCGCTGACGCCGACCGTGCCGGGGGCTCCCTCCTTCCCCGCCTCACGCTCTACGACGCGCCCGAAGCCGGCGTCGCCGAGGACGGGCGTCCGAGCTACTCCGCTGGACCCAGGTTGGGGATGCCTCCGGCGCTGCGTTGACGGAGCTCGCCGGTCGTTCAGCCGCTCAGCCTCCGGCTCGCCGCCTCCTCTCGTGGCGGTAGGGATCGGTCAGCGGCAGGCAGGCGAGCAGAGCCCCGGCCAGGAGCCAGGCCCCGCACGCGGCGACGAGCCCCGCCGGTCGCTCCACGAAGGCCACCGCGATCCCCCCGACGACGGCGAGGACCACGGCGTCGGCCAGGAGGAGCACACGCAGGACGAGCAGGGACGACGCCGACCACCGCCGACGCCGGCCCGGGCTCACCCCGCCCTGACCGCTGCCTTCCTAGTCGCCTGCGGCGGCGGCGCCCGGCGCGCCCGCGCCGCTACCCGTGCCCGCGCCGGTGCCTGCCCCGGTACCCGTGCCCGCGCCCCGACCACCGAAGCGGCCTCCACCCCCGACAGCTCCGCCGGGGCCGCTGTCGGACACGCTGGCCGCGCTCACCGAACCGTCGCCCTGCTGGGCGCCCCGGACGATCACCGTGTCCCCGGGCTGGATGTCCTTGAGGGTGGCCGGGTTCAGCTTGGTGAACTGCGAGGAGGAGGTGGTGGCGATGGTGACGGTGTTGCCGGACGCGTCTGTGACGTAGATGTTCGATCCGTCGACCAGCTTGACCTGGCCCACGGTGGCGCCCCCGCCTCCGCCCGCTCCGCCTCCGGCCCCGAGGGCGGCGCGGGCCCGCTGGCCGGCGCCGCCGGTCGTCGTCGCCGCGGCCGTGGTCGTGACCAGCGAGCGGTCGTGGTGCTTCTGGACCTGGACGCCGGCCAGGAAGGCGCCCCCGGCTGCGGCCAGAAGTGCGAGGCCGCCCGTGAGGAAGGGGAAGCGGCGGCGGGGCGGGGGAGCGAACTCCTCGTCCACGCCCGCCTCCCAGTCCTCGCCCTGGTCGCCGATGGGTTGTTCGCTGGCGGTCATGACCGGCTCCTGTTCAGGCGTCACTCGTAGCGGAGGGCGTCGATGGGCCGCAGAGAGGCGGCCCGGTTGGCGGGATAGATGCCGAAGAACAGGCCCACGGCGACGGCCACGCCGAAGGCCAGGGCCACGGAGTAGGGCACCACGGCCGGGTGCACGCCCACGATCTTGAAATGGCTCCCGGCCAGGCCCGCGCCCACGCCGGCCACACCCCCGGCCACGCACAGCAGCACGGCCTCGATGAGGAACTGGCTGAGGATGTCGCGCCTGCGGGCGCCGATGGCCTTGCGTATGCCGATCTCCCGGGTCCGCTCGGTCACGGTGACGAGCATGATGTTCATGACCCCGATGCCCCCTACGAGCAGGGATATGGCCGCCACCGCGCCCAGGAGCACGGTGAAGACACGGTTGGTGGCGGCGCTGGTCTGCAGGAGGGTCGCCTGGTTGAGCACGCTGAAGTCGGCCTGGGTGGGGTCGGCGATCCGGTGGCGGGCCAAGAGGAGCGACGTCACCTCGTCCTGGGCCGCCGTCGTCTGCTTGCGGGATGCGGCCTGGACCAGGATCTGGTTCAGGCTGCCCACCCCGGTGAGGTGGTCCTGCACCGTGGTGAGCGGGGCCAGGGCCACGTCGTCCTGGTCCTGGGGGCCGTTGCTGCCCTTCTTGGCCGTGACCCCGATCACGGCGAAGTTCACCCCGTTGACCTGGACGGTGGCCCCCACCGGGTCCTGGGTGCCGAACAGCTGTCCCACGACCGTCTGGCCGAGCACGACCACGCGGGCCCGGCTGTCGTAGTCCGACTGGTCGAAGAACCGTCCCTCGGCCACGGTGAAGGCCCGGGCCGTGAAGTAGGTAGGCGCGGTTCCCACGAAGGCCTGGGGGCTGTAGCTCGCCCCTTGGTAGGTGGCGGTCACGGTGGCGTTGACCACCGGGGAGGCGCTGGCCACGTCGGGGGCGTTGGCCTTGTTCTGCAGAGCGGTCACGTCGCCCAGGCTGAGCTGGGACTGGCGGCTCTGGGTGCCGACGAAGGCGCGTCCGCCCCGGCCCCGCCCGAAGCTGCCCCGGAACACGGTGAGGGTGTTGGTGCCCAGGCTCTCGATGCGCTTCTGGACGGTACGGGAGGAGCCGTTCCCCACGGCGACGAGGATGATCACCGCGCCCACGCCGATGAGGATCCCCAGCATGGTGAGCGCCGAGCGGAGCCGGTTGGCGATCAGGCCCGACACGGCGATGCGCAGGCTCTCGGTGCTGAACATCAGGCCACACCCTGCTGGGTGCGGGCCCGGTGGCGGGGCGGGAGGCCGTCCACCGGGGCCTGGCGCACGTCCTCCATGACCTGGCCGTCGCGCAGCTGGACGACCCGCTTGGCGTGGTTGGCCACGTCGGGCTCATGGGTGATGAGCACGACGGTGCGCCCCTCCGCGTTGACCTGGTCGAAGACACCGAGGACGTCCTGGGTGGAGACGCTGTCGAGGTTTCCCGTGGGCTCGTCGGCCAGGATGATGGCGGGGTTGGTGACGATGGCCCGGGCGATGGCCGCCCGCTGCTGCTGGCCACCCGACAGCTCGCTGGGGAGGTGGTGCATGCGGCTGCCCAGCCCGACGGTGGACAGGGCGGCCGAGGCCCGCCGGCGCCGCTCCGGGCCTCGCTGGCCCGCGTAGATGAGAGGGAGCTCGACGTTGTGCAACGCCGTCGTGCGGGGGATGAGGTTGAAGCTCTGGAAGACGAAGCCGATCTTGCGGTTCCGCACCGCGGCCAGGCGCTCGTCGTCGAGGCGGCGCACGTCCACACCGTCGAGCAGGTACCGCCCGGAGGTGGCCACGTCCAGGCAGCCGATGATGTTCATGAGCGTCGTCTTGCCGCTTCCCGAGCTGCCCATGATGGCCACGTAGTCCCCTCGTTCGATCACGAGGGAGATACCCCGCACGGCGTGCACGGAGAGGCGCCCGGCGTCGTAGACCTTGGTGACCCGGGAGAGTGAGATCACGGGCGGGGCCGCCATCAGCCTCCCCTTGCCCCGCCGCCCAGTCCGCCGCCGCCCAGTCCGCCCCCGCCCAGGCCGCCGCCGCCCAGGCCCCCGACGCCCCGCACCGTGGCCCCGCCCGTCGAAGAGCTGGCCTGGCCGGTGGAGACCAGGACCTGATCGCCGGGGTTGAGCCCGCTCGTCACCTCGGTGGCGTCGTCGCCCCGCACCCCGACGGTCACCACTACCGGGGTCTGCTTGCCCGCGTTCATGAGCGTGACCGTCGCGGTGGCCGCGCTGCCCCGCACCGCGGCGGTGGGCACGTGCAGGACGTTGTCGGCCTTGGCCACCACGACCGACACGTTGGCCGACATCCCCGGCTTGACGAGGGGGGTGAGGTTGTCCAGGGCCATGGTCACGTTGTAGGTGACCACGTTGCTCACCACCGTCGAGGTGGCGTCGATGGCGACGACGTGGGCGGCCGCCTGCTCGTTGGGCAGGGCCGGGAAGGACACCGTCGCGGGCTGGCCGACCGCCACCCGGGCCACGTCGGTCTCGCTGAAGCCGGCCTTGACCTGGAGGGCGTCGAGGTCGATCAGGGTGACCAGGGCCTGGCTCGTCGAGCCGGCGCTCGACCCACCGGAGCTGGCGCCTCCACCAGACGTCCCACCCGAGCCGGACGATGCCGAGGAGGCCGAGGAGGCCGAGGAGGCCGACGATCCCCCGCCCGCCGCGGTCTGACCCACCTGACCGTTGACGGAGGCGATGGTGCCCGCGGCGGGGGCGGTGAGCACGGCGCCGTCCTCGGCCAGTTGGGCGGCGGTGAGCGCGGTCTGGGCCGAGGCGATGGCGGCCTGGTCGGCGGCCAGGTCACCGGGCAGGGGCGGGGCCGCCTTGAGGGCGTTGCCGGCCAGGGTGGCCTGCTCGGAGTTCTGGGCCGCGGTCAGCGCCGACTGGGTCGAGTGGAGCGCCTGCTCGTCCCGGGCCAGTCCCTGGGTCTGTGCCGTCTGGGCGCTGGTCAGGGCGCTCTGGTCCTTGTTCACGGCCTGGCTGTCGGAGTTGACCTTCTGCTGGTCGACCGGGCTTTGGGCCTGGTCGGCCTGCAGCTGGGCCTGGTCCGCCTGGAGCTGGGTCTCGGCTGTGTTCACCGTGCCCTGGTAGACGGTGGCGTTGATGGCCACCGTGTGCTGCTGGTCGGCCAGCGACGTCTGGGCCGCGGTCACGGCCGCGGCGGCCTGCTTGGCCGCGATCGAGTTCACCGCCGCCTGGGCCGAGCTCAGCGGGTTCTGGGCCTGGAACAGGCGCTGCTGAGCCGCGTTCAGATTGGCCTGGGCCGAGGCCAGGGCGGCCTTCTGGGAGGCGTCGTCCACACGAGCGAGGACCTGGCCGGCCACCACGCGCGTGCCTGGGGTGACGTCGACCTCGGTCATCCGGCCCCCGGTGGTGAAGTTGAGAGCCAGGGTCGTGGGTGCGGTCACGTTGCCCGTGGTCGACACCGTGGCCTGGACGTCACCTCGCTGGACCGAGGCGGTGCGCAGGACGGCCCTGGCCTTGGCCGGGTTGCCCACCGACGTCACCCCGGCGGCCACCAGCGCGGCCACGGCGACGAACAGCACGATGTTCAGTCCTCGCTGTCCTCTGGTCATGCCCTCTCAGTCCTCGTGCCTCATGACGGTCAGCTCGTCGTGGTCGTGGTGGAGCCGGGACCGCGCTGGGGCAGCAGGGCCCGGCATTGCTGGTCGGCGGCCTGGAAGGTGGGGCTATTGCGGTCGACGCCGGCCAGGGCCTGGTTTCCCTGGGCCGGGTCGCCCGTGGTCACCCCGTGGTTGCGCAGGCAGGTCACGTAGGCGGCGAAGGCGGTGCGGAACTGGGCGTTGCCCGTCCCCGCCGCGGGCAGCTGCGACCGGCAGGCGGCCAGGGCCGCCTGGTACTTGGCCGGGTCCACCCCGGGCGGCGGCTGGCTGAAACGGGCGGAGCCCTGGCCCCCGCCCCCTCCCGCGTCGGGCGGTCCGGATCCGGCCGCGCCACCTCCGGTGCCACCTCCGTCCCCGGCGCTCCCGGCGGCCGCGCCACCGGTGCCGGGCTGGCGCTGGGGCAAGGTGATGCCCCGCCCGGCCATGCACTGGCGGAAGGCCTGCAAGGCCGCGCCCCGTCCCGACGTGGTGGTCGTGGTCGCGGGCGACGCCGTCTTGGATGCGCCCGACCCGCAGGCGGTGGCCAGGACGGCCAGGCCCACCATCACGGCGATCAGGTCGCCCCCGCGGCGCCTTGGCCCCGTCCCTTTTGCCACGCCCCGGACCGTAAGGGCGCGTTCTGTGTTGACACTGTGAACCCATGGGGGAAGACCTGGGACTCGGCCGCCCAACCCCTCTGGCAAGCTCGGACGATGGACATCGTCGATCCGCGCATCGAGGCCTATGCCCAGGCACACAGCTCAGCGCCGCCTCCGCACCTGGTGGCGCTGGCCGAGGAGACGACGACCACCCTCGAGCTCCCGCAGATGATGGTGGGGCCCCTCGAAGGCCGCTTCCTGGAGATGCTGGCGTTCTCCCTGCAGGCCCGGCGCGTGCTGGAGATCGGCACCTTCAGCGGATACTCGTCGCTGTCCATGGCCGCGGGCATGCCTCCCGAGGGGACGATCGTGACCTGTGAGATCAGCGAGCGGCACGCCGAGGTGGCCCGCCGGCACATCGCATCCAGCCCCTACGCAGGGCGCATCGACGTCAGGGTGGGACCGGCGCTGGAGACCCTTGGGACCCTGCAGGGCCCCTTCGACCTGGTGTTCATCGACGCCGACAAGACCAGCTACGACGCATACTTCGAATCGGTCCTCCCCAAGGTCGCGCCCGGCGGCGTCATCGCCGTCGACAACACTCTGTGGAGCGGCAACGTCATCTACGAGGCCGACCAGAGCCCCGACTCGGTGGCCATCCGCGCCTTCAACGACAAGGTCGTGGCCGACCAACGGGTGGTGTGCGTCCAGCTCACCGTCCGCGACGGGGTGACGCTCATCCGCCGTCGGTAGGCGGGGGAGCTGCGCCGGGGTCGCTCGGCGCCGGTCGGGGCCGGGGCACGGCACCCGTACCATGGCCGCATGCTCGACTACCACGTGCACCTGTGGCCCCACGGGGAGCGGGCCGTGGGGCCGACCCTCGAGCACCTGGCCGCCTACTGCGAGCGGGCGTCGGCGTCGGGCGTGGGCGAGGTCGCGGTGACCGAGCACCTGTTCCGCTTCGTCCAGGCCGATGCCGCCCTGGCCGGCTGGTGGGAGGACGACCCCGATCCTCACCTGCGGGCCTCGGCCGCCCGCTACTGGACCGACCACGCCCACGCCGACCTCGACGTCTACGTGGACACCGTGGAGCGGGCCAAGGAGGCGGGCCTGCCCGTGCTGCTTGGCCTCGAGGTGGACCACTACCGGGACCGCATGGACGTGGTGGCCCGCGTCCTTCAGGGATACCCCTTCGACGTGCTCCTCGGGTCCGTGCACTGGCTGGGCGCGTGGCTCTTCGACTACCTGGAGGACCCGACCTCGGCCCAGGAGTGGGGCCGGAGGGGAGTCGAGGCCATCTGGGACGCCTACGCCAACGCCGTGGAGGAGCTCGCCAGCTGCGGCTTGTGCGACGTGCTGGCCCACCCCGACCTGATCAAGGTGTCGGGCCGGCGCCCGGCCGTGCCCGACGAGTTCCATGCCCGCCTGGTCGAGGCGACGGCGCGGGCGGGGATGGCGGCCGAGGCCAACTCGGCCGGGTGGCGCAAGCCGGCCGCCGAGGCCTACCCGGCGTCCGACCTGCTGGCCCGCTTCCACGCCGCCGGCGTGCCCGTGACCACGGCGTCGGACGCCCACGAGCTGGCGACCGTGGCCCATCGGGCCTGCGAGCTGCGCCAGCTGGTGGCCGACGCCGGCTACGAGACCCTGACCGCGTTCCGGGGCCGCGTCCCGAGGCAGGTGGTGATCTGAGGTCATGACCGCGGTCGTCGTCTCCGACCCGGGCCAGGCCCACCTCCAGCGCCTGATGGCGTCCTGGGGGATGCTCGCCGACCTGTGCATCTCCGACCTGCTCCTGCTGCTCCCGTTCGCCGACGAGTCGGGTTCCCGATTCTCGGTGATCGGCCAGATGCGACCAACGACGGGACAGACGCTGCACAAGGAGGACCTCGTCGGGCGGTTGATCGACGAGGTCGAGCGCCCTCTGGTGGGCCGGGCATGGCGCCTCGGGGAGATCGTCGAGGGTGAGAGCGGGATCGGGGGGAGGGGGGAGCGGGCGCGCGTGCAGTGCATCCCCGTGCGCTTCGGAGGCCAGCTCCTGGCCGTGCTCACCCGGGAGTCGCCCCTCAGCATCGGCCGGCGCCCGGGCGAGCTCGAGCGCATCTACGTGCAGGTCTTCGACCGCTTCGCCCGCATGATCGTCAACGGGGAGTTCCCGTTCCTGGGCGAGGACGTCACCACCGAGGAGTCGCCGCGTGTCGGCGACGGCGTGATCGTGCTCGACCAGGGCGCCCGGGTGGAGTACGCCTCCCCCAACGCGGTCAGCGCCCTCCACCGCATGGGCATCACGACCAACGCCGAGGGGCTGCGCCTCGACGAGCTGGGCATGGAGGAGACGGCGGTCGAGCGCTCCTTCGCCACCGTCCTGCCCGTCAACGAGGAGATAGAGCGGCGCAACGACGTCGTCATCAGCCTGAGGTGCATCCCGCTTCTCGACCAGGGGCGCATAACCGGGGCGCTGGCCCTCATCCGCGACGTGTCCGACCTGCGCCGCCGGGACCGCCTCCTGATATCGAAGGACGCCACCATCCGCGAGATCCACCACCGGGTGAAGAACAACCTGCAGACGATCTCGTCTCTGCTCCGTCTGCGAGCCCGGCGCCTGCACCCCGGCCTGGGGAGGACGGCCCTGGACGACGTCGAGCGGGAGATCCGCTCGATCGCCATCGTCCACGAGATCCTGTCGCGCGACGCCAGCGAGCAGGTGGCCTTCGAGGAGATCATCCGCTCGCTGGTGCGCATGGCCGAGGACACGGCCCACTCGCTGGGCAAGCCCGTCCGCTTCCGCACCGAGGGCGACGCCGGCGAGCTCCCCGCCGACGTGGCCACCCCCCTGGCCGTCATCATCACCGAGCTGTTCCAGAACGCGGTCGAGCACGCCTTTCCCGACGACGGCAAGCCCGACGAGGACGGCGAGAGCCCAGGGGGCGACGCCGCGGGCGACGACCGTCCCTGGCGGGTGGAGGCGGCCCTGGCCAACAACGGCCACTGGCTGACCGTCGACGTGCGGGACAACGGACGGGGCCTGCCGCCCGGCTTCGCCCTCGAGAGCACGACCAGCCTGGGGCTGTCCATCGTGCGTGACCTGGTCACGACCCAGCTGGGCGGGAGCATCGCCATGTACGGCGGGAAGGGCACCCACGTCGAGCTGCGCATCCCCGCCGGTCCCGGCGCCGGGGACGGGCTCGGGTAAGCCCCGGCTATGCGGTCGGGAGGCGCGGCGCTGGTGGGAGAAGTGGGCCCGGCGCGGCGGTCAGGAGGCGCGGCGCTGGCGGGAGAGCCAGCCCTTGCGGATCTTGCGCCGCTCTTCCTCCGAGGTGGCGCCCCAGACGCCCGACTCCTGGTTGGTGGCCAGTGCGAACTCCAGGCACTGGCCTTGCGCCTCGCAGGCCCGGCAGACGGCCTTGGCCGCGTCGATCTGCTGCAGGGCAGGGCCGGTGGTGCCGACCGGGAAGAAGAGGTCTGGATCGGTGTCTCTGCACGCTGCCAGCTCCCGCCAGTCGGCGGTGTCCCAGTCGATCGAGCGGCTCCAGGTCAGGGCCACAGCACGCCTCCTCGGCAACCCAAGAAAGATTGTGAATCTGTTCACATAGGCCTCGCGGCGCCATTGCGTCCACGGGCGGTTTCGGGACCCCCAACGTTAGCTGGGGCCCTTGCCAATTGCAAGGAGGGATAACCAGGATTTTGCCTACCCAAACGGACGTCTCTGTCATCGCACACCGAGGGGCGTGGGCCCGCCACCGAGAGAACACCCTGGAGGCGTTCGTCGAAGCCCGCAGTCTGGGGGCCGACGGGGTGGAGCTCGACGTGCGGGCCAGCGCCGACGGGGCCCTGGTCGTGCACCACGACGCCGAGATCCCGGGCCTGGGAGCGGTGGCCCGGCTCACGGTCGTCGAGCTGCCTGCCTGGGTCCCGCTCGTGGCTGCCGCGCTGGACGCCTGCGCGGGCATGACCACGGTCCTCGAGATCAAGAACCTTCCCAGCGAGCCCGACTGGGACCCCTCGGAGGCCGTGGCCTCGGCCCTGGCCGCCCTGGTGGGCGAGCGGCAGGCGCACGACGTGGTGGTGTCCTCGTTCAGCCTGGCGACGCTCGAGGCGGTGAAGTCGGCCGACCCGGTCCTGCCCACGGCCTGGTTGACCCTTCCCGGCTTCGACCAGTCCCAGGCGCTGAGGACGGTGGTCGAACGGGGCCATCGTCAGCTCCATCCCCACCACCGGGGGGTCAACGCCGCCCTGGTCGAGGAGGCCCACGACGCCGGCGTGGCCGTCACCACCTGGACCGTCGACGACCCGGCTCGGATGGGGGAGCTGGCCGGGATGGGAGTCGACGCCATCATCACCAATGTCCCTGACGTGGCCCTTTCGGTCCTGGGGCGGGCCTGACCAAGGGCCCGTCAGGGCATGAAGACCTCCAGGGTGGCGGGCTCGTAGCGGAGCTCGAGCCGGTCGGCGTCGCCCACGAAGTCGCCGTCCACCTGGTAGGGAAAGGGCTGGTCCCGGGCCGACACCACCAGTGCGTGTACGTCCCGGCGGTAGTCGATGCGAGGGTGGTTGCGGGCCCAGCGGCCCGAGCCCAGAGCCGACATCACGACCCCCGCGACGTTGCCGAAGCGCAGGGTGCGGAAGTTGACCAGCGTGAGGGGTCCGTCCAGGGTGGCGTCGGGGGCGAGGTTGAGGCGGCGGGGGCCGAGGAACGTGTAGGGGTTGGTGTTGAGGCAGATGGCGAGATAGGAGGGGATCCCCTCCGCCTCTTGGTCGAGCTGCACGGTGAGCCGAGGCTGGCGGTGGTCGTAGTGGCGCAGCCAGGTGACCACCGCCGCGTACACGAACAGGGAGTGGCCGATGTAGCGCTTCAGGTCGGCGCGCCGTTCGACCTGGTCGACCACGGCGGCGTCGAAGCCCATGCCCACGTGGAAGAGGAAGTAGCGGCCGTTGACCTGGCCCAAGCCGATGCGCCGCCTCGAGCCCCGGGTCATGGCCGCGAGGAGCTGGCCCGTGGCCTCGATGGGATCGACGCTGGCTCCGATGGTGCGGGCGAACACGTTGGTCGAGCCCCCGGGCAACACGCCCAGCGCGGTCTGCGTCCCAGCCAGGCCGTTGGCCGCCTCGTTGAGCGTCCCGTCCCCGCCCAGGACGACGACCGCGTCCAGCCCGTCGACGGCGGCGCCTTGAGCCAGCCGGGCGGCGTGGCCCCGGCGGCTGGTCTCGGCCGTGGTGACATCGTGGTCGGCGCCCAGCGCCTTCTGGATGACGACCCGGCCCCGGGGCGTCACCGAGGAGGCGGAGGCGTTGACGATGAGGAGCAGTCGCACGCGCTGCTGTCCTCAGCCCTCCTCGGACGCCGAGCGGAGCTGCTCGAGGCTCCGGGCGAGCAGGCGGGACACGTGCATCTGGCTGATCCCGAGGCGGGCCGCGATCTCCGACTGCGTCAGACCCTCGAAGAAGCGCAGATGGAGGATGCGCTGCTCCCGGGGCTGGAGTCCGGCGATGAGGGGGGAGAGGGCGGCCCTGCTCTCGGCGTCGGTGAGGCCGGGGTCCTCCTCGCCCAGCATGGTGTGCAGGGACTCGCCCGGTTCGTCGCTGGGTCCACCGGCGTCGAGGGAGGTGAAGCGGTAGGCCTGGCCCGCCTCCATGGCCTCGAGCACCTCCTCCTCGGAGACCTCGGCCTCGGCGGCCAGCTCCTGGATGGTCGGTGACCGGCCCAGCTCCTGGGACAGGATGCCGATGACCTTGCCCAGTCGCAGGTAGAGCTCCTGCATGCGGCGAGGGGCGCGCACCGCCCACCCTTTGTCGCGGAAGTGGCGCTTGAGCTCGCCCACGATCGTGTGGGTGGCGTAGGTCGAGAACTCGACCTCGCGGCCGGGGTCGAAGCGGTCGAGGGCCTTGATCAGACCCACCGACGCGACCTGCACGAGATCGTCCAGGGGCTCGCCCCGGTTGCAGAAGCGCCGGGCCAGGTACTCGGCCAGGCCCAGATGGCGCTCGACCAGCTCGTCCCGCAGGGCGGGATCGCGGCTGGTGGCGAAGTCCGCGAACTTCTGGCGCAGCTCCTCGCGCTGCGCCGCCTCGGAGGTCATCGGCGCCCGTACTCCATTCGGGCCTTACGGAATCGGAAGCAGGGCAGGCCGTCGCTCCCGCGGCGGACGTCGTGCTCGTCCACGAGGGCGGTGAGGATCTGGCTGGACAGGTCCGACAAGGTGGGCTCGGGACCTTCGCCCCGGAAGTCGCCCACACCCTCGACCTCGAGGGCCTGCTCGGTGACGAGGTACCGGAGCCGGATGGTTCCCGGGCGCCCTCGGGTCCCCATGAGGGCGAAGCAGAGCTCGTCGATGGCCAGGCGCAGGTCCTCGACCTCGTCGAAGGTGAACCCCAGGCGACTGGCCAGGCCGGTGGCCGTCACCCGGGCGAGGCGGAGGAACTCCGGCATGGCCGGCACCGTCAGGCGGACCTCGTCCTGCTCGGCCACGGCTTCGCTCCTTCGTACCCTATTTGTCCTGGCTGGTCTGGCCTCCCATGACCTCGGCCGCCGCTCCGGCCGGTCCCGACCGGCGGGAGGCGACGCCGGCTAAAGGCGCCGGCAGCGTCGGGTCGGCCACCAGCGAAAACTAGTGCACACCCGCTGGGCGGACCCGAAGATGGTCGGCGACCAAGAGGACCGAGTTGGTAGTTCCCACCTCCCGTCGGGAACAATCCTCATCATGAACGTCGTCGTCTGCGTGAAGCAGATTCCCGACCCCGCCACCCCGGGCAAGCTCGACCCGGCCAGCCACACGCTCGTGCGCGAGGGCAAGCTGATCCTCGACGACTCCGACGCCTACGGCGTGGAGATGGCCCTGCAGCTGGCCGACAAGGCGGGCGGCGGCGAGGTCACGCTCGTCTCCATTGCGCCCAACGACGAGGTCAGCGGGATGCGCACGGCCCTGGCCATGGGCGCGGACAAGGCCATCCTCATCAGCGACGACACGCTCAAGGGCGCCGACGCCCTGGCCACGGCCAAGGTGCTGGCCGCGGCCATCCGCCGAGCCCAGCCCGACCTGGTGATCGCGGCCACCGAGTCGACCGACGGCTACACGGGGACGACGCCCGTGCAGATCGCCGAGCTCCTGGGGCTGCCCAGCGTGACGTTCGCCAAGCACGTCGAGGTGGGCGACGGCAAGGTCAGGGTGCAGCGCCAGACGGAAGCGGGCTACGACGAGGTCGAGTGCCCTCTCCCCGTCCTGGTCACGGTGACGGCCGGTGTCGTCGAGCCGCGCTACCCCTCCTTCAAGGGGATCATGGCGGCCAAGGGCAAGCCCGTGGACCAGCTCAAGGCCGCCGACCTGGGGGTGGACGTGGGTGGCGGCGAGCCCCGCGCCTTCGGCCAGGAGATCACCGAGGTGGCCGAGGCCGAGGAGCGCCAGGCGGGCGAGATCATCGAGGACGAAGGCGATGCCCACGAGCGCATCGTGGCCTTCCTCGAGCAGCTGAAGGTCATCTAGGGGGTCGAGGGAGCAATGGCGATCAACAAGGTGTGGGTGCTGGCCGAAGCCTTCGAGGGCAAGCCCCTGAGCATCACCCAGGAGCTGCTGACCAAGGCCCGCGAGCTTGGGTCCGAGGTCTCGGCTTGGGCCTGGGGCGACGACGTCGCCTCGTACGCGGGCGAGCTCGGCTCCTACGGGGCGACCAAGGTCTATTCGCTGGGCGACCTGGGCGGCGCCCTGCCCGGCGTGCCCCTGGCCGCGGCCATGGCCGCCCAGATCGAGGGGGGCAACGCGCCCGACGCCATCGTCTTCGGCACGACCTACGACGGGCGCGACGCCGCGGGCCGGCTGTCGGCCAAGATCGACAGGGGCGTGTTGAGCAACGTCGTCGACCTCAGCGTCGAGGACGGCTCTCCCATCGCTCATCACACCGTCTTCGGCGGCGCCCAGGTGGTCAAGTCCAGGTTCAGCGGCTCGGCCAGCCACCCAACATCTTCGTGGTGCGACCGAAGTCGTTCGCGGCCGAGCCCGGCGGAGGGGGCGCCCCCGAGGTCGTAGAGGTGGAGTCGCCCGACCCGGGTGCCACCAACGCGGCCCGCATCCTGCAGCGTCACGTTGAGGAGCGGACGGGGCCCAAGCTGGACGAGGCCGCCATCGTCGTCTCCGGGGGCCGGGGCCTCGGGGAGGCCTCCAAGTACGAGATGATCGAGGAGCTGGCCAAGCTCCTGCGGGCCGCGCCCGGGGCCTCTCGCGCCATCGTCGACGCCGGCTGGGTCCCCTACTCCCACCAGGTCGGCCAAACCGGCAAAACCGTCAAACCCACCGTGTACATCGCCTGCGGCATCTCCGGCGCCACCCAGCACATGGTGGGGATGAAGGGATCCAAGAACATCGTCGCCATCAACAAGGACCGCGAGGCCCCCATCTTCTCCATCGCCGACCTGGGCGTGGTCGGAGACGTGCACAAGGTGGTGCCCCGGCTCATCGAGGCGCTCAGGGCGCGGAGCTGAGCCCGCAGCGGTCCGGCTGAGCCCGGGCGGCGGAGCCCGGGCGGCTGAGCCCGGGCGGCTGAGCCCGCAGCCGGGCAGGGGCTTAGGCTCCCGTCCCGTGAGCGATTCCCACACAGCGAGCCGGACGCGGTCGGCGCGGAGACGGTGGCGGAACTGGGCGGGCAACCAGCAGTGCGTGCCTGCCACGGTGGCGCGCCCGACGACGCTCGACGACCTGGTCCGGGCGGTCAAGACGGCGGCGGCCGAAGGCCGGCGGGTCAAGGCGGTGGGCGCGGGCCATTCCTTCACGGACACCGCCTGCACATCGGGGACCATGGTCGAGCTGGACGGCTACGCCCGCCTGCTCCGCTACGACCGGGATGCGGCCACGGCCACGGTGCAGTCGGGCATCTCGCTGGCCCGCCTCAGCCGGGAGCTGGGCACACGGGGCCTGGCCCTGCCCAACCTGGGCGACGTCGCCTACCAGACCATCTCGGGGGCTGTGTCCACCGGCACCCACGGGACCGGCATCAGGCTCGGGGGGCTGGCCACCCAGATCATCGGCCTCGAGCTGGTGACCGCCGACGGCTCCGTGCTCACCGCCTCGGCCGCCGAGGAGCCCGAGGTCCTGGCCGTGGGGCGCGTCGGCCTGGGCGCCCTGGGCATCATCTCCGCCCTCACGCTGCGGTGCGTGCCCGCCTTCCACCTGCGAGCCGTGGAGGAGCCCATGCGGGTCGACGCCGTTCTGGAGTCCCTCGACGAGCTGGTGGAGGGCAACGACCACTTCGAGTTCTACTGGGTGCCCCACACCGGCTGGGCCCTGACCAAGCGCAACAACCGCACCGAGGACCCCGTCGGCGGGCGCGGCCGCTGGCGCGAGCTGCGCGACCGCGTCCTGTTCGAGAACGTCCTCTTCGGCGCCATCTGCCGGCTGGGAAGGATGCGTCCGGAGTGGATCCCCCGCCTGGCCCGTCTGGCCCCCGGCAGCGGTCGCAGCGAGTACGTCGAAGCTAGCTGGAGGGTCTTCACCAGCCCCCGCCTCGTGCACTTCGTCGAGATGGAGTACTCGATCCCCCGGGACCAGGCCGTGACCGCGGTGCAGAGGCTGCGTCAGTTCGTCGACGACAGCGGGCTGCTCATCAGCTTCCCGGTCGAGGTGCGCTTCACCGCCGCCGACGACATCCCGCTGTCGACCGCCAACGGCAGCGATCGCTGCTACATCGCCATCCACGTGTACCGGGGGATGCAGCACGAGCAGTACTTCCGAGGAGTGGAGCAGATCATGTGGGAGCTGGGGGGGCGTCCCCACTGGGGCAAGCTCCACTACCAGACGGCGTTCACTCTGGCCGGGCGCTACCCCGAGTGGGACCGCTTCCAGGCCCTCAGGCGCCGGCTCGACCCCGAGGGGCGCTTCGCCAACACCTACACCGAGCGCGTGCTGGGCCCGGTGGCCGGCTGACCCAGCTGTCTCTGTCTCAACTGGCGGCGTCCACGGCGTTCAGGGCCCAGGCCCGGCCGCTGCCGGGGTCCTCCACCGCCAGGTGCAGCACCCACCCCGTCTCGGGCTCACCCACGTCCCACAGCCACCACCGCAGCCGCTGGGCGGCTCGGCCCAACTCCGCCCCGGTCAGGGGCCAGGCGTCGAGCAGGTCGGCCAGGGCGGCCACCGCCCACCACGCCGCGAAGCGGCCCGCGGCCATCCCCCTGCGCCGCCCGTGGGCGCCGCCGCTGGCCCCGCACCAAGCCATGGTCGCCATGGCGGCGGCGGGTTCGAGCGGGACGGTCCGGTAGCGGCGCACGCCCAGGGCCCGCAGGGCGTCGGGCCCCCCGCCCGTCAGCGCCACCGCCTCGGCTCGCCCGTTCGACTCCGCCGTCCACGCCGTGACCAGCTCGAGCAGGGCGCGGCGGCCCTCGTCGGGTGCGGCTGCGTCGTCGGGTGCGGCCGCGTCCTGCATGACCTGCAGGTCTCCGAGCGCGGGTGGGGACGGCGCCGGCGCCTCGACGCGGTCGGGGTGATAGGCCGCCACCGGGTAGGCGGGTTCCCAGGGCTCGAGGGCCAGGGGGAGCTCGAGGACCGAGCCGTCGATGCTCCCGTCGGCCCGCAGGTCCTCGCCCCGCACCACCCGCTCGTTGGCCGTGACCGCGGCCAGCGGACCGGGCGGGACGTGGGGGGCGAGCTCGGCCCAGGTGTGGCTGGAGGCGGCCACCTCGGACAGGGGACCGAGGGCGAAGCGGCCGGCCCCGGGCACGAGGACGGAGGCGGCCCACGGGCCGGGGGCCTCCAGGGCGAGGCGGTACTCGGCCAGCGACGCAGCCGGCCACAGCTGCTTGCCCCGCTCCAGCGCGGCCCGGCAACGGTCGCGGAGATCGACCAGACCGTCCCAGTCCCCGGCGGCGCCCAGGCGGTCGATGAGCCTTGTCAGCTCGTCGAGATCGCCGAGCTCGATGAGGCGGATCAACTCTCCCTGCAGATCCCCCATCACGCCCTCGGTCAGACCAGCGGCCACGGGTAGGCGCGCCGCTCGGGGCCGGGCGCGGGGAAGCGCGGCTGGCGGACGACGGCGCGGGCCCGGCGCACGACGGCCTCGCACTCCTCGTCGGTCAGCAAGGTCCGGAGTCCGTCGGGGAGGTCCTGGGCCAGGCGGCCGATGTCGGCGAGGAGCCGCTCTGGGATGTGCTCACCCCCAAAGTCCCAGACCACCGTGCGCAGCTTGGCCTCGGGGTGGAAGCACAGGGCGTTGTCGATGGCCCAGATGTGACCGTCCTCGCCCAGCAGGCAGTGACCGCTCTTGCGGTCGGCGTTGTTGGCGACCAGGTCGAAGGCGGCGATGGCGCGCAGGGCCTCGTGGTGCCCCCCCTGCTCGAGCAGGGTGAAGTAGTGCTCGGAGAAGTCGGCGGGCACGAAGCGTTGCACCGAGCCGGGGCCCAGGGGTCCGTCGGGCCGGACCACGGTCTCGGGCACCAGGTCCCAGGCCAGCGCCACCGACAGCTGGTAGGCCGCGGCCTCGCGCTGGTAGATGCCATCGGGAAAGTCCCAGAGGGGACGTTCGCCGCGGTGGGGCTTGTACACCGCGGGGAGGGAATGGCCGCCCAGCTTGGCCGTGACCAGGAAGGTGGCGTTGGAGCTCCACGGCATCCGCCCCTGCATCTCGACCTCACCGCAGGACAGCACGGTGAGCACGTCGGCGGCGCGCTCGGGCCCGGCCCGCGGACCCGGGGCGTCGGGTCCGGACGGGGGCCTCAGAGCGTCGGGGGCCGGTGCCCGTTCGTCCTCGGACACGCGTGTCCCGATGGGTCGAGGGGATAGCCGCACAGCGGACATGACGGCCGCCCGGCCTCGACCAGCTGCGTCCCCCGGATGGCAAGGGCCGCGACCTGCTCCCGGGTGGTCCCGAAGCGGGCGACCCCCGCCAGCAGGTCGTCTTCGTCGTCCGGCGTCAGCTCCTCGGCGATGAGGAGGATGCGATCGCTGTCCTCGTCGTAGCCGACCCCCAGGGTCCCCACGATCCACTCCGGCTCGGTCGGCTCCTCCAGGTCCACCGCTTCTGACGCCGCCGCCGTCCGGCCCAGGCCGGACAGGAGCTTGGCCAGGCTCTGGGACAGGGCGGCGACCTGGACCTTCTCGAGCTTGAGGGTCACCACCTCGGGTCCCTGGCGGGCCTGAAGGAGGAAGAGGCGCTGGCCCGGGGGGCCCACGGCCCCGACCGTGATCCGTTCGACAGCAGGGAGATCGTGCGACTCGCTCATGGGGCCACCGGGCTCGCGGGCGCCGACACCCCGAGCCTGCTCACGATGCTCTGAGCTCTGCGAGCGACCCGACCGCGTTCACGGTCAGGACCGCAGGCCCGCCTTCGCCGTACACCACCGCGCTCACCGAGCAGGGGGCGATGAAGATGCGCTGGAAGAGGTCGAGGGGAGTGCCCAGCGAATAGGCCACGGCCGCCTTGATGGGATCGGCGTGGGACACGACGACGACGGTGGCGCCGAGGTGACGCTGCCGGATCCGGTCCAAGGTGTCCACGATCCGGCCCTGCATCTCGGTGAACGACTCGCCGTTCGGGAAGCGGAAGCCGCTGGGCCAGCGCTGCACGACCCGCCACTCCGGGCGCTTGGCCACCGCCTTCAGCGAGGCTCCGGTCCAGTCACCGACGTCGCAGTCCATCAGTCCCTTGTCGATGCTCACGCGCAGGTTCAGGCCGCGGGCGATGGGCGCGGCCGTCTCCCTGGCCCGTTCCAGCGGAGACGCGTATATAGCCTCGACCTTGGGCAGCCCTGACAGCCGGTCGGCCACGGCCTGAGCCTCGGCCCGCCCCTTGTCGGCCAGGTGCAGCCCCTTGGCGATGCCCGGCAGCACTTTGCCGGTCGTGGGCGTGGTGCCGTGGCGCACCATGACCAGGAGGGTCGCGCCCGGTGAGGGGCGTCGTGTGCTTCGGGACGCGCCGCGGGGGCTCGTAGTCGCCATTCGACCCCAACGTACCTCGTCTCCATAGCCTGTCCGTGTGCCCGTCTCCGCCAACCGCCGTCAAGGCTTGCGCGGGCTCACGGATGAGGTGGTGTCGTGCCGAGCCTGCCCCCGGCTGGTCGCCTGGCGGGAGGAGGTCGGTCGCGAGCGCAGGGCCGCGTTCCGTGACGAGGACTACTGGGCCCGGCCCGTCCCCGGCTTCGGCGACCCCGCGGCCCGGCTGCTGATCGTGGGGCTGGCCCCGGCCGCGCACGGCGGGAACCGCACGGGGCGGGTGTTCACCGGCGACCGGTCGGGCGACTGGCTCTTCGGAGCGCTGTGGCGCGCCGGCTACGCCAACCAGCCCACGAGTGTGGCGCGCGACGACGGCCTGCGCCTGACTGGGGCCTACGTCGCTGCCGCCGTTCGCTGCGCGCCTCCCGCCAACCGACCCACCCCGGCCGAGCGCGAGGCGTGCCTTCCTTTCCTGCAGCGCGAGATGGAGCTGCTGAGGGACGTGAACGTCACCGTGGTCCTGGGCCAGTTCGCGTACGAGGTGGTGGCCCGGCTGCTGGGACTGAGGCCGAAGCCCAGGTTCGGCCACCTGGTGGAGGCGGTGTTGTCCGACCGCGGCCGGGGGCCGGGGCGCGCTGGTTCCGGCCGCCACCTCCTCTGCTCCTTTCACCCGAGCCAGCAGAACACCTTCACGGGCAGGTTGACCGAAGAGATGTTCGACGGCGTCTTCACCCGGGCACGGGCCCTGGGAGCCTGAGCGCCGGTGCCTGCGGGGGTGCCGGGGCCGGGTGCGCGGGTGCCGGGGCCGGGTGCCGGGGCCGGGTGCCGGTGCCTGCGGGGGTGCCGGGGCTGGTGCCGCTCACACGAGGGCCGCAATCTCGCCGGCGGCGTAGACGATCGAGACCAGGCCCAGCAGGGCGCCGACGGCAAGACGTAGCCGGTGATCGCTGGCCCGGGTGGCCAGCGACGAGCCCAGCCACGCCCCCGGGACCACCCCGATGGCCAGGAAGAGGGCGAAGGTCCAGTCGATGTCGCCGAGCAGGGCGTGGCTGATGGTGGAGGGCACGGCGAAGAGGCCCACAGAGACGAGCGACGTGGCGATGGCTGTCTTGATGGGCACGCCCAGGACCTCTGAGTACGCAGGGACGAGGATGACCCCGCCGCCCACCCCGAGCAGCCCCGAGAGCGCCCCGGCCACGGTCCCCGTCGCCGCGATGAGGGCGCGGCGGTGGGGGGGTTCGGACTCGACGGCGCCGGCCTCCTCGGGCTCGCCCGTCTGGCCGAGACCCTCGGGCTCGGCCGTCTCGCCGGGCTCGTCGACCCCGCCGGGCTCCGCCTCCGATCCGGAGGCCTCCGCGGCGCCTGGGCCGGCCGCCATGCGGGCCCGGGAAGCCTCCTCCACGCCCGCGTCCTGGGCCCGGATCATGCGGCCGGCCGTGAAGGCGATGAGCCCGGCCGTGAGCACCATGAGCACGTGGCCGTTGCCCGGTATCGCGTGTGAGAGCAGGGAACCGGCCACCGAAGAGCCGAGGCCGTAGGGAGCGGTCCATTTCACGATCGACCAGTCGACGAGCCTCTCCCGGGCGTAGCGCACCGAGCCGGTCACGGCGCTGGGGAAGATCGAAGGAAGGGTGGTCCCCACGGCCAGGAAGGCGCTGGCCCCCAGCGCCCGCACGGCTGGAGTGGAGATGACGGCTCCACCGACACCGAAGGCGCCCGACAGGACCCCTGTCACCACGCCTGCAACCAGCGTCAACGCGTCGCGAGCAGCGCCAGGACTCATCGAGGGTGCTTGTCTACACGACACCAAACGTGGTGAGGTAACAGCAATGGTCATCACCCTGCCGCGCCGATATGCCGACCGTTTGACCGCGACTGCCCGGGACCTCGTCGCTCTCACGGCCAACGTCCCGCCCGTCCAGCTGCGGCGCCGCCCCGCCGACCGGGGGGCGTGGTCGGCGGCCATGGTGATGTCACATCTGGCCGACGCCGAACTCGTCTACGGGATGCGTCTGCGTCTCATTCTCACCGAGGCCAGGCCCCTGCTCGCGGCCTTCGATCAGAACGCGTGGGCCGAGCGCTTCGGGGGCCTGGACGACCCACGCGACGCCCTCAACCGGTGGCGGGTCCTCCGGGACGCCAACCTACGGCTCCTGGCGTCGGTGGACGACGACGAGTGGGACCGCACGGGGGTGCACGTGCAGCGGGGCGAGATGACCGTGGCCGACGTGGCCGGACACCTGGTCGACCACGACCGGATCCACCTCGACCAGATCCGCAGGACCTTGGCTGAGGTGGGACGCCTGCCCCTGTCCTGAGCGAGCCTGCGCCGGGGGGCGGCGGGCGGTCTCGCGGTTTCCCGCACCCGGCTCCGCGCCGGCGGCGGGCCCGGCGGCTACTGCGACCGCCGGCCCCACAGCCCCGATCGGCTAGAGCTGTGAGCTGCTGCTCCCGCTGGTCGTGGCTCCGCCATGGTTGCAGTGCGGCGTGGCCGGGGTGGCCGGGGTAGCCGGTGTGGCCGGCGTGGCCGTGGCAGGTGCCTGCGTCGTCGGCGCCTGGGGTGTCGTCGTCGAGGTTTGTGCCGTCGCCAGGGTGGTCCCGATGCCGAAGGCTCCCGCGGCGATCCCGAGGCCGAGCACAACGAGACCGGCTCGTCTCGTCATAGGCCCAACCTCCTTCCCGTGCTCTTGCGTAACGCGCCGTTCGTCGGCGCGCTTCGATCAGAACACCTGGAGTTGAGACCCAGCTGGGCGGACCCTCCGAGATTGAACTTGGGAACTAGCTGAGGCGCTCGATGATCATGGCCATGCCCTGGCCACCGCCGACACACATCGTCTCCAGCCCGTGGGTCTTGTCCAGGGTCTGCAGGTCGTTGATGAGAGTGGTCATGATGCGCGCTCCGGTCATCCCGAATGGGTGGCCGAGGGCGATTGCTCCCCCATGCGGGTTGAGCTGACCATCGATGGAGATGCCCAACTCGTCACAGACGGGGAGGACCTGAGCCGCAAAGGCCTCGTTGAGCTCGACGATGTCGATGTCGGAGATTTTCCGTCCCGTCGCCGCCAGCACCTTTCGCACCGCCTCAATGGGACCGACGCCCATGATCTCGGGGGCAAGCCCGGAGACCGAGCTGGCGATGACACGGGCCAGGGGCGTCAGCCCCAGGGCGCGGGCCTTGTCCTCGGCCATCACCAGGACGGCGGCGGCGCCGTCGTTGAGCGGGCAGGCGTTGCCGGCCGTGACCTTGCCGTCGGGCTTGAACGCGGGCTGGAGCTCGGCGAGCTTCTCGATGGTCGTCCCCGGCCTAGGTCCGTCGTCGCGGTTCAGAGAGGTGCCGTCAGGCAGCTCGACGGGCGTGATCTCACGGTCGAAGAAGCCGTTCTTCTGCGCCTCGACCGCCCGGTTCTGGGATACAACCGCGTACTCGTCCATCCCCTCGCGGCTCACCCCGTACTTCTCGGCGACGTTCTCCGCGGTCAGCCCCATGGGGATGTACATGTGATTGACGAAGTCGGAGCGCGACTCGTCGACGAACCTCGGGTTGGCGTCCTCTCGCGAGAAGCCCTTGCCAGCGGTGCGGCTCACGCTCTCTACGCCGCCCGCGACGTAGGTATCGCCTTCACCGGCCTTAATGGCGTGGAAGGCGATGCGGACCGACTGGAGCGACGAGGCGCAGAAGCGGTTGACGCTGGTGCCGGGGACGCTGTCGGGGAGGCCGGCCAGCATGGCCATGTTCCGGGCCATGTTCATCCCCTGCTCGCCCACGTGGTTGGCCGCCCCCATGATCACGTCGTCGACCGTGGCCTTGTCGACGGCCGGAACCTTGTCAAGCAGGGTCTTGATGATGAACCCCCCCAGGTCGTCGATGCGGACGTCCTTCAGCGACCCCTTGAAGGCACGGCCGATCGGGGTGCGGGCGGTGGCGACGATGACTGCCTCGGGCATTCGTCGGGCTCCTTTCGTATTCGACGCGGATGCTGCCGATTCGAGACCTGTTGAACGGGTGGGCTCCGGCTCAGGCCGGGCTGGGGGCCGGCTCCGGAGCGGCCTTGGGGGCGGGCGGGGGAACCATTCCGGGTTCGGGGACGGCGGTGGAGGGCCAGCGGCGGCGGCTCACGCGAGAGAGCTTGCGAAGCAGGGCGATGGCTCCGGGGTCGTCGTCCCCGGGACGGATCTCGATCACCCCGTCGCGAAGCATCCCGTCCATGACCTCGCGGCCCACGTCGGTTCGGACGATCGTCAGCGTCCAATCGTTGAACGCGCCAATTCCGCCCGTGCTGATATCGGCGTGCTCGGCCGCGAAGTCCGGGCAGAGCTTGCAGCCCTCCCGCGTCCAGGCGTGGCACTCCTTGAGCGGCACCTCGTGGTAGCTGCCGTCCCGCATCCAGACCTGGAACACGCCCTTGATGTTCATCTTGACCATGTCCTGCTTGCGCAGGCCGTACTTCGCCTCGAAGAGCTCCTCGAAGATGGCGTCGTCGAAGGTCTTGGAGCAGAGAAGCCCGATGTTCAGCGCGAACCGGCGTGCCACCTTGCCCGCCTTGCGGGTGGCCATCACCGGTGGAGCCGAGGACTGGCAGGACATCCCGACCAGGGCGATCTTCTCCGCTCCGCCCTCCACGGCGTCGGCGTAGGCCATGGTGTTCGCCGAGTAGGTGTAGCGGGATCCGGCCGAAGCGAGGATCTCGTCCCTGGTGCGAGCCACTCCCGGGATGGCCTTCCAGCTCGTCCCGTCGCCCTCCAGGTAGGAGACCAGCGCGGCGTCGATGTAGCCGTGTTCCATGCCCCACAGCAGGATGGCCGAGACCAGGCCGCCGTCCTGGCCGGCCTCGTGGATCTGGGGATCGGTGGCGCGCGCCAGCACGATGTCCTTGGAGATGCCGTCCACTTCGGCCTCTACGCGGGCTCGGCCGAACATGAAGGTGTCGATCTCGGTCTCCCACGAGCGGAACCTGGGGCAGGCCCTGGTGCAGAGGGTGCAGCCCTTCTCCCCGTGCTCACACCCGGCGGGATCACCGTTGGGCGGATCGAGATGGAAGGGCTTGTAGATCCCGTTGGAGTCGTCGTAGCCGAGGACGTCGTAGGGGCAGGCGACGATGCAGCCGGCGCAGCCCGTGCACAGCCCCGACGTCACCACCTCGTCGTAGAGGTGGGTCCAGTGCAGCTTGGCCGGGGGCATGGCCCGACTCTACGCGGCCCGGTCCAGACGGGCACACCCGCGGGCGGGTGTGGGCCGCTCGATAGCTTCATCGCCGATGCCCGAGCTGCCCGAGGTCGAGGCCTACCGCGGGATCGCGGAGCGGGCCCTCGGTCGCCGGATCCGAGCCGTGCGGGCGCCCGACGACTGGTACCTCAAGAGGGGCTTGGACGCGTCCACTCTGGCCCGCACCCTTCGGAAGCGGAAGTTCACGGCTGCGCGCCGGATCGGGAAGCTCCTGCTGCTGGACACGGCCGACGATTGCTGGACACGGCCGACGATGTTCCGGGAGCCGTCGGGCCGCCGCCGAGCGGGCCGGGCGGGCCGGGAGAGCCGGTAGATCCGGGGGAGCGGGCTGGGCCGGTCGGGCCGGGAGAGCGGGCAGAGCCGGTAGATCGGGAAGAGCCGGGAGAGCCGGCAGAGCCGGCAGAGCCGGCTGGGCCGGTCGAGCCGACCCTGGGGCTGCGCTTCGGCATGACCGGGCGGCTGCTCGTGGACGGCCGAGCCGGGGTTGACCAGCTCCTGTACTCGAGCCTCCGCGAGGAGGAGCGGTGGGACCGGCTCATCGTGAGGTTCGAGGATGGCGGCGACCTGAGGATGAGAGATCCTCGGCGTCTCGGTGGTGTCGAGCTGGAGCCGGACGAGGCTCGACTCGGCCCCGATGCACGATCGCTGACGCTGGGGCAGCTGCGGGCCCTGGCTCGGAGCGCGGCGCCGGTCAAGGCCCGCCTCATGGACCAGGGCAGGCTGGCTGGCGCGGGCAACCTCATCACCGACGAAGCGCTGTGGCGGGCGGGACTGGCGCCGGTCCGCCCCGCGGGCTCGCTGTCCGCGGCCGAGCTGCGACGGCTCCACCGGGGGCTGCGCAGCACGATTGAAGACCTGATGACCAAGGGGGGGTCCCACACCGGCAAGCTCCTCCCTGAGCGCCGGCCGGGAGGCAGGTGTCCCCGCGACGGAGCCGAGCTGGTCCGGGCCACCGTCGGCGGCCGCACAACCTGGTGGTGTCCCAGGCACCAGAGCTGACACCGTCGGGCGGCCCCTGCCGCTCGTGGGATCAGGCCGCCAGGGCGGCCCGCACCACGTCGACCGCGGCCGGCAGCCCGGAGGTGACGTCGTCCCAGGTGAAGCGCAGGGGCTGCCAGCCCATCGCCACGAGATGGTTCTGGCGCCTCCTGTCGGCGACGAAGGCTTCTTGTCCGCCGTGGGCAGCCCACCCGTCGAGCTCGATGAACAACCGACGCTCGGGATAGGCCAGGTCGAGGCGGGCGATCAGTCGGTCGCCGGCGAAGACCTGGTGTTGCCTTGCCGGCTCCGGCAGGCCGGCATTCCGGAGGGCCTGCACGAACAGCGTCTCCAGAAGGCTGTCGGTCGGCGCGCCCGGCTGGCGCTGCGCCAGGAGCTCCCGCAGGGCCCCTCTGCCTCGCCGGCCACGGCCGCCCGGGCCGTCGAGCCGCCGGTGAACTTGACCCACGGAGGTCAGGCCGGCCCGCAGCGCCGATTCCAAGGCGGCTTCGACTCGAGCCTCGGAGACCATCCCGGCCAGGTCGATGACCGTGCGCGCCGGAGTGGTCACCGGGATGCCCTCGACGATGGTGGCGTCGGCACTGGAGAGACGGGCGAAACGATGCACACCTCGGCCGCCTTGCCTGACCAGGGGGACGGAGACTTCCGCGGGGCCGCGGTCGAACCCATCGAACCGCCAGAGTGCGGCAGCCGTCCTGTGGGACGCCACGGCTCCGCCACCGGCCCAAAGCACCCTGGCCATGACGTCCTGATGCCAGGTCCGCCTGAGCGCGGCGATCCGGTACACGCCGGGCTGCGCCCGCTCCAGCTGCCCGTCCTGCACCCGCCGCCAGATCTGGCTGGAGCTGAGTCCCGCACCGACAGCTTGGTCACGCGAAAAGACGCCATGCTGGCGCCGAGCAAGGGCGGCGAGCAATCGAGTGGAGGATTCTTCGCGCCTGGCGCGACTCATTCTCCACAGTTCAGTCGCGACCTGTGACACCGCCACCTGGGGCGGGAGCCGCGACACCGACGGTGGCGTTCAGCCGGTGCGTGGCTCGTAGATGGCGGTGTGCTCTACGTGCATGACCGGGACCGACCCGTCCCGGACGTACAACAGCTCGAGGTCGACCAGGCGGTGGCCCTTGCGCTCGTAGACGCGCTTGGGCCGGCCCCGCACGCTCAGACGGGCCCCGTCCTCCACTGCTTCGAGGTTGTGCACGGCGCTGCTGGCGTGGATCCAGGGGCCCAGGACCACGTTCCTGGTCAGGGCGGTGTTCGCCTGGTGAAGCAGCCATCCCGGGTGGGCCAGCCCCTGGTCCCGGTAGACAGGCAGGTCCTCACCGATGGCGTCGAGATACGCCCGGGCCCGCGAGGCGTCGAAGGCGACCGAGTGGGTGCCCAGGACGGCAAGGCCCTCCAGCACCTCGGCGCTGGCCGCGGGCGGCTCCGAGGGTAGGGGGGCCTCCGCGAAACCGGCCATGAGCTCCATCGGGGTGGCTCCGCCGCCCGGTCCCGCCTCGCTCCCGAGCGACGCCTCGGCCGTGGCGCAGAGCTCACCGGCCGAGTCGTGGAGG
>VAXP01000111.1:93687-94106 GCA_005884125.1 Actinomycetota bacterium | reverse complement strand
GGCGGCCACCCGGGCCGAGACCTCCTCGCCCGACAGCCGCGTGGCCCCGTCGACGAGGCGGTCGGGACCGGCGCGGGCGAGAGCCAGGCTCTGGTCGAGCCCAGCGCCGTCCCAGGGTCCCCCGGGCCGCAGGTAGCGGGGGGCGCGGGCGTGTCGGTGGGTCGGGCGCAGGCGCACGGGAGTCGGGCGGCTCGGGGCTCGGGTGGCTCGGGGCTCGGGTGCTCGGGGCGTTCGACGGCTAGGGCCGCAGGTCGAAGGCCACCTTGATGGCGCCGGATCGGCCCTGGTCGGCCAGGGCGGCGAAGGCGTCCCGCCAGCGCTCCAGGGCGAAGGTGTGGGTCAGCATGGGAGCGACGTCCACCCTGCCTTCGACGACGAGGTCGAGGTAGTGGCGCAGGGCGTGCTGGCGCCTGCCGTCC
>VAXP01000111.1:79567-93643 GCA_005884125.1 Actinomycetota bacterium | reverse complement strand
CGGGGTGGACACGCCCGTCTGCACCAGCGTCCCCCGGCTGGCCAGGACGCGCAGGGCGACCTCGAAGGTGTGGGCCGAGGCCACGGTGTCGTACACGACGTCGACCCGGCCCGGGTGGGCCACGGGAAGGCCGGCCCACGGCCTGCGCAGTACCCCGCCCGACCAGGAGGCGATGGCCTCTACCAGCGCCTCGCGAGGCTCGGGCTCGACCACCGCCGCGCCCAGCTTGGCCGCCAGCGCGGCCTGGGCCGGCCAGCGGGCGACGCTCAGCACCTCCACGTCGGGGTGGAGGGAGCGGAGGATGGCCGTCGTCGTGGTGCCGAGGGCACCCGCCCCGTACACGACGGCGCGTCCGCCCGGCGGCGGCGGGTTGCGGGTGACGGCGTGGAGCGACACGGAGAAGGGGTCGGCCAGCACCGCGACCTCGTCGGGCACCTGGTCGGGTACGGGCACGAGCATGGAGTCGTGGGCGGGGAGCCGGGGGGCGAAGCCCCCGGTGGCCTCCTTGGCGTTGCCGGTGTGGATGCCGGGGGAGAGCCGGCCGTCCAGGAAGCTCCAGCACAG
This sequence comes from Actinomycetota bacterium, assembly GCA_005884125.1. Classification (GTDB taxonomy): domain Bacteria; phylum Actinomycetota; class Acidimicrobiia; order Acidimicrobiales; family AC-35; genus AC-35. The sequence goes on along the minus strand of VAXP01000111.1, from coordinate 93,079 downwards.
GCTGAGGTCTCCCGCGGCACAGGCCGGGCAGGGCGGGTCGATGCCCCGAGGAGCGCAGGACAGCCAGGGGTTGAGGACGACACGCTGGCCCGGCTCCAGGCCCCGGGCCAGGGGCCCGACCTCGGCCACGGTGCCGACCACCTCGTGCCCGAGCACCTGGGGGAAGGAGATGAAGGCGGTCATGCAGTTGTCGCCCGCCTCGCCTTCCTCGGCGCCGATGAAGACCTGCTTGGCGTCGGAGCCGCAGATGCCCGTCATGCGGGTGTCGACCACGACCCAGTCGGGGCCCAACAGCCCGGGCTCGTCGACGTCCCTCAGGGCCATGGGGGTGCGGGCCAGGGCCTGCTGCATGGGATTCGGAGCCGCGTCGTCGGCGGCTGCGCCGGCCCCGACGGCCTCGGGGGCCACGCCGAACACCAGCGCCCTCACGGCCGTGTGGCCCGAGCCGCGGCCCCCTCCATCTGGGCCGACCCGGCGATGAACTGGTCGATGGCCGCGGTCTTGGCCTCCACGATGGCCTTGAGGTCGGGCAGGTAGGTCTCAAAGGCATCGCCCTCCGTGGCGGCGACGATGCCCTGGGCGCACTCCTCGGCCGGGACCTTGGGGCCGTCGTAGATGGGGTCCTCGTTGCCCGGGAGGGACCAGATCTCCGTGTCGATGGGGCCGGGGTTGACCAGGCGGACCCGCACCCCGGTTCCCGACAGGTCGATGGCCATGGCCTCGCTCCAGCCGCACAGCGCCGACTTGCTGGCGCAGTAGGCCGCCTCGTGGAGCACGCCCAGCCTCCCGGCCAGGCTCGACACGTTGACGATCGTGCCCCGGTCGCGCTCGAGCATGCGGGGCAGGAGGGCCAGGGTCATGCGCACCGGGGCCTCGAAGTTCACCCGCAGGACATGGCCCACCTCGGCCGCCGTGAGCCGGGTGACGTGCCTGCGCTTGGGCATGCCCGCGTTGTTCACCAGCACGTCGACGCCCCCGAAGGCGCCCCAGGCCTCCAGGGCCACCTGCTCGGCCCGGTCCAGGTCGGCCAGGTCGGCAACCCACGCCCGGCTCTCGGGGGCCGCGTCGCGACACTGCTCCAGCACCCGGTCGAGGCGGTCCTGGCGCCGGGCCACCAGCCCGACGATCGCGCCCCGTGAGGCCAGGAGCAGGGCCAGGGCCTCGCCTATCCCCGACGACGCCCCCGTGACCAGGGCCCGGGTGCCCGGCCCCACCAGCGAGGGGTCGGGCCCGACGCTCAAGTCGCCCCCGCCCGTTCGGGCGCGGCCTGGGCCTGGGCCACGGCCTTGCGCACCGCCCCAAGCAGATCCTCGGTGGTGACCCCCATGGTCGCGTCGGCCTGGTGCACGTCGGGCGCCTCGAAGACCGAGGCGATCCGCGCTCTGAGCTCCTCCTCGTCGTCGGCGGGCGCGCCGCTCAGGGCCGACGCCACCCGGTCCATGGTGTCGGGCGGACCCACGTGCATGTCGCCGGCCATCATGGCCGCGGCCACCGTCCCGTCCCGAGCGATGGCGACGCCGGCGCGGCACAGCTTGCGCCCCTTCTCGTTGCCGAACCCGACCCGGGTGCCGGCGGGAGCGGCGACGAGGAAGCGTTCGGACGACACGCGGCGCACGGCGTCGTCGCTGGCGATGCGGTTGGCCACCCCGGCGATGCCCTCCCGCTCCTCGTCGGTGAGCGAGCCGTGCTCCAGGGTGATGCCCGCATCTGCGAGGGCGCCGAGGAGCGCGTCGCGGAAGGCCTCATAGGGAAGGGGGCGGCCGCTCACCTCCTGGGCCGTGGCCACGTACTCGCGCATGTCCTTGACGAGCTTGTCCTTGAACTTGTCGTCGGGGATGCGCACGACCTGGAGATAGACGTCGAGATCAGGCGGGCGGGTGTTGAGGAAGCCCCCGATGGAGTTGCAGCGCACCACGTCCTGCGCGGTCAGGGCCCCCAGCTTTCGGCCCCGCCAGCGCAGGTCGCTGGAGCCTTCGAAGCCCACCTCCTGCAGGCCCACACGGGCCAGGGCGTCGAGCAGCACGGGCTGGAAGCGGCGCAGCTCGCCGTCGAGGTCGGGGTGGGTCTCCTTGGGCAGGAGGAACCCCCATATCACCGAGCAGCCCTCCTGGTAGAAGGCGGTGCCCCCGCCATAGACGGGCCTGCGGATCACCTGCACGCCCAAACTGCGGCACGCGGCCAGGTCGATGGTGGCGTCGACGTCGTCGAACCAGCCCACGTTGAGATGGGTGGTGCCCCAGGCCGCGGTGGTGGCGACGGGCCGGCCTCCCTTCTGCACCTGACGGCTGAGGACGGGCATGCGGGCGTTCGTCTCGAACACGTCCTGGGCGCCGCAGTCGATGTAGCGCCACACCTCGGGCATGGCGTCACCATAACGGCCGCTCCTTCAGGCGACGGTGGCCTCCGCCCCCCCGGCGGCGAGGCCGGAGGACACGAGCGCGTCGTGGACGAAGGCGCCCACCCCCCTCGACCAGAAGGCGCCCACGTGGCCGCCCGGGTACCACAGGATGCGGGGCTCGCCCCAGTGGCGCCAGAGGCGGAGGGCCTGCTCGGGCGTGGCCATGCGGTCGCCCATTCCCGCGAAGACGTAGCGGTGCTCCCAGGCCGGCTTGGGCTCCAGGGCCAGGGGGGAGACCACGCTGTGCACCCTCGCCGTCTCCGGGCCCCACAGGTGGAAGGTGGCCGCCCGCTTGCGCATCCAGGGCGGGCTGTGGTGGCGGTAGAGGGCGGGGATATCGGAGGCGGGAATGCCGGCGATCACACAGGCCAGGCCCTCCTCCAGAGAGGCCAGGAGGGAGGCGGTGTACCCGCCCAGCGACAGTCCGTAGGTGCCGATGGTCGTGGCCCCCAGGCCCCGCAGCCAGCCCACCATGCGGCGCACGTCCCACACGGCCTGAGCCAGGCCGTGGACGCTGTCGATGAGGTCGAAGGACATGAGGCCGTCGCCGCTGCGCCGGCCCGAGGCCCGGGGTCCGTGGAGGGGCAGCACCGGCAGCAGCACGTTGATCCCGTAGGAGCGGTGGAGCTGGGCGGCCCGGAAGGCGCGCAGGTCGACGGCCGCGGTTCCCGTGCCGAACCCGTGCAGGCACACCAGCCAGGGCCGGGTCAGGTCCCCGGCGCCCAGCACCCAGGCGTGGGCCGTCCGGTTGGGGCGATGGGCCATCCACCGCTCGCGGCCGGGCTCGTCGGGGTGGGGCTCGTAGCCGCTCGCGAAGGAAAGGTGCTCGAAGGAGACGCCCGCGGCCCGCTCGGGGACCAGGTGCCAGGAGCCGATGGGCTCGGGAGGGAGGTGGTAGGCGGCGGGGTCGTCGGCCCAGCCCCGGGCCTGGAAGAGGGCGTCGGCCGCCAGCGTCTCCTGCTCGGCCCGGGCGTAGTCGTCCCGGCTGGGGTAGAGGCCCGGGTCCCTCAGGACCGACAGCACCAGCTCGTCCATGGCGACCTGCAGCCCCAGGGCGGGCGTGAGCGAGGCGAGCATGGCCGGGGTGGGCAGGCCCGCGTCGGCCAGCGAGCGCGCCCACGTGCTGGCGAGGAACCCGATGGTGTGGGGCGCGACCTGGAGCAGGCCGACCAGGCGAGGGTCGACGACCCTTAGTGCCGTTGACGCGCAGGGGAGCCGCACCGATCGGATGGTACCGACCGGACGTCTCCGATCTGGTCGACCCGCGGCTCTCGTAGAATCGCTTTTGATGGGTCTTCGCCCCCGATCGACCGATCCATTCCGGGGCGCGGTGGCTGTCGTCACCGGAGCGTCGTCGGGAATCGGCGCGGCCACGGCCAGGGAGCTGGCCCGCAGGGGCGCGGTCATCTTCGCCGTGGCCCGCCGGCCCGAGCGTCTGGACGAGACCGTGCGGGCCTGCGACCGCGTGGCGCCCAGCACCGCGCCGGCCGGATCCCACGTGACCTACCCGGCCGACGTCGGCTCCAAGGAGGTGTGCCAGTCGGTCATCTCCGTGGCCCAGGAGCGCTTCGGCAAGGTCGACATACTCGTCAACAACGCGGGTGTGAGCCTGCACGGCGACGTGGCCACCCTCGGCGCCGAGGACATCGAGCGGGTGATGGCCGTGAACTTCTTCGCCCCCGTGTACCTGACCCTGGCCGCCCTCCCCGGCATGCTGGAACGGGGCCGAGGCTCGGTGGTGAACATCGGATCGGTGGCCGCCGTGGTCCCCAACTCGGGCGAGGCCGCCTACGGAGCGTCCAAGGCGGGGCTGGCCCGGTGGTCCCACGGCCTCTCCGTGGAGCTGCACGGCACGGGCGTGCACGTCGGCATGCTCCACCCCGGCCCCATCGACACCGACATCTGGAACACGGCGGGCGAGCTCGGCCACCCCGGGAGGCTCTATCCCCCCGACGTGGTGGCCCGGGGCGTGACCCGCATGATCGAGCGACGCCTGGTCCACCTCACCGTGCCCAGGCGCTTCGGGACGGTCGGTGTCCTCTACCCCGTGCTGGGGGCGCCCGTGCGCTGGGGCCTGCGCCGCTACGACAGGCAGATCCGGGCCCGGGCCCAGGGCCCGGGCACGGGGGATCCCGGCTAGCGGCTCGGCCCTGCGCTCCCTGGGCTGTCCACGGCCGGGGCATGGGCGTCGAGGCCGTCGACGCCGGCCCGGATCCGCTCCGACTCGGCGGCCACGAAGGACAGGTCGTAGGCGTAGTGACGGGCGGCGAAGAGCATCACCACGCCGCCTATGGCATAGAGAGGCGTGACCACGGCCAGGGCCAGGCGGAGCCCGATCGAATCGGCGATGGCCCCGATGATGACGGGGCTGAAGGCGGCAAGGCTGCGCACCACCGACCGCAGCGTGGCCGCCCTCCCCCGCAGCTCGGCGACGACCACGTCCGAGACCAGGGCCTCTCCGGGCGCGCTGGGGAGGGCCAGCATGAACCCGCCCAGGAAGAAGAGGGGTGCGGTGACGATCAGGTTGGTGCTGAGGAAGGCGGGGACGAGGAGGACGGTGGCGGCGATGGAGCCCAGGGCCACGACGTAGACGCGGGCGGCGACGATCCCTCGGGCGAAGAGGCGGTCGGCCACGATCCCGCCGCCGAGCACACCCAGGGCGGCACCCACTCCCAGCAGGGCGGTGAGGCCGCCGGCCTGGGCTGCACCCAGGTGGAAGACGCGCTTGAAGTAGGGCACACCCCAGAACTGGAGGCCGTTGAGGAGGAAGGCGGTGATGGTGAGGGACATGGCGCCATACCACATGCTGCGTATGGCCATCAGCTCCCGCCACACCTCCCGCACGGTCGCGGCCTGGTAGTCCAGCCCGCCCGTGCGCCGGGGGGGCGGGAGCTGGGCCCGGGCCAGTCCCTCCAGCGCGGCCTCGCCCGTGCTCGTGGCCCGGACGTCGGCCCGGAAGTCGGCGTCCTGGTCGCCCCGCCGGGGCTCGGGCGCGGCGAGCACGAACACGGCCACGGCCAGACCGATGGGCAGCCACATCCAGAAGGCCCAGCGCCATCCGAACGCCCCGACCACGGCCCCGCCGCCGACCAGCCCGATGAGGGCGCCCACGAGCGCACCCGACTGGTAGAGGCCCATGTTCTTGGCCCGGTCCTTGACCGGGTAGTAGTCCGACAGGAGGGACACCGCGGCGGGGCCGTTGGCCTCGACCACGCCCACGCCCATGCGGGTCAGGAAGAGCACGGTGTAGCCCACGGCCAGCCCGTTGAGCCCCATGCACGCCGTCCAGACCAGCATGGCGATGCCCATGAGCAGGGTGCGGCGCATGCGGTCGGCCAGGATCCCGAAGGGGAACGACCCCACCAGCCCGATGATGATCATGGCCGCCGGGAGCCAGCCGATGGCCGCGTCGGACACGTGGAAGGAGTGCTGTATCCCGTCCACCGCCTGCGACAGCGACTGCCGCTCGCCCGACTCCAGGGCGATGGTGCCGGCCAGGGCGACCAGGGGCATCCAGCCGTAGCGCACGGCTCGCCGCACGTCGTCGGCCACGGCCACGACGCGGCAGCGTAGACGGGGCCGCGACTCAGCCCGTGGCGGTGTCCCGCGCCGGGAGGGAGGCGGCCGCGGGGAGGGTGAAGCAGAAGCGGGCGCCGTCGGCTCCGGGCTCGTACCAGACCCGCCCGCCCTGCACCTCCACGTAACCCTGCACCAGGGCCAGGCCCAACCCGACGCCTCGGGACGAGCGGGTCAGGCCGCTGTCGGCCTGGTAGAAGCGGGCGAAGAGCTGGTCCACGGCGTGGACGGGGACGCCGGGCCCGCTGTCCTCGACGGTGATGGTGACCTGCCCCGCCGCGGGCCAGGCGGCCACGGTGACCGGAGGCAGTCCGTACTTGGCCGCGTTGTCGAGCAGATTCACCAGGATCTGCTCGGTGCGGTGACGGTCGGCCATTACGGCGATGTCGGGCGCCACGTCGATGGAGACCCCTTCCGCGGCGGCGCCGGCCACGGCCTCTTCGACCAGGTGAAGGAGGTCCTGGGCCTCGGGGTTCACCACGGCCTTGCCCGCCTCGAGGCTGGAGAAGTCGAGCAGGTCGCCCACCAGGCGCTGCAGGCGTTCGGACTGTCGCTCGATCACGCCGAGCTGCTGGCGCCGGGTGGAGTCGGGGGTGGTGTCCCAGTGCCGGTTGAGCGTGAGGGCGAAGCCCCGGATGGCGGTCAGCGGCGTACGGAGCTCGTGGGATACGGCCGAGAGGAAGTCGGACTTGACCCGGTCGGCCTCGACCAGGCGCTCCACGCTGTCCCGCTCCCTGTCGTAGAGGGCGGCCAGCTCCCGCTCCCGGGTGCGGAGCTGGCGAGCCAGCAGCACCACCAGGCCGAGGATGAACACGACCACGGTGTCGTAGAGGAGGATGAAGGAGGCCACGTAGGAAGGCCGCCTCACCAGCCCGGGGACGAGGAAGCCGAGCTGGACGTGGTGGACTCGGCTGGTGGCCTCGGCCACGACCACGCCGTCGATGAGGGCGCAGGCCAGCAGGCCCTGGAAGACGCTGTCCCGGCCCGGGAGCACGAGCCCGGCCACGACGAGGACGGCGATGGGCTCCATGACGGCCCACGTCTCCAGGCCGCCGGCGTAGTGGAGGGCGGCGGCGAGGACCATGAGGTCGAGGCTGCACTGGACGTTGCCCAGGGCCCGGTAGGCCCGTTGCCAGCGGGCCGGCGGCACCGACGTCCACGCCGTCACCAACCTCCAGACCGCGACGTTGTAGGCCACGACTACCAGGCCCAACACGTTGCTGGCCCTCAGCGAGTAGTGGTAGTGCCCCACCTCTCGGGCCAGCAGCCCAGACGTGTAGAGCACGACGACGCCGGTCCAGCGCAGCAGCATGTACCAGCGCAGCCGTACGAGGGCGGCCCGCTCCTCGGTGTACTCGTGGCTCTGACTCGCCGGCTCCCCAGCCCCCGCCATCGCCTACATGATGCCTGGGCCCCGCCCTTGCGCCGCCGATGGTCCCGCGGCGCGGGCCCGGGCGCGGGGAATCAGTAGGCGCCCTGGTGTTCGAAGAAGCGGCGGGGGTTCTCGACCAGGAGCTGGTGGACCTGGGCCTCGGTCACCCCCCGCTCACGCAGGGCGGGGACCACGTCGTCGGTGACGTGGACGTAGGTCCACTTGGGCAGGGCCGCGGCCCGGGCCCCCTCGGTGAACCAGTCGATGAAGCAGGACGCGTCCTGGGACAGGACCATGCGGTCGGCGTAGCCCATCTGGCAGAGCCGGGCCACGGTGTCGACCCGCTCCTCGAAGGTGATCTCGACGTAGATCCCGAAGCGATCCATGCCGATGGTCGAGCCGTTGTCCATCAGCTCCCGCAGGTAGTCGAGGTCGGTGGTGTCGCCGCTGTGGCCGACCACGACCCGCTCCAGGTCGACTCCTTCTTCCTTGAACACGCGCTGCTGGTCCCGCCCCCTCTGGGCCCGGGCGTTGGTGTGGGTGGTGATGGGCACACCCGTCTGGCGGTGGGCGCGGGCGACGGCCCGCAGGACCCGCTCCACCCCGGGGGTGAGCCCGGCCTCCTCGGTGGCGCACTTGAGGATGCCGGCCTTGACGCCGGTGCCGGCGATGCCCTGGGTGATGTCGCGCACGAAGAGGTCGGACATGGGGTCGCCTCCGCCCTCTCCCGTGCCCGGGAAGCGGTAGTGGAACCAGAAGGGAAGGTCGTTGTAGGTGTACACCCCGGTGGCGACCACGATGTTGAGATCGATGCCCTGGTTCACGTCCTGGATGCGGGGGATGTAGCGGCCCAGGCCGATCACCGTGGGGTCGACGATGGTGTCGACGCCCCGCCGCTTCAGCTCGGTGAGCTTGACCACGGCGTCGGCCACCCGCTCGGCCTCGTCCCCCCATTCCTCGGGGTAGTTCTCCATCATCTCCGTGTTCAGCACGAAGACGTGCTCGTGCATGAGGGTGGTGCCGAGGCGGGCGGTGTCGACCGCGCCCCTCACCGTCTCGACCTGGGCCACCTTGCGCCTCCTGTCAGTCGGTCCCGATCTGGCTCGGCCCCTCAGCGTCCGGGGACGAGCACGCCGTGGACGGGAGGCGGGCCGGCGCCGTCCCCGGCCATGGTCTGCAGCAGCCCTTCCAGGCCGGCGAGCCCCTCCGTGCGCCGAGGGAGCTCGGCGAAGGGATAGCGGCCCCCGGCCAGCAGGTCCAGGGCGGCCCGGTAGGCGGGGGCGTCCACCCCCAGGGCGCCCAGCAGGCGCAGCTCCTTGTACACCAGCAGGTCGGGCCGGAAGCCGGGCGTGTCGGCCGAGCCCCTGGTGCCGGCCACGACCACGGTTCCTCCCGGGCGGGCCAGGGCCACGGCCTGGCCCAGGGCCTCGGGCGCCTTGGCCGTGACGTCCACGACGACGTCGGCCAGCCCGCCCGTGGCCTTCTTCAGGGCCGCGACCGGGTCGGCCTCGTCCACGTCGACGGTGAGGGTGGCGCCGAAGCGGGGGGCGATGGCCAGCCGGCCCGCGTCGCGGCTGCCCCGCCCTGTGACCATCACGAAGCCGGCGCCCGCCTCGGTGGCTGCGGCCGCGGCGCACAGGCCCCGGATGCCCGGGCCGAGCACGGCCACCACGTCGCCCGGCGCCGTCCCGGGCACGGTCACGGCCCAGCGGATGCCCGCGCCCAGGGGATTGAAGAGGGAGGCGACCTCCGGCTCCAGCCCCTCGGGCACGGGGTGCAGGAGGGAGCCGGGAGCCAGGTACTGGTGGGTGGCGTAGCCGCCCCAGAGCCCCGGGGCCCGCTCGAGCGAGACCCCGCCGTACATGTCGGACAGGCCGTGCTCCCGGCAGTGCCGGTAGGCGCCCTCCAGGCACGGGCGGCAGCGGGCGCACGACCGGAAGACCTCCACAGCCACCCGCTGGCCCTCGGTCACACCCCATCGCCCGGCGGCCCCGTCGCCGATCGCCTCGAGGCGCCCCACGACCTCGTGGCCGGGGACGAAGGGGAAGGGGCCGGGGAGGGCGCCGCTGTACTGCTCGTGGTCGGTGCCGCAGAGCCCGCACGCCTCGACCCGCAGGATCCCGTCGCCGTCGCCCACATCGGGAAGCGGGAGCTCCCGGGCCCGGAGCCGGCCGGGCCCCTCGAGCACCAGCGCCTCCGCTTTCGGGGCCGCGGCCGTCACCGGCTCACCGAGTTCGCGGGCTCACCGGCGTCACCGGCTCACCCGGCGGCGCCCGCCCCGACGTGGCCGGAGTCCGCGGTCCGAGCCGGGGTGGGCGGCGGGGGAGCCGCCAGGGCCCCGGGGTCACCGGTCAGCCACTGCGCCCTGCTGAGGGCCATGCCGCTGCGCCCGTCGCCTTGGGGACGCACGCCCAGCACCTGGTGCACGCTCGTGCGACCGGCTTCGAAGTTGAGGGCCGAGGCGGCCATGTAGAGCCGCCAGATGCGGGCCCGGGCCGGTCCGGCCAGGGTCTGGGCCTGGTCCCAACCGGCCTCCAGGTTGGCCACCCAGCGCCTCAGGGTCAGGGCGTAGTGCTCGCGCAGCGACTCCACGTCACGGACCTCGAAGCCCAGCTCCTGCATGCTGCTCACCACCGTGCCCAGCCTGGGCCTGCCCGAGGGTCGGGAGATGGCGTGGTTGAGGAGGCGGCCGCCGGGGCGAAGGAGGCGGTGGAGGACGGCGAAGTACTCGCGCAACCGGGCCAGCCCGACGTGCTCGAACATCCCGATGCTGGAGATGGCGTCGTAGGGCCCGTCGGCCACGGCCCGGTAGTCCTGGATGCGGATCTCCACCCGGTCGGCCAGCCCGGCCTGGGCCACGCGTTGGCGGGCCAGGGCGGCCTGCTCCCGGGAGAGGGTGACGCCGACGGCCGACACTCCGTGATGGCGGGCCGCGTGCAGGACCATGCCGCCCCAGCCGCAGCCCACGTCCAGCAGGCGAATGCCCGGCGCCAGCGCCAGCTTGGTGGCGATGAGCTCGTACTTGGCCTCCTGGGCCTCCTCGAGGGGGGTCTCGGGGGTGGCGAAGTAGGCGCAGGAGTAGGTCAGGCTCGGCCCGAGGACCATACGGTAGAAGTCGTTGCCCACGTCGTAGTGGTGGATCACGGCGGCCGCGTCGCGGGCGGGAGAGTGGCGCCGGCCCCGGAGGCGGGCCTCCTGCTCGGGCGGGGGGAGAGGCGGACCGAGCACGCCGGCGCGGGCCGCGCCGGCCAGCACCTTGCCCCAGCCCGAGGGGCCGAGCCGGACCCCGGCGTGCTCGTCGCGGGCGGCCACGACGTCCCGCAGGGCGGCGAAGCCGGCGAACAGGTCGCCCTCCACGTCGAGCTCGCCGGCGACGTAGGCCCGGCCCAGGCCCAGCTCGTTGGGCGCCCAGAGGAGGCGGCGCAGGGCTCGGGGCGAGCGCACGACCACGGTGCAGGGGCTGTGCTCCGGTCCCAGGGTGCTGCCGTCCCAACACCTCAGGGCCACTGGCACCTTGCCCCCGAGCAAGGCGGTGACGACGGGCTCCAGCACCGTGGCTGCCGAGCCCGTCCGGACGGAGCCGGCGCGCCTGTTGTCGGTAGCCATGGCCCGTCAAGGTACCTCCCGCCCGGCCCCGTGCGGCGTGCCAACCTGGGGTCCGTCGTCGAGCGCAGGAGGAGACGCCCGTGATCGATTACGCGGCTCTCGAGTCGAGCATCGGGCAGGACTGGTACGCCCTGGACCCCGCCCTTCAGGCCCGGGTCAGGGAGGGCTGCGGCCAGGAGGACCTGCCCTGGGCCGAGGAGAAGCTCCACCGGCTGGGCGCGCTGGTGGGCGGCACCGTGGCCCGCAACTCCGAGATCTCCGACGCCAACCCCCCCCGTCTGGCCCGCTACGACCGCTGGGCCAACGAGGTCAACGAGGTCGTGCACCACCCCGCCACGCTGGAGTCCAAGCGGGCTCTGTGGGAGATGGGCTACGTCTCCGGCTTTGCCAGGGACGAGACGGCCCGGGGCCGGCCCACGCCCGCGGTGGTGCTCGGGGCGGCCAGCTACCTCCTGTCCCAGGCCGACACCGGCCTGGTCTGCAGCCTGGGGATGACGTCAGGGGTGGCCGGGTTGGTCGCCGCCTACGGGCCGCCCGACGTGGCCCCACAGCTCCTGGCCGGCCTGCGGGCCGATGACGTCGACGCCGGCGTCGACGGGTCGATGTTCCTGACCGAGAGGGACGGTGGCTCCGATCTGGGCCGGACCGTGCACTGCACGGCCCGCGACATCGGCGACGGCCGCGTCCTCATCGACGGCGAGAAGTGGTTCTGCTCGAACATCGACGGCGCGGCCATCGTCCTGCTCGCCCGTCCGGAAGGGGCTCCGGAAGGACCCCGGGGCCTCGGGCTCTACCTCGTGCCCCGCAGGCTGGAGGACGGATCCCTCAACCACCTCTCCATGCGCCGGCTCAAGGACAAGCTGGGCACCAAGAGCGTGCCCACCGGGGAGGTCGAGTTCCACGGCGCCCTGGGATACGCCCTCCGCCCCCGCGACGACGGCGGGCCGGTCTCGTCGGACGCCGGCGGCCTCAACCGCATGATGGAGATGGTGAACGGCTCTCGCTTCGGCGTGGCCATGATGGGTCTGGGGATCGCCCGTCGCTGCTTCCTGGAGTCGGCCATCTGGAGCCACCACCGCCGGGCCAAGGGCCGTCCGCTGGTGGACCTGCCCCTGGTGAGGGAGCAGCTGGTCGACCTGCAGGTGGAGCTGGAGGCGGCCATCGCCTTGGGCTTCGAGTGCGCCCTGGCCTCGAGGCGGGCCGACGGCGGCCGCCTGCGCCGCATCCTGGTCCCCGCGGCCAAGGTGCGCCTCACCCGCCTCGGGGTGGAGGCGGCCAGCACGGCCATCGAGCTGCACGGCGGCAACGGATACTGCGAGGACTGGGGTCTGACCCGCCAGCTGCGGGACGCCCAGTGCCATCCCATCTGGGAGGGGACCGAGCACATCTGCGCCCTCGACGTTCTGCGGGCCATCCGCAGGGACGGGGCCCACGAGGCCGTCCTGGCCCGGCTGGAGCAGGCGCTCCCGGCGGCCCGGGCCCTGCCGTCCTATGCCCGCGCCGCGGCCGAGGCCGTCGACGGGGCCCGCTCGGAGCTCGAACGGCGCATCGGTGGGCTGGATCGCCTCGACGCCGACGGGGCCGATGGGCGCGCCGGCCGGCTCACCCACCTCCTCATCAGGGCCGTGTCCTGCGCCCTGCTGGCTGAGCAGGGGGTGGGCGACCCCCGGGCCGCCCTGGTGGCGTTGCGCTACGCCCGCCGCAACCTGCTGCCCGATGCCCGATGGGACGACCGCATCGCGGCCGAGGTGGGCGCCGAGATCCTGTCCTACTCGGAGCTGGACGAGGAGGCGGCGGCCAAGGCCGCAGCCTGAGGGCGCCTCTACTCGAAGGGGGGATCCTCCCAGCCGGGGAAGAGGTCGGGCAGCCCCGATCCCACCCGCTCCGGGAACGAGGGCGCCCGCTTCTCCAGGAAGGAGGCCACCCCTTCCTTCACGTCTTCCGACTGGCCCCGCAGGAAGATCCCCCGGGAGTCGGCTCGGTGGGCGTGCATGGGGTGGGGCGCGCCGAGCATGCGCCACAGCAGCTGGCGGGACAGGGCCACCGACACCGGGGCGCAGTTGTCGGCGATCTCCCGGGCCAGCTCACGCGCCGCCGGGAGGAGCTCTCCGGCCGGATGGACGCTGCGCACCAGGCCTGCCTCCAGCGCCTCCTGGGCGGGGAACACCCGCCCCGTCGCCACCCACTCCATGGCCCGGCTGATCCCCACCACCCGGGGCAGGAACCAGCTGGAGCAGGCTTCGGGCACCAGTCCCCGCCGGGCGAACACGAAGCCGAATCGGGCCGTGTCCGAGGCCAGGCGCACGTCCATGGGCAGGGTCATGGTGACGCCGACGCCCACGGCCGGGCCGTTGATGGCGGCGATCAGGGGCTTGGTCGAAGCGAAGGCGCGCAGCGCCACCAGGCCGCCGCCGTCCCGGGGCAGCCGGCCCTGGAACCCCGGTCGCTCCCGGGCGTCGAAGGTGGCACCGCCCGCCTCCAGGTCGGCGCCGGCGCAGAAGCCCCTGCCCTCCCCGGTGACGATCACCGCCCGCACGCCGTCGTCTCCGTCGCAGCGGTC
>VAXP01000111.1:72865-79557 GCA_005884125.1 Actinomycetota bacterium | reverse complement strand
CGGTCCAGGGTGATCGTGGCCACGCCCTCCTCGACCTCGAGGCGGATCTGCTCGAAGTCCACCAGCGTGCTCAGGGCTGGGCCGGGGCCGCGGGCCGGGTCTCTCCGCTCTGGGCGGCTGCTGCCTTCTCGAGCTCGTCCATGGAGTCCACGAAGTCGTTGGCCAGGTCCCACAGGTCGGGCATCAGCTCGCGGCAGGCGATGAGGCCCACGTCGACGGAGTCCATGTAGCTCATCACCGTGATGTTGAGTCCGGCGCCCTCCATGACGGGACCGAGCGGGCAGAGCATGGCGAGGCGGGCCCCAGCCAGATAGAGCGGGAAGGCGGGGCCGGGCACGTTGGAGATGACGAGGTTGTGGATGGGCCGGTGGCGGTCGGCCAGCTTCATGCCGGAGTACAGACGCGAGGCCCGGGCGAAAACGGCCGGGGCCGCGAACTCGGCCCAGTTCTGGAGCATGTCGGCGCCGATGGCGTTGTGCTCCTCCTTGGCCCCCCGTGTGGCCGATGCGATGGCCCGCAGGCGCCCGACGGGGTCGGACACGTCGGTGGCGAGGGAGGTGAAGAAGGCCGACACCTGGTTGCTGCCCTCGGCCTCGGGCAGTTGGGAGCGGACGGAGACGGGGCAGACGGCCACGAGGGGCGTGGCTGGGAGCTCCCCCCTCCTGATGAGGTATCGACGTAGGGCGCCTGAGCAGATGGCCAGCACCACGTCGTTGACCGTGGTCCCGAAGCTGCGCTTGACCTCCTTGATCTCGGGCAGCGACAGGTTGGCCACCGCCACCTTGCGATGGGGCGTGATGGAGCCGTTGAAGGACGTGCGGGGGGCGGTGAAGGGCGCGGCCATGCCCGGGCCCTCTCCCTGGCGGCGGACCCGCGCCAGGTTGGCCAAGGACCGGGCCGTGCCCCGCAGGGCCCGTGCGAAGAGAAGGGGCTGGCGGGCGCGGGAGCGCATGGCGTAGGCGACCAACTCGGCGTCGGTGGGTATGCGCTCGGCCGGCCTGGGCTGCGGTTCCTCCTGGGGTGCGGGCTCGGGCTCGAGATCGAACAGGTGGACCATGAGCTCTGCGCCCGACACCCCGTCGACGGTGGAGTGGTGCACCTTGGCCAGCAGCCCGACCTGGCCGCCCTCCAGGCCTTCGGCCACGACGAGCTCCCACAAGGGCTTGCTGCGGTCGAGCGGCCGGCTGGTGAAGTCGCCGGCTATGTCGCACAGCTCCCGCAGGGTGCCGGGGGAGGGCACGCCGACCCGGCGCACGTGGTAGTCGAGATCGAAGTCGGGGTCCTCGACCCAGACGGGGTGGTGCAGGTCGAAGGGAACCCGCACCAGGCGCCGGCGGAACTGGGCGATGCGGGGGAGACGGCTCTCTATGAGGTCCCGCACCTTGTCGAAGGAGTAGCCCCCCGCGACGGTGGACGGGTCGAACACCGCGACCATGGAGACGTGCATGTGGTGGGCCGGCGTCTCTATATAGAGGAAGGTTGCGTCCAGACCGCTGAGCCGCTCCATGACCGGGAAACCCTTCTCTCGCGCCCCCGGCGCGCCTCGCGCCGGGCCTTCACCTTAGGGCCCAGCCGGTCGGTCCTTCCCGCTGCGGGCCTACAGTGACCTGCGTGCAGTTGCTGGCTCGACTCCAGCTCGTCCGGGGCCGGGACCTCACCTTGGGGACCCTCATGGCCCGCCTGGCCGCGGCCTACGGGGACGCCCGCCTGGTTGAGCAGGCCGACGGCACCTGCTCTCTCGGCTACGCGGAGGCGGCCGACCGGGTCTCCCGTCTCGCCGGGGGGATCCGCGCTCGCATCGGGTCCGGCGACCGGGTGGTGGTGGCCACGGCCAACGGCTACCCCCTGTTCCTGCTGTCCCTGGCCGTGTGCCGGTCGGGAGGCGTGCCCGTACCCGTCAACCCCCGGATGAGCGGGGAGGAGATCGAGCACGTCGTGCGGGACTCGGGTGCCACCCTGGTGGTGCACGACCCGGCCGAGGTGGAGGGCGACCCCGTGGATGCGGCCCCCGCGGTCCCGGGCGACGTGGCCGCCCTGTTCTACACGTCGGGTACCACGGGGCGGCCCAAGGGCGCCCAGCTGTCCCACGCCGCACTGCTGGGCGCGGCCAACGTCTTCGCGGCCGTCCCCGACGGGTTGCGCCCGGGCGAGGCCGTCAGCGGCATGCCCGTGGCCCACGTCGCCGGCTTCACAATGCTGCTCATGCTGGCGTGCATGGGGGTACCCGTCTACCTCCTGCCCAAGTTCCGGCCCGACGACTGCCTCGACGCCATAGAGAGACGCCGGGCGGGCGTGTTCGTCGGCGTGCCCGCCATGTACACGATGATGCTGGAGGCGGGGGCGGAGCGGCGCGACCTGACGTCGGTGCGCCTGTGGGCCTCGGGGGCCGACGCCATGCCCGACGACCTGGCCCGCCGCTTCCAGCGCATGGGCGCGGCGGCCACCCTGCCCCTCGTCGGACCCGTGGGCCAGGCCGCCTTCGTCGACGGCTACGGCATGGTCGAGCTGGGGGGCGGGGTGGCGGTGCGGGTGATGCCCCCAGGGGTGCCCGCCGCCGGCCACCTGAGCTTTCCCCTGCCCGGCTACCGGTTCCGGGTGGTCGACGAGGCCGGCCGCGAGGTGTCCATCGGGCGGGTGGGCGAGCTGGTGGTGAAGGGCCCGGGACTCATGCGGGGCTATCACGCCCGCGACGAGGCCACCAGGGAGGCCATCACCGCCGACGGATGGCTGCGCACCGGCGACCTGGCTCGCCGGCGGGTGCCGGGCACCTTCGAGCTGGCCGGGCGCAAGAAGGACGTGATCAAGCACGGCGGGTACTCGGTCTTCGCCGTCGAGGTGGAGCAGGCCCTGGCCGAGCACCCGGCTGTGCGCGAGGCCGCCGTGTTCGGACTCCCCGACAAGGTGAAGGGGGAGGTGCCGGTGGCGGCGGTGGTGCTCCAGGAGGGGTTCTCGGTGGGAGAGGAAGAGCTTCTGGCTTGGGCCGGGGAGCGCCTCAGCGACTACAAGGTCCCTCGCCTGGTGGGCTTCGTGGACGAGCTGCCCCGCACGGGCACGGACAAGGTGCAGAGGCGCGAGCTGCCCGGCCTGTTCGCGGCCGCTCGGCAGGAGTCCCGGTGAGGGCGTCGAAGCAGACCCCGATGCTCGCCTCGACCCTGGCCCCCAGCCCGCCCGCCAAGGGGGAGGTGGATGGCCGTGCCGCTCCTGTCGGTTGAGGGGGTTTCGGTGCGCTTCGGGGGCCTCATGGCCGTCGACACCGTCGACCTGGGCGCCGACGCCGGCCACGTCACCGGCCTCATCGGCCCCAACGGGGCGGGCAAGACCACCCTGTTCAACGTGATCACCGGGCTGCAGGAGCCCGACGGGGGCCGGGTGGTCCTCGACGGCAAGGACATCACTCGGGCCCGCACCCACCGGCGGGCCCGAATGGGCCTGGCCCGCACCTTCCAGCGCCTGGAGGTGTTCGGGTCCCTGACTAGTCGGGAGAACGTCCTGGTGGCCGCGGAGATCCGCAAGCGGTGGTCCCGCGACGGCTCCAACCCGGCGCAGATCGCCGAGGCCTTGATCGACCGCGTCGGCGTTCGCCACGTGGCCGAGGAGCGGGTTGACGCGCTTCCCACCGGCCTGGCCCGCCTGGTCGAGCTGGCCCGGGCCCTGGCCAGCCGGCCCCGCGTCCTGCTCCTGGACGAGCCCGGCTCGGGCCTGGACAGCCAGGAGACGGAGGCCTTCGGCGAGCTGCTGGTCGAGCTGGCGGGGGAGGGGCTGGCGATCCTCCTGGTCGAACACGACGTGGAGCTGGTGATGCGCGTGTGCCGGCTCATCCACGTGCTCGACTTCGGGCGCAAGATTGCCATGGGCACGCCGGAGGAGATCCAGGCCGACCCCGTCGTGCAGGCCGCCTACCTGGGAGAGGGCGACACGCCAGAGCTGGAGGCGCCCCCCGCGGCGGGACCGGTGGAGGAGGCCCGGGAGGTGAAGGCAGGACGGCGGTGACCGTTCCCGAGCTCTTCCTGGTGTGCAGCGTGGTCGGTGCCCTCTTCACGCTGAACGCCTACCGCCCGGCTCGTTCGGAGCCGGTCTCCCTGCCCGTGTTCTTCGCCGGTTGGCTCACGTCCGAGCTGCCTCTCCACCACCTGGCTTGGGAGGCAGCCGCGACGGCCGTCTTCATCGACAGGGGCGCGCTGGACGGTGGCGCGGGGGCGGTCGGGCTCGGCATCACCCTGGTGTCATGGGCCGGGCTGGTGGGCCTGGCCGTGCAGGCGTCGCGGTCCCAGGCCGTGCTCGAGACCGCGCTGGAACGGGGTCTGGGCCCCCGCTACCGGTCCAGCATGGACCCCGAGCTGGTCGTGGAGGGCGACGCCGCCCGTCGCTGGCGCCGCCTGGTCCTCCCCTTGCTCATGTTCGTGGTCCCCGACCGCGAGGTCGAGAAGGTCCGCGACATCGACTACGCGGGTGACGGCATCACCGCCCACCGCCTCGACCTGTACCGGTCACGGACGCACCCCACGGGTTGCCCCGTGTTCGTCTACATACACGGTGGCGCGTGGGTCATAGGTGACAAGCGTGAACAGGGTGTCCCGCTCATGCTCCATCTCGCCTCCCGGGGTTGGGTGGCGGTGGGCGTCAACTACCGGCTCAGCCCCCGGGCCACGTTTCCCGACCACATCGTGGACGTGAAGCGGGCCCTGGCCTGGGTGCGAGAGCACGTGGCCGGCTACGGGGGCGACCCCAGCTTCGTGGTCGTCAGCGGAGGGTCGGCCGGCGGCCACCTCGCCGCCCTGGCCGCCCTCACCGCCAACGACCGCGAGTACCAACCCGGGTTCGAGGAGGTGGACACCTCCACGGCGGCGTGCGTGCCCTTCTACGGCATCTACGACTTCACCAACCGCCACGGCGTCTTCGGGGCCGGGATGGGCAAGCGCCTGTTGGAGCGCATGGTCATGAAGGTCCCGCTGGCGGTGGACCGGTCGGCCTGGGAGAAGGCGTCGCCCATGGACCGGGTCGGCGACGAAGCTCCTCCGTTCCTGGTCGTGCACGGAGCCAACGACACCCTCGTGCCCGTGGCCGAGGCCCGGCACTTCGTCGAGCTGCTCCGCCAGCGCTCGCCCTCCCCGACGGCCTACGCCGAGCTGCCCGGAGCCCAGCACGCATTCGAGATCCTCCCGTCCATCCGCACCGCCCACACCGTGGGGGCGGTGGAAAGGTTCCTCGCCGCCGTCCACGGGGCCCGCCGGGCCAGCATCTCCAACGACCCCGTGACCCCTTAGGACGCCCATGGCCTGGCCCCCCCACTCCCTGGCGGGAGAGCCCATCCCCGAGCTGGTCCTCCGCCCCGGCGACCCCGTCGTGTCCGTGGTGGACCTGCCCGCTGTCCCCAAGGGGACCAAGGGCCGGGTCGAGGTGGCCGACGGCTTCGCCTGGCGCCGCTACACCGTGCGCTTCGGGAACGGCATCTACATCGACTTCCTCGACGGCCGCCACATCGAGTCGGCCGGGCGCCGGCGCGGCCTGCGCAGGCGATGACCCTCCCCGAGGCCTTTGGGCTCGATGGCAGGGTCGCCGTCGTCACCGGCGCAGGCAGCGGCATCGGCCGGGCCACGGCCCGCCTCCTGGCCCAATCGGGGGCGGCGGTGGTGTGCGCCGACGTGGACGGCGCCTCGGCTGAGGCGGCCGCGGCCGAGATCGGGAGCGGGGGCGCCACCGCCCTCGGGGCCGAGCTGGACGTGTCGGACGGCGCCGCGGTGGACGCCCTGGTGGCCAGGGCGGTGGAGGAGCTCGGACGCCTGGACGTCATGGCCAACATCGCCGGGATCATGCACGAGGCCGCGTCGGTGGCCGACACCGACGAGGCCACCCTCGACCGCGTGCTGGCGGTGAACCTCAAGGGCGTGTTCTTCGGCTGCCAGGCCGCGGCCCGGGTCATGCGCGACCAGGGCTCGGGGAGCATCGTCAACATGGCGTCCGGCGCCATCGACGTCCCCACCGCGGGCATCGTCTGCTACGCCATAGCCAAGGCGGGTGTGGCCCAGCTGACCAAGACCCTGGCCGTGGAGCTGGCCGGCAACGGCGTGCGGGTCAACGCGGTGGCGCCCGGCCTCGTCATGACCCCCATGCTGGCCCGGTTCATCGCCGGCCCCGGTGGGGACCCGGCGACCCTGCAAGCGGCCAGCGAACAGATGGCGCGCATGACGCCGCTCGGACGCATGGGAGAGCCGGAGGACATCGCCCACGCCGTGCTCTACCTCGCTTCGGACGCGTCCAGCTTCCTCACCGGCCAGATCGTCCGGCCCAACGGCGGGGTGTCCATGCCATGAGGGGGCCGTGGCGTTGACCGGCGGCCGCGGCGACCTGGAGTGGGGGACCATCCCGAGGCTGGTCGAGGCCTCGGCCGCCCGCTTCGGTGACCGGGAGGCGCTGGTCGACGGCCAGACCAGGCTGAGCTTCACCGAGCTCGACCGGGCAGCCCGGGACGCGGTGCGGGCCGCCATGGCCGCTGGAATCGAGCCCGGCGACCGGGCCGCCATCTGGGCGCCCAACATCCACGAGTGGGTGCTGGCGGCCCTGGGCGTCGTCGGCGCCGGGGCTGCCCTCGTCCCCATCAACACCCGGTTCAAGGGCCCGGAGGCGGGCTACGTGCTGGCCAAGAGCGGGGCCAGGGTCCTGTTCACCGTGTCGGGGTTCCTCGGCCTCGACTA
>VAXP01000111.1:49761-72784 GCA_005884125.1 Actinomycetota bacterium | reverse complement strand
TGGGAGGAGCACCTGGCCGGAGGCGAGCCGGTGCCGCCCGGCGCGGCCTACGAGCGGGCGAGGTCGGTGGACGGCCAGGACCTCTCCGACATCATCTTCACCTCGGGCACCACGGGCCGCCCCAAGGGCGTCACCGCCACCCACTCCCAGAGCCTGCGCGTCTTCGCCGACTGGAGCTCCATCGTGGGCCTGGAAGAGGGCGACCGCTATCTCGTGGTCAACCCCTTCTTCCACACCTTCGGCTACAAGGCCGGCTTTTTGGCCGCCCTCATGCGGGGGGCCACGACCCTGCCCCAAGCCGTCTTCGACGTCGACGCGGTGCTGGCCCGGGTGGCGGAGGAACGGGTGACCATGCTGCCGGGCCCGCCCACGCTGTACCACGCCATCCTCAACCACCCCGACCGGAGCCGCTACGACCTGTCCTCGTTGCGCCTGGCCGTCACCGGCGCGGCCTCCGTCCCGGTGGAGCTCGTGCGCCGCATGCGGGAGGAGCTGACCTTCAGCACCGTGATCACCGCCTACGGGTTGACCGAGGCCACGGGCACGGTGAGCGCCTGCCGGCCCGACGACGACCCCGAGACGATCGCGGCGACGTCGGGGCGAGCCATACCCGACGTCGAGGTCAAGGTCGTGGACGACGAGGGCACGGAGCTCTCCAGAGGCGACCCGGGGGAGATCGTGGTGCGGGGCTACAACGTGACCGGGGGCTACTTCGAGGACCCGGAGGGGACGGCGGGCGCCATCGACGCCCAGGGCTGGCTTCACACGGGCGACATAGGCACCATGGACGAGCGGGGCTACCTCCGCATCACCGACCGCAAGAAGGACATGTTCATCGTGGGCGGCTTCAACGCCTACCCGGCCGAGATCGAGAGCACCCTCATCTGCCACCCGGCGGTGGCCCAGGCCGCGGTGGTCGGCGTGCCCGACGACCGCATGGGAGAGGTGGGGGTGGCCTACGTGATCCCCCGTCCCGGCCAGACCGTCGACGCCGGCGAGGTCATGGCCTGGTCGCGCCAGCGCATGGCCAACTACAAGGTCCCCAGGCGGGTGGAGGTGGTCGACTCCCTCCCCTTGAACGCCAGCGGCAAGGTCCTCAAGTACGAGCTGCGGGAGCGGGCCAGGCAGGCCCCGCCCCCGGGCTGAGCCCCGCCCTGGGGCTGAGGCCGGCCCCGGCCGAGGCCGCCGGGCGCCGTCACCCGAGCCGGGGGAGGACCTTGGCCGCCAGCAGCTCGAGGCTCTCCCATCCCAGCGCCGGGGGCATGCCCCCCATGAGCGGATGGAACAGGAGGTTGCCACCCGGGCCCATGGCCGACGCCATCTCGACGCACTCGTCGGGGGTCACGACGGCGTACACGCCGCTCTTGCGCAGCTCGTCGGCCGTAGTCGCCTCGGTGTGAACCTGGGAGCGCTGTCCGGGCGTCTGCCACTGGGCGTAGGTGGTGGCCTCGTGGAGTGCGAAGGGGGCGATGCGCTCCCAGTCCCGCTCGGGGTCCTCGGTCACATGGACGAAGCCGGGTCCGGCCGGGAGCAGGACCCAGCCCTCCTGGAAGCCTTCCTCGGCGCACGCCTCCCGGTAGGTCTCGGCCAGGGCGGGGTCGCCGATGGCGGGCATGAAGGGGAGGCGCAGACGGGCGGCCCGGCGCGCCGCCTGTTCGGTGGAGCCGCCCACCAGGACGGGGGGATGGGGCCTGGTGGCGGGGGCGGGGGTCACCAGGCAGGTCCGCCCTTGCCACTCGAAGGGTTCGCCCGTCCAGGCCCGCCTCATGACGTCGAGGTGCTCCTCCAGCAGACGGGCCCGGCTGCGGTAGTCCACGCCGGCCATGTCGAACTCCTCGGGCCGGTACCCCATTCCCGCCACCATGCTGAAGCGGCCGCCGCTGGCCAGATCGAGGACGGCGACCTGCTCGGCCAGGCGCACGGGGTCGTGCAGGGGCACGAGCACGGCGGCCACGTTGACCATGAGACGGCGGGTCCGTCCCAGGATCGCCCCCGCCAGCACCAGCGGGGCGGGCAGGTAGCCGTCGTCGATGCCGTGGTGCTCGGAGATGACGGCGCTGGTGAAGCCGCGCTCGTCGGCCCACTCGCACATGTCCAGGCAGGCCGCGTACTGGGCGGCCGGCGACGTGGTCGCGAACGGGGGAGTGCGCAGATCGAAGCGCAGGGTGAGCATGGCCATGGTGCCCCTCCGAGGTCGCCCTGTTAGAGTCGCTGACATACTGTCAGATTCGCCCCCGAGGTCGACGGGGCGATCCTGCGAGGTGGATCTCGGGAGGCCGCGCCGTGCGGGGCATCGTCTACACGGGGGACAAGGCGGAGCTCACCGACGAGCTCGGCCTGCGGGACCCTGGGACGACGGAGGTGGTGGTCCGCACCATCGCCGCCGGCGTCTGCCACAGCGACCTCAGCGTGGTCGACGGCACCATCCCCTGGCCCTCGCCCTCGGTGCTGGGGCACGAGGGCGCGGGCGTGGTGGAGGAGGTGGGCTCGGCCGTCACCATGGTGAAGCCGGGGGACCACGTGGTGGTGTCGACGCTGGCCAGCTGCGGGATGTGCCGTTGGTGCAACACAGGAAGGCCGGCCTGGTGCCGCCGCTCGATGGGCAACGTCTCCCAGCCCTTCACCTTCAGGGGTGACCCCGCCTACAACTTCGCGGCCACGTCGTCCTTCGCCGAGCGCACAGTCGTGCAACAGGTGCAGGCCGTCCCCATCAGCAAGGACGTTCCCCTGGAGTCGGCCTGCCTCATCGCCTGCGGAGTGCTCACCGGGGTCGGTGCCGTGCTCAACCGGGCCCGGGTCGACCCGGGCGACACGGCCGCCGTCTTCGGCGTGGGGGGCGTGGGGCTCAACGTCATCCAGGGCCTGCGCCTGGCCAGCGCCTCCCGGATCGTGGCCGTCGACTCGGTGGCGTCCAAGGAGAGCCTGGCCCGAGCCTTCGGTGCGACGGAGTTCGTGGACGCCTCCCGTACCGACCCGGTGGCGGCCATCCGTGAGCTGCTGCCCACGGGCGGGGGAGAAGGCGGGGGAATGGCCACCTCGGGGGTGGACTGGGCCTTCGAGTGCGTGGGCAGCGAGAAGGTCCTGGCCTCGGCGCTCGAGGTGCTCGACTGGGGAGGCACCTGTGTGGCCGTGGGTGTGCCTGCGCCGACGGCCGAGGTCCCGGTGCGGGTGACCCACCTCACCCACGTCGACCGCGGCCTCATCGGGTGCCGCTACGGGTCGTCCCGGCCCCGCCACGACATACCGCTGCTGGTCGGGCTCTACCTGGACGGCAGGCTGATGCTGGACGAGCTGGTGTCCCGCACCGAGCCCCTGGAGGGCTTCGACGCGGTGGTGGCCGACATGCACGACGGCAAGCTGGCCCGGGGCGTGCTCACCTTCTGAGGTTGGAGATTGGGAGGGCGGACGTGAAGGAATACGGGATCAAGCTGGGGACCATCCTCTTCACCCTGGTCGAGCCCCACCGGGGCCACGAGGTCGAGTACAACCGCTGGTACGAGCGGGACCACTTCTACGCCGGCTGCATGATCGGCGCCGGCACCTTCGCCGGCCGCCGCTTCGTCGCCACGCGAGAGCTCAAGGAGCTCCGCCAGCCCCCGGGTCCCAACCCCATCACGCCCGATCCCATGGTGGGCTCCTACCTCGCCCTCTACTGGATCCTGGCCGGCCTTCACGGCGACTGGAACCGCTGGGCCGTCGACCAGGTCAACTGGCTGCACGCCAACGGGCGCATGTTCCTGGAGCGGGACCACATCCACACCATGCTCTACCGCTACGAGTGGGGGGCCCAGCGGGACGAGGACGGCGTGTCGGCCGAGCTGGCCCTGGACCACGACTACCCGGGGCTGGCCGTGGTGGTGGGCGAGCGTGCCCCCGGGGTCGATGCCGCATCGGCCCAGACCAGGCACCGGGACGAGGTGCTGCCCGGCCTCATGGGCCCGGGCTCTCCCGTCTCGCTCTGCCTCACCTTCTCCCCCCTCCCGCTGCTGGGCGACGCCCCCGACGACGTGCCCCGCAGCGAGGCGGCCGAGGAGCGCTTCTTGCAGCTGTACTTCATGGACCGGGACCCGGCCGAGGCCTGGCCCGAGACCATGGCCGACCACGGCGCCGCCCTGGAGAAGGCGGGGGTGGGCCGCGTGGTCTTCAGCTCGCCGTTCGTGCCCACCGTCGTGGGCACCGACACCTACACCGACCGCCTGTGGTGAACCTCCTCGAGGCCGAGACCCTCTGGGAGCTGGTCGAGAGGAGGGCCTCGGCCACTCCCGACAGGGAGATGACGGTCGACGAGGACGGCCGGCGCATCACCTTCGGGGAGTACCAGGCGGCCGCCGAGCGGGCCGCGGCCGGCCTGGCCGCCGGGGGCATCGGCGCCGGACAGGTCGTGTCCTGGATGCTGCCCACGTGGCACGAGTCCCTCATCCTGGCCGCGGCCCTGTCCCGCCTCTCGGCCGTGCAGAACCCGATCATCCCCATCTACCGGGAGCGGGAGGTCGGCTTCATCGCCGCCCAGGCCGGTGTGGAGGTGCTCATCGTGCCCTCGCGGTGGCGCAACTTCGACTACCGGGCCATGGCCGCCTCCGTGGCCGGGGCCAACGGGGCCGGGCTGGAGGTGCTGGTGTGCGACCGGGCCCTTCCGGAAGGCGACCCCGGCGCCCTTCCGCCCCCTCCCGCCCCTGCCCGGGGCGGTGACGCCCCTGTGCGCTGGCTGTTCTACACCTCGGGCACGACGGCCGACCCCAAGGGGGCCCAGCACACCGACGCCTCGATCCTGGCCGCGGCCCGGGGCATGGTCGAGTGCCTGGACTTCGGGCCCGACGACAGGGGCGCCCTGGCCTTTCCCGTCACCCACGTCGCCGGGCCCATCTGGCTGTGCTCCAGCCTGCTGACCGGCGGGGCCAACATCATCATCGAGATGTTCGACCCCGTCCGCACCGTGGAGGTGCTGCGCCGGGAGCGGGTGACCATGGCGGGATCGGGCACCCTCTTCCACCAGGCCTACCTGGCGGCCCAGCGCAAGAACCCGGGTGAGCGCATCTTCCCCCACCTGCGCAACTGCCCCGGGGGCGGGGCGCCCAAGCCCCCCCGGCTCCACTACGAGGTCAAGGACGAGCTGGGCGGGGTGGGGATCGTGTCGGGGTGGGGGCTCACGGAGGTGCCCATCCTCACCATGGCCCGCCAGGACGACCCCGACGAGAAGCTGGCCGGCACCGAGGGGCGGCCCATGCCCGGTGTGCAGCTCCGGGTCGTCACCCTGGAGGGCGTGCCCGCGGGCCCGGGCCAGGAGGGCGAGCTGCGGGCCCGGGCCCCCCAGCTCATGCAGGGCTATCTGGACAAGGCCCTGGATGCCGACGCCTTCGACGAGGAGGGCTACTTCCGCACGGGCGACCTGGGCGTGATCGACGCCCAGGGATACGTCACCATCACCGGGCGCCTCAAGGACGTCATCATCCGCAAGGGCGAGAACATCAGCGCCAAGGAGGTGGAGGACCTGCTCTACCTGCACCCCAAGGTGGCCGACGTGGCCGTCATCGGCCTGCCCGACCCCTCCAGCGGTGAGCGCTGCTGCGCCGTGGTCGCGGTGAAGGAGGGAAGTGAGCCCCTGGGCCTCGGCGAGGTGCAGGAGTTCCTCCGGGGGAAGGGCCTCAGGGTCCAGGCCGTCCCTGAGAGGCTGGAGCTGGTGGAGTCCGTGCCTCGCAACGCCAGCGGCAAGATCCTCAAGCACAAGCTCAAGGAGCGCTACGCCGGCGGGTAGCCGGCGCCAGGCATGGGACGCTTCACGGGCAAGGTCGCGGTCGTCACCGGCGCGGGGTCGGGCATCGGCCGGGCCACCGCTCTGCGCCTGGCCTCTGAGGGAGCGGCGGTGGCCTGCCTCGATCTGGCCGAAGACGCCGCGGCCAAGACCGCGGCCCGGACCTGCGAGGAGGGTGGGCAGGGGCGGGCCTTCGCCTGCGACGTCTCCGATCCCGTCTCGGTCCTGGCCTCGGTCGAGGCCTTGGTCGGGAACCTGGGCCCTCCGGATGCGGTGTGCAACATCGCCGGGATCGGGATGTTCGCCCACACCGTGGACCAGACCCTCGACGGCTGGGACCGCATCCTGGCCGTCAACCTGACGGGCACATTCCTCATGTGCCAGGCCACGCTGCCCTACCTGCTCGAGAGGTCGGGGAACATCGTCAACGCCGCTTCCAACGCGGGGATCAAGGGCCAGCCCTACAGCGCCGCCTACTGCGCGTCCAAGGGCGGGGTCATCGCCCTCACCCGGGCCCTGGCCTGTGAGTACCTCGAGCGGGGTGTACGGATCAACGCCGTCGCCCCGGGAGGCATCGACACGCCCATGCACGCCCAGTTCGCCCTGCCCGAGGGCGCCTCTCCCGCCCTGCTGGCCCGAATCATGTCGCCCATGGGCTTCGGCCGGCCCGAGGAGGTGGCCGGCCTCATCGCCTTCGTCGCCTCCGACGAGGCCCGCTACGTCACCGGCTCGGTCCTGAGCATGGACGGCGGGATCACGGCCTGAGCCGGTGGACTTCGACCTCACCTCGGACCAGGAGGATCTGCAGGAAGGCGTGCGCAAGCTGCTGCAGGGCCGCTTCCCGATGGCGGCCGTGCGCGAGCTGGCGTCGACCGCCGGTGTGGAACGGGCCCGGTGGCGGGAGCTGGCCCAAGCGGGGGTCTTCGCCCTGCGCCTGCCGGAGGCCGAGGGCGGCGCCGGCCTGGGGATGGCCGAGGCCGCCCTCGTCTTCGAGGAGCTGGGTCGGGCCCTGGTACCCGGGCCCCTGGTGGCCAGCCACGTGGTGGCCGGCGCAGTGGCCGGGGCAGCCGAGGGCGACCGGGTGGTGGGGGTGCTGGAGGTGGGGCCCGGTCCCCTCGTGGTGGAGCACCTCGACGCCCTCGACGAGGTGGTGGTCCTCGACGCCGACGGCGCCGGGGTGGTCGAGGCCGGGGAGCTGCGGGCCGCGGCCCAGCCCCTGGCCCCCCCTCTGGATCCCCTCGTCCCCGTCCACCGCCTTGCCGCTGTGCCCGCCACCCGGGCGCTGGCCGGGCCCGACGTCTCGGCCCGATGGCGGCTGGAGGCCGCGGCCCTGACCGCGGCCGCGCTGGCGGGCATCGCCCGGGCGGTAACCGACCTGGGTGTGGCCTACGCCAAGGAGCGGCGTCAGTTCGACCGGCCCATCGGGTCCTTTCAGGCCGTGAAGCACGTGCTGGCCGACATGCTCGTGCGGACCGAGGTGGCCCGGGCCTCGGTCTACGCCGCGGCCGCCACCCTGGACCATCCCGAGGTGGGAGACGTGCGCCGGGCCGTGGCCGGGGCCAAGGCCGTGGCCGGGGACGCCGCGACCGAGAACGGCAAGGCCTGCCTCCAGGTGCACGGGGGCATGGGCTTCACCTGGGAGGTGGACGTCCACCTCTACCTCAAGCGGGCCTGGGTCCTCGACACCCAGTGGGGCTCGGCCGGGGCCCAGGCCGAGGTCATCGCCGGGCTGCTGTAGCGGGCACGGCTCAGGGCTCGGCCATCACCACGGCCGGGGCGGGCCGGGCCAGCCGCGTGCACCACGCCCCGATGGCCATGGCCGCCAGCACGGGAGCCCACTGCCACACGTTGGCGGTGGCGTCGCCCCAGTACGGGTAGTTGAGCGGAGTCTTGACCGGGATGGCGTGGTAGAGGAGGAAGCCCGCGGCCACGACGGCCCCCGTCGTCCGCAGCACGGGCCGAGTCCACTCCCGGCCCTGGGCCGCCCCGACCAGGGCGGCGATGGAGGAGATGAGCAGGCCCAGCCCGACTATGGGACCCAGCAGCGAGCCTGTGACCTCGCTGGGGCCGGGGACTGCCGCGTGGGCCACCTGCACGGCGACGAGCGCACCAGCACCGACGATCAAACCACGGGGCGACTCCACCCACTCATGATGGCCACGGAGCTGTGCACCCGACAAATGGGATGCCCGGTGGCCGCGGGCCCGGCCTCAGCCCTCTCCCGTGGCGGTGCCGTCGGGCTCGTCGATCACCGGGTTCTCCAGGGCGCCGATGCCCTCGATCTCGATGCGGACCAGGTCGCCGGACTTGAGCAGGCGAGGCGGCTTCATGGCGATGCCGACGCCGGCGGGGGTGCCGGTGGAGATGACGTCGCCCGGTTCCAGCGTGAACGCGGTGGAGAGGTGCTCGACCATGTCGAAGCAGTTGTAGATGAGGTCGTCGGTGCAGCCGTCCTGGCGCAGCTCGCCGTTCACCCATGTCCGCAGGCCCAAACGGTGGGGGTCGCCGAGCTCGTCGGGGGTGACCACCCAGGGACCGAGCGGGCCGTGGGTGTCGAAGGACTTGCCCATGGTCATGGTCGGAGTGCGGAATTGCCAGTCACGCACGCTCACGTCGTTGCAGATGGTGTAGCCGGCGATGGCCTCCGGGGCCCGACCGGCGGGGACGTGCCGGCAGCGACGCCCGACCACGAACGCCAGCTCCCCTTCGTAGTCGACCACGCTCGACGCCTTGGGGACGTGGACGGGGGCCCCGGAGCCGATGACGCAGGTCGACTGCTTGTTGAACCACAGCTGGTGGGCGGGGACCTCGGCCCCCGACTCCTCCACGTGCTTGGCGTAGTTCAGCCCTATGGCCAGGAACTTGGGCGGGCGCAGCACGGGGGCGGCCAGGGCGATCCCGGCCCGCGGGAGACGGGGCGCCCGGACCGCGGCGCCGGCCACCTCGGCCAGCAGCCCGGCTTGCAGCACGGCGCCGAGATCAGGACCCAGCCTGCCGTCGGCCGCGGTGACGTCGGCCACCTCGTCCCCCTGGACCACGCCGAGGTGGTGGCCGTCGCCGGTTGAGAAGGTGGCCAGACGCACCGGTCAGAGGACCAGTTCGGCCATCAGACGCATGGTGTCGATCGAGGCCCCCAGCAGCATGGTCGTGACCACCGACTCGTCCCAGGCGCTCAGGTCGTCGCGGATCTTCTCCCGGGGACCGACCAGGCAGATCTCCTCCACCATGGAGGTGGGCACCGCCGCCGCCGCCTCGTCCTTGCGCCCGTCCAGGTACAGCTGCTGGATCCTGCCGGCCTCGGCCTCGTAGCCCATGCGGCAGAACACGTCGAAGTGGAAGTTCACCTCGCGGGCGCCCATGCCCCCGATGTAGAGGGCGAGCATGGGGCGCATGGCGTCGGCGGCCCGCTCCACGTCGTCGTCCACCACCACGCTCACGGTGGGGCAGACCTCGAACTCCTCGGGTTTGCGTCGGGCCCCGGGGCGGGCGAAGCCCTGGGCCAAAGGCTCGCGGTAGAGGCGGTCGTGGCGAGGTGAGTAGAAGATCGGGAACCAGCCGTCGGCCACTTCGGCGGCCAGGGCCACGTTCTTGGGACCCTCGGCCCCCAGGTAGATGGGGAGGTCGGGGCGCAGCGGGTGGGTGATGGAACGCAGAGGCTTTCCCAGCCCGGTGCCGCCCGGGAAGGGCAGCGGGTAGTGGGGTCCGGACGAGACGACCCGCTCCTCCCGGGCCAGCACCTTGCGCACGATCTCCACGTACTCCCGGGTCCGGGCCAGGGGCTTGGGGAAGGGCTGGCCGTACCACCCCTCCACGACCTGGGGACCCGACACCCCCAGGCCGAGGATGAAGCGCCCAGCGCTCAGGTGGTCCATGGTGAGGGCGGCCATGGCCGTGGCCGTGGGCGTGCGGGCCGACAGCTGCACCAGGTCTGTGCCCAGCCTGATGCGGGTCGTCTGCGATCCCCACCAGGCCAGAGGGGTGAAGGCGTCGGACCCCCACGACTCCGCCGTCCAGACCGAGTCGAACCCCAGGGCCTCGGCCTCGGCCACCATCTCCGCGGCCCGGGGCGGTGGTGCGGCGCCCCAGTAGCCGATGTGCAGGCCGAGCTTCACGGGCTCCAGTCTCCCTGTTCCCGGTGGCGGTGACTGTTGCCCTCAGCGCCGGGCCGGGGCGGGGGTGAAGGACACGGGCATGTGCTTGATTCCGTTGATGAAGTTGGAGCGCAGGCGCTCGACCGGCCCGGCCAGCTCCATGTCCGGCAGGCGCCGGAGCACCGCATCGAACAGGGCCCGGATCTCCATACGGGCCAGGTTGGCGCCCAGGCAGAAGTGGGGGCCGCCACCGCCGAAGGCCACGTGCTCGTTGGGCGAGCGCTCGACGTCGAAGCGGTGGGGATCGGGGAAGACATTCTCGTCCCGGTTGGCCGAGACGTACCAGATCACGACCTTGTCGCCCTCGGCCACGGGCTGGCCCGCGATCTCGGTGTCCCGCGAGGCCGTGCGCCGGAAGTGCATGACCGGCGTCCCGAAGCGCAGCATCTCCTCCACCGCGCCCGGGAGAAGGGACGGGTCCCGCAGGAGCCTGGCCCTCTGGTCGGGATGCTCGATCAGGGCCAGCATGCCGTGGGAGATGAGGTTGCGGGTCGTCTCGTTGCCGGCCACCGACAGGAGGAGGAAGAACAGGTCGAACTCGAGCTCGGACAGGCTCTCGCCGTCCACCTCGGCATGGAGCAGGACGCTGATGATGTCGTCGCTGGGGCTGGCCCGCTTCTCCGCGGCCAGCCGGTTGGCGTAGGCGTAGAGCTCCATGGAGGCCTCCATGGCCGCCTCGGGCGCCACTGCGTACTCGGGATCCTCGGCCCCGATCATGCGGTTGCTCCAGTCGAACACCTTGTGGCGGTCCTCCAAGGGCACCCCCATGACCTCGGCGATGACCTGGAGGGGCAGCTCGGCGGCGATGTCCACCACGAAGTCGCACGACCCCTTCTCCGACACCCGGTCGATGATGTCGTTGGTCAGCTCCCGGATGCGCTCGTCCAGGTGGCCGACGGTGCGAGGTGTGAAGCCCTTGTTCACGAGCAGGCGGTAGCGCGTGTGCATGGGCGGGTCCATGTTCAGCATCATCAGCCGTTGCTGGGCCAGCATGTCCTCGGGCTGGTCCATGATGAGGGCGCTGCCCCGAGCCGACGAGTAGAGCTCGTTGTCGCGGTTGACGGCGACGACGTCCTGGTAGCGGGTAACGGCCCAGAAGCCCCGCCCGTCGGCCTCCTCGTGCCAGAAGACGGGAGCCTCGTGCCTGAGCACCTCGAACATCTCGTGGGGGATGCCTTGGACGTAGGTGTCCCGATTGACGAGATCGACCTCGCTCAGCTCCACGTTCCCTCCATAGCCGCGGCCGGACGTGCCCGCGTCCGGACATGACAGCGATCGGTCGCTGACTATAACGTGTTTCACTGCGTGCCCCGCACGACGGGAGGCCCCGGTGCACATCGGTTACACGGACCAGCAGGAGGACCTGCGCCAGGAGCTGCGCTCCTATTACTCCGAGCTGCTCACCCCCGAGGTTGAGGAGCAGCTGGCCAACAGCCACGGTGTCGGGCCCGCGCACAGGAAGATCGTCAGGAAGATGGGCGAGGACGGCTGGCTGGGCGTGGGCTGGCCCAAGGAGTACGGCGGCCGGGGCTTCACCGCGGTGGAGCAGTTCGTGTTCTTCGACGAGTCCATGCGGGCGGGGGCGCCCGTCCCCATGCTCACGATCAACACCGTGGGCCCCACCATCATGGAGTTCGGGACGGAAGCGCAGAAGGACTTCTTCCTGCCCCGCATCCTGAAGGGGGAGATCCACTTCTGTATCGGCTACAGCGAGCCTGGGGCCGGCACCGACCTGGCTGCGCTGAAGACGCGGGCCGTGCGTGACGGGGACGAGTACGTCATCAACGGCCAGAAGATGTTCACCAGCCTGGCCGGCGACGCCGACTACGTGTGGCTGGCCGTCCGGACCAACCCCGAGGCCAAGAAGCACAAGGGCATCTCCCTGTCGTCGTGCCCATGGACACGCCCGGGGTGAGCGTCGTGCCCATGCACCTGCTCTCCGAGCACAACATCAACCAGACCTTCTACGAGGACGTGCGCGTCCCCGCGTCCAGCCTGGTCGGTGGCGAGAACGAGGGCTGGCGCCTCATCACCAGCCAGCTCAACCGCGAGCGGGTCACCCTGTGCTCGCCCGGGATCATCGAGCGCACCCTGGCCGAGGCCCGGCGCTGGGCCCAGGAGACCAAGCTCGTGGACGGGCGCCGCGTGGTCGACCAGGAGTGGGTCCAGATCAGCCTGGCCCGGGTCCACGCCCGCCTGGAGTTCCTCAAGCTCATCAACTGGAAGGTGGCCTGGAGCGCAACCAAGGGAACGCTGGACGTGGCCGACGCCAGCACCATCAAGGTGTTCGGCACCGAGTTCTACCTGGAGGCCTTCCGCCTCCTCTTCGAGATCGTGGGCCAGCCCGGCTACCTCAAGGAGGGAGCCCCCGACGCCGTGCTCAAGGCCCGCCTGGAGCGCATGTACCGGAGCCTGCTCATCCTTACCTTCGGGGGCGGCACCAACGAGATCCAGCGCGACCTGATCGGCGTGTTCGGCCTGGGCATGCCCATGCCCAGCCGGTGAGAGGGCCCGAGGCAGGGGGCCGGGTCTAGGCGATGGACTTCTCGTTCAGCGAGGAAGCGGAGGCGGCGGGGGACCTGGCCCGCCAGATCCTGGAGGGGCAGGTCACCCAGGACCGCCTCAAGGAGCTCGAGCAGGGGGCGGCCCCCTACGACGAGCGCACGTGGGCCGAGCTGGCCAAGGCCGGACTCCTGGGCCTGGCGCTGCCCGAGGAGGTGGGAGGGGCGGGCCTGGGCTTCATCGAGCTCTACCGGGTGCTGGAGCAGGTGGGCCGCACCGCCGCCCCCGTCCCCGTGCTTCCGACGGTGGTGATGGGGGCGTTGCCCATCGCCCGCTTCGGCAGCGACGACCAGCGCCGGCGGATGCTGCCTGGCGTCGCCGCCGGCGAGCTGATCCTGACCGCCGCCCTGGTCGAGCTGGGGACCGGCCCTTCCCAACCGACGACCACGGCCCGGCGCCAGGCCGGCGGCTGGCGTCTGGACGGGGTCAAGGTGTGCGTGCCGGCCGGGCTGGCGGCCGGGCGGGTGCTGGTACCCGCCCGAACCGAGGAGGACAACATCGGCGTCTTCCTCCTGGACACCGGCGCCCAGGGCGTGAACGTCGAGCGGCAGGACACGACCAGCGGCATCCCCGAGGCCCGTCTCGAGCTCGCCGGGGCCGAGGTCGCCGACCGGGACGTGCTCGGGGACCCGGCGGGCGGGGCCGGCATCGTTGCCTGGGTGGTGGAAGCGGCCACCGCCGCGACCTGCGCGGTCATGTGCGGCGTGTGCCAGGAGGCCCTTCGCCTCACGGCCGAGTACACCAAGACACGGGAGCAGTTCGACCGGCCCATCGCCACCTTCCAGGCCGTCAGCCAGCGGGCGGCCGACGCCTACATCGACACCGAGGCCATCCGCCTCACCGGTCTGCAGGCGGCCTGGCGCCTTTCCGCCGGCCTACCCGCGGCCGAGGCGGTGGCGGTGGCCAAGTTCTGGGCGGCCGAGGGTGGACAGCGAGTGGTCCACGCCGCTCAGCACCTCCACGGTGGCATCGGAGTAGACCGGGACTACCCGCTGCACCGCTACTTCCTGTGGGCCAAGCAGCTGGAGCTGACCTTGGGGGGAGCCACGCCCCAGCTCCTCCGCCTCGGCTCCATGCTCGCGGCCGAGCCCGTCTGACTCCGTCGGCCTGCTCAGCCCGCCTAGCTTGCGGGTATGGGACGCGACTCGGATGTCGAAGCTGTGGCCGCCCTGCTCCACGAGGCGGCGGAGACGCACCATCGGGTCTATCGGATCACGGACGGCTCGGACGACGATTGGGCCTCGTGGTACGCGGACTGGCTCACGAGGCTCTCCGAGCTGCCTGAGCTCCTCGGTCGGGCGCCGGTGAAGAGCGAGCTTGTCTACATGCTCGTCCAGCTCGACAAGGACTTCGTGGCCTCCCAGCCCGGAGAGGGGTGGGAGCGTGAATACGCCGCCCGCCTGCTCGAGCACTTCGCTCACTGACTACGGGCGCCTACGGCGCCGGGAGGGGTGCGGTGGGCGAGCACCGCCCGATGCCACCCTTATGCTCACCGGATGGGCCTGGAGTGGGAGCAGACGGTCATCGACGCGGCCAGTCCCGTCGACCTGGGGCGGTGGTGGGCGGCCGCCCTGGGGTGGGTCGTGGTCAACGACGCAGCCCAGGAGTACGAGATCCGGGCGGCCCCGGATCGTCTTCCCGGCCTGATCTTTGTCCCCGTCCCCGAGCCCAAAGCAGGCAAGAACCGTCTGCACCTCGACTTTCGCCCCGACGACCGCAACGCCGAGGTCGACCGACTGCTCGGCCTAGGCGCCCGACGGGCCGACGTTGGACAGGGTGAGCAGCCATGGGTCGTGCTCTCCGACCCCGAGGGCAACGAGTTTGTGTGTCCTGAAAGGAGAGTGGTGGCGATGTAGAAGGTCGCCAGCATGACCGTGCTGTGCCAGTGATGAAGGTTGGCCCTTTGGACTCGCCGTGCAGGCGGAGAGTCCAAACCACCGCAAGGGGCTTCGGTCAAGAGCCGGGGTCTTGAGCGTTGCGGAAAAGGCCCGTCGTGAGCGGGTCAGGTGAGCGACGAGAAGACGAACGTGTGTGAACCACTGCTGACGCATCGAAATGTCAGATGGCATCAAAACCAGGGATCGGAATTCGTTCCTGGGATAAAGGCGTGCGCGGCGCGCATGCCCTCAGCCAGGAGGCGGCCTGCGTGCCGTCCTGGCGGTGCCCGGTGTAAAGGTGGCGTGAGCTCGTCGCAGGCGCTGGCATGGAACAGGAGAACCTGTCGTCCCGATACCGACTCGGCCGTTCACTTGGGCTTGTGCAGCCATCCGGCCGGCGAGAGGGAGAACTCCAAGCGGCGGAAACCGCGGAGGGGGAGAGTACCGATGCGGGGCACAGGGGCGGGACGGCCCGTATGAGCGTTGAAGGTCCTGTAATGGGGCCGGAGCAAAGGGGCCGTGCAGACCAGGGTCGCACCGAGGCCAACCCTGCGGGGGAGGAGCCGAAGAAGCAACCCAAGCCGAAGGTGAAGTCGTTTGAGATCCCCAAACGCCTCGTCTACGAGGCGTGGGAGAAGGTCCGGGCCAACCAGGGGGCTCCGGGCGTGGACACCGTCAGCATCGCCGAGTTCGGCCGCAGCGAGAGGAACAATCTCTACAAGTTGTGGAACCGGATGTCTTCGGGCTCGTACATGCCGGGGCCGGTGCGGGCGGTGGAGATACCGAAGGATCACGGGGCGGGGGTCAGGGTTCTCGGGGTGCCGAACACGGCCGACCGGGTAGCCCAGACCGCAGCAGCCATGCTGCTGGAAGAGAAGCTGGAGCCGATCTTCCACCCGGACAGCTACGGCTATCGCCCTGGGCGTTCCGCCCACGAGGGCCTTCTTCGACAGCGTCCCCCACGATCTGCTGCTCAAAGCGGTCGCTCATCACACCCAGGAACGGTGGGTCCTGCTCTACATCCAGAGGTGGCTTACAGCCCCCATGCAGATGCCGGACGGGACCCTCGTCGCTCGAGAGAAGGGAACCCCGCAAGGGTCACCGATCTCGCCCCTGCTGGCCAACCTGTTCATGCACTACGCGTTCGATCGGTGGATAGACCGGGAATTCCCCGGCTGTCCCTTCGAACGCTATGCGGATGACGTGGTTGTCCACTGCACCACTGAGCGTCAGGCCCGAACACTGTGGGCTGCTATCGCCGAGCGGTTCTGGCCCTTGGGCCTCGAACTGCGCCCCGAGAAGACCAAGGTCGTGTACTGCAAAGACACGCACCGCCGAGGAGATGCGGAGCACACCAGCTTCGACTTCCTCGGCTACACCTTCCGGCCTCGCCGCGCCCATGGCAAGAGGGGCTTCTTTGTGAGCTTCTCACCCGCCATGAGCAACCAGGCGAAGAAGGCGAAAGGCAAGCAGATCCGGGACTGGCACCTCAACCGTCGCACTGGCATGGACCTGTCCGGCATCGCTGAGGACATCAATCCTCACGTGCGAGGCTGGATCAACTACTACGGAGCCTTCTACCGCTCCGAGTTGTACTTCCTCTCCAAGCGCATCGACGAGCACCTCTATCGATGGGCGATGGAAAAGTTCAAACGACTGCGGGGACGGCCCTTCCAAACCTGGGCCTTCCTCAACGGGGTCCGCAAGCGGGAGCCGCGACTCTTCGCCCACTGGCACCTCATCGCATCCACCGCCGGCCGGACTGCGGGGGCCGGATGACGGGAGACTGTCACGTCCGGTCCTGAGAGAGCCGGGGGGTGCGATTCCCCCCGGCCACTCACCTGTGTTCTCGGCCCGCGATAGTCGACCGGCTGAGCCGTGGGTGGCCGGCCCACCCGCCACCGCCGCGGTCCTATCCCCACCGACGCTCACGGGTCGAACGCCCAGGGCACGGCCCGTGACGCATCCCGAGATCGTCAGGCGGTAGCCCCCCCGGTCGAGGGACTGGGCCTCTGTGCGTCGTGCGCTTCGATCTCGGTCTCGATTTGGTGCACGAGCTCGTCACGAGCCCCATTGGAGTCCGCAAGGCCGAGGGCGAGACGGAAGTACACGTCTTCAGCGTGCGCCTGGGCGCCCCGACGTCCCGGGGGTCCAGCCGATTCAGCGAGGCCGGAGCGTCAGCTCGATCTCGTCTCGGAAGGGGATGCCGTGGGCGCCCGTGGGTGGGATGGTGGGCTTGAGCGTGGTCCGGGCCCCGTCGACTGCGCCCAGCCTGACCGCGCTTATGGCGAAGCCCCGGCGCTGATAGAAGCGCAGGGCGTCGAGGTTGTCGTTCGTGGTCACGACCCACACCAGGCGCGGGCCGGCGAGCTCGACGAAGGCGTCGAGCAGGGCTGTCCCGACTCCCGCGAGCCTGGCTGCCGCCTCCAGGTAGACGATCTCGGCGCTGTCGCCGTCCAGGTGGTAGGTGAGGAGACCGACAGCGCCGTCGGGGCCCTCGGCCACGATGCCGGGAAACCCGAGAGCGTCCACCAGCTCCCCCCGGCGGGCCTGCTGCCGGCCACCGAAGTCGGCGCCGATCAGGGCTTCGGCCCAGGGCAGGTCCCCCTCGGTGAAGGGTCGCAGCCCGACATCTCGCAGGCCGAAACGGCGGCGCGCCGCCGAGCCCGGCTGCTCCGGCGGCGCGGTCCCGTCGCCGACTCGAGCCTCATCGGCACGGTCGAGTATGGCTGCGACGGTCTCCTCGGGTGTCTGCCCCGACGTGTCCAGCCACAGCCCCATCCGGGGTGTCTCATGCACCAGCGCCTGGTGCAGGTCGTCCACGGTGAAGCCCCGGGGGCGGTAGGCGACCTTGGCCCGGTGTGCCTCACGGGCGGCCACCGTGGCGGGCGGGGGACAGAGCACGACCACGTAGCGGGGGCGGGTGTCCAGGCGGGCGACGACGTCGGCCAGCTCGGCGAAGTAGAGGTCCTGGAGCACCGTCGTGAAGCCGGCCGCGGCGTAGCGGTCGGCAACCGCCGCACCCAGGGCATGGCGCAGCCTGAGCTGGGCCCGGGCCTCCTCCGGGGGGTCGGGCACCATCTCCCGGCGGCCGGATACGACCATGCGACGGAACGCGTCGCCCCGGACGTGGACGCCGCGCTCGAAGCCACGGGCCAGGAGATCGGCGACCGTCGACTTGCCCGCGGCCGAGATGCCGGTCACCACGATCACCGCGCCGGGCTCGATGGATGGCGCGGACACGGTGCTGCTGAGAGGGCCGGCTATCCGACCCGGGTCCCGTACATCTCACCCAGGGGATCGGCTATGAGCTCGATGCGGGCCCCGTCGGGGTCGCGGAAGTAGATCGATGTCCCGCTCTCCTCCTGGTACTCGACGCCCTCGTCGTCGAGACGGGCCCGGGCTGCCTGCCAGCGCTCGGGAGGCATGGATATGGCCAGGTGGTGGAGGCCGCCGAGGACCTCGTGGTAAGGCCCCAGGTCCAGGTCGGGGAAGTCGAAGAAGGCGAGCAGGTTGCCGTTGCCGATGTCGAAGAAGAAGTGATTGGAGCCGCGGTAGTCGCGGTTCTCGAATATGTCGGTCA
Source organism: Actinomycetota bacterium (assembly GCA_005884125.1). Classification (GTDB taxonomy): domain Bacteria; phylum Actinomycetota; class Acidimicrobiia; order Acidimicrobiales; family AC-35; genus AC-35. The sequence continues at coordinate 54,862 of VAXP01000111.1, read as the reverse complement.
ACGGGAAGCCCAGGACGTCCTGGTAGAAGCGGACCGTCCGCTCGACGTCCGAGGACAGCAGGGCCAGGTGGTGTACGCCGCGGGCCGAGGTGGGCGGCCGTGCGTCTGCGGGCCGGAGGTAGGTCTGGCGGATGCGCTGGCGCTCGGCTTCGATGGTCTCCAGGTCCAAAGTTCGACTCCCGTCAGGGGTGCCGCCGCTCGTCAGCGGTGGCGGACGCCGTCCTTCCATACCCCGGCGATCCGGTCGGCCAGCTTCTCCAGGTCGTGCGGGTCGCCGTCGAGCAGCACCAGATCGGCACGCTTTCCGGGCTCGACGGTCCCCAGCTCGTCCCCGACGCCGAGCAGCGCCGCCGCGCTGGAGGTGGTCGCCGTCCAGGCCTCGATCGGAGACATGCCGGAATGATCGACCATCAGGGAGAGCTCCTCCAGGTTGTGGCCGTGGGGTCCGACGCCGCTGTCGGTGCCCATGGCGACCTTGACTCCAGCGGCGACGGCCCGCCCGAAGGACTCCCGGTGGACGGCGATGACCTCCCGCGTCTTCCGCAGGGCCCACTCGCTCACGTTGGATCCGGCGTCGGCCGCGGCCAGCACCGAGGCGGGCGCCAGCAATGTCGGCACCAGCCACGTCCCTCGCTCCAGCATCATGGCGATGGTCGCCTCGTCGAGGTAGATCCCGTGCTCGATGGAGCGGATTCCGGCCCGGACGGCGGCCGCGATCCCGTCGGTGGCCTGGGCATGAGCCATGACGAACAGGCCGGCGGCGCTGGCCTCGGCCACGAGCACGCCGAGCTCGTCGTCGCGGAAGTGGCCGTGACGAGGCTCGTCCCTGGGTGACAGCACTCCTCCGGACGTGGCCACCTTGATGACGTCCGCGCCCTCACGGACCAGCTCGCGGACCCGTCGACGCATCTCCTCGGGCCCGTCGACGATGGGCGAGGGATTGCCTGGGTACGGGTCGTAGCTGCGCAGGCAGGCCCCCGAAGGAAGGTGGGAGTCACCGTGGCCGCCCGTCTGGCTGAGCATGGTGATGCTGATCTGCATCCTCGGACCGGCGACTACGCCGCTCTCCACCGCCTGCTTCACCCCGAGGTCGGCGCCGCCCGCTTCCCTGATCGTCGTGATGCCGATGTCGAGGGTGGCGGCCAGGTTGCGCACGGCGTCGAAGTACCGCATGGAGAAGGGCTTGAGCGCCCGGCGCATGGGATCGAGGTCGCCGCTGAAGGTGACGTGGGTGTGGCAGTCGAAGAGCCCGGGGAGCACGGTGAGACCGGTGGTGTCGACCACGTCGTCCCCGTCGAGGCCGCCGCCGACGGCCAGGATCCTTCCGTCCTCGACAACGACGTCGGCAGGGCCCGGACCCGCGCCCGTCCCGTCCAACAGCTGACCGCCGGAGAAGAGCAGTCGGGTCATCGCCGCAGAGTACCCGGGCCGCGGCGAACGGGCGTGGGGTACCGTGCCCGCGGTCAGAGGGCGCCGAACGGGGTGCATCAGCGGAGGCCGCGGGAATGGAGCAGGCGACACTGCAGCCCGTTGATGAGGCCGACGTCACCGTCGTCGTCGACACCTTTGTCGACATCCTCCTGGCCGGCAGCGAGGTTGCTCGCAGGGCCCCCCTGGTCTACGACTGGTCGGAGCGGGATCCGTTGCGAGCCGAGCACGGCTACGCCCTCCTCCTGAGCATCAGGCAGGGCGATCGCCGCCAGTCTCTCCTCTACGACGCGGGACTGGGACGGGACACGGCCGTCTACAACATGGACGTTCTCGAGATCCGTCCCGCCGACCTACGGGCCGTGGTGCTCTCCCACGGACATGCCGATCATCACGCCGGCCTGGAGGGCGTCCTAAGGCGGCTGGGCCGGCCGGGCATGCCCCTGGTGCTCCATCCCGACGCATGGCGGGAGCGGCGCATCGTGTTCCCCACCGGCACCGAGATGTTCATGCCCCCGCCCACCCGGGCCGACCTGGAGGCCGAAGGCGTGCAGGTGGTCGAGGAGAGGGGACCGTCGCTACTGCTCGACGGGGCTGTCCTCGTGAGCGGTCAAACCGAGCGGGTGACCGACTTCGAGAAGGGTTTCCCCCTGCAGCAGGCCCGCACCGAAGGCGGGGGGTGGGAGCCGGACCCCTGGATATGGGACGACCAGTCGGTGATCGTGGATGTCCGGGACAAGGGCCTCGTCGTGCTGTCGGCCTGCAGCCACTCCGGAGCCGTCAACGTGCTCCGCAACGCCCGGCGGGTGACCGGCCAGGACAAGGTGCACGCCTTCGTCGGCGGACTGCACCTCACGGGCGGGTCGTTCGAGCCCATCATCGCCCCCACCATCGCCCAGATCTCGGCCATCGGCCCCGACTGGCTGGTCCCCGGCCACTGCACGGGCTGGCGGGCCACCCACGAGCTGGCCCGGGCGCTGCCCGATGCCTACGTGCAGACCAGCGTGGGCACGACCCTCCACTTCGGGGCGGGATGACCGGCGGGCGGGGCTCGCCGCCACGAGGCCCGCTCGCGTCGGGGATGGCCCCGGCGGCCGAGGTGGTGGCCCGGTGAGGGTCGCCGAGAGGTTGAGCGAGCGAGACCGGCGCATCGCCGCCCTGGCCGTGCCCGCGTTGGCGACGGTGGCCGTCGAGCCCCTCTACACGCTGGTGGACACGGGGATAGTCGGCCGTCTGGGCACGGCGCCGCTGGGCGGCCTGGCCCTGGCCGCGGTGGTGCTCAACGCCAGCTTCTGGGTCTTCAACTTCCTGTCCTTCGGCACGACGTCACGGGTGGCCTTCTTGACCGGCGCCGGCGACGACAGGGCCGCGGCCGAGGTGGCGAGCCAGGGGCTTTGGCTGTGCGCCTGCATCGGGATTCCCGTGGGCCTGCTGCTCTTCGGCGCGGCCCACCCGGTGGCCGCCCTGCTCGGTGGTCATGCCGGGATCCTGCGGGCGGCCACCACCTACCTGCGCATCAGCGCCGCGGGAATGCCGTTCATCCTTGTCAGCCTGGTCGGGAACGGATACCTGCGGGGCCTGTCCGACACCCGCACGCCCTTACGGGTCGTGCTCGTGGCCAACATCGTGAACGTGGTCCTCGAGCTGCTCCTCGTCTATGTCGCCCACCTGGGCATCGCCGGGTCGGCCTGGGGGACCGTCGTCGCCCAGGTGCTGGCCGCCGCTTGGTTCGCCCTGCTCATCGCCAGGCGGGTGGCCGCCACCGGCGCCGGGCTGCGGCCCCTCCCCGGCGAGATGCGCCGCCTGGTGGTGGTGGGCCGCCACCTCTTCGTGCGCACAGGAGCGCTGCTGACGACGCTCACCCTGGCCACCTCGGTCGCCGCCCGGGTGGGCCCGTCCACCCTGGGGGCCCACCAGATCGCCCTCCAGGTCTGGCTCTTCCTGACCCTGGCCTTCGACGCCCTGGCCATTCCCGCCCAGGCCCTGACGGGGACCATGCTCGGGGCCGGCGAGGTGGCCGAGGCCCGCGCCTACTCGGCCCGCCTGCTGCGCCTGGGCATCTTCTTCGGCTTCCTCGTGGCCGGCGTTCTCGCCGCCTCCTCGCCGGTGCTGCCCGACGCCTTCACGGCCGACCCCAGGGTGGCCTCCCGGGCCACGGCCGCCCTCGTGGTGGTCGGGATCCTCCAGGTGCCGGGCGCGGTGTTGTGGGTGCTGGACGGGGTCCTGATGGGGGCGTCGGACTTCCGCTTCCTGCAGGTCGGGACGATCAGCGCCCTGCTGGCCTTCGTCCCCGTGGGCGCGGCGGTGCTGGTGTGGCGCCGCCTGGGCATCGTCGGGATCTGGCTGGGGTTGTCGCTCTGGCTCCTCGTCCGCCTGACGATCAACCACCGCCGCTACGCGGGGACGCGCTGGACCGAGGTCACGGCCTGACCTTCGCCGCTAGCGGTCGCCCCCCGCCGACTGGGTGCCGACCTTCAGCTCGCGGAAGGGAACGTCCTTGTCGATTTTGGGCTCGGAGGGGAGACCGAGGACGCGCTCGCCGATGACGTTGTGCTGAATCTCGTCCGACCCTCCGGCGATGGAGATGGCCGGGCTGAACAGGGCCAGCCACTGGGCCATGCCGTTGAGGGGGGCGTCGGGCCCCATGAGGGCGCCCGCCGGTCCCTCCAGGCGCAGCAGGAGGTCGCGCATGGACCGGGCCAGCTGGGAGGCCATGAGCTTGCCCGTCGAGGCCTCGGGACCGGGGCGGCCCCCCCGCTCGGTCGCGGCCTTGGCCCGCATCCCCGTATAGCGACTGATCTCGAGCAGCGTGTAGAGGCGGGCCGTCTCCTGACGCGCGATCGGATCTCGGGCCTTGCCGAACATCATGGGCAGGAGCTTGACCATGGCCGCGCCGCCGGAGGCCATGGCACCCAGGCCCCCGCCCGAGGCCGCCGAGGCCAGCTCGCCCACCCGGGCATCGAGGTCGGGCACGGGCGAGCGCTCGGCGCTTCCCATCCCGATGCCGAGCATGGCGCCGCCCCCGGACATGCCGCCCATGGCCCCCGCGCCCAGGCTGGTCCGTTCGAAGGAGAGGCAGGTGACCGCCACGGCCCACCCCTTGTCGATCTCCCCGATCACGTCGGCCTGGGAGACGCGGGCGTCGGTGAAGAACACCTCGTTGAAGGTGGCCCCTCCCGTCATCTCCTTGAGCGGGCGCACCTCGACGCCGGGTTGGTCGATGTCGACGACGAAGAAGGTGATGCCCTGGTGCTTGGGCGCGTCGGGGTCGGTCCGGGCCAGGAGGATGCCCCAGCGCGAGTACTGGGCGCCCGACGTCCAGACCTTCTGGCCGTTGACTGTCCACTCGTCGCCGTCACGCACGGCTCTGGTCTGCAGGCTGGCCAGGTCCGAGCCCGCCCCCGGCTCGCTGAAGAGCTGGCACCAGATGTGCCTGCCCGTGACCATGTCCGGAAGCAGGCGGTCGATCTGCTCCTGGGTGCCGTGCTCGGCGATGGTCGGCCCCGCCATCATGGGGCCGATGCCGCTGGGCGGGTGGTGGGCGCCCACCGCGGCGCGCTCCTCGGCGACGGCCCTGGCCCCGTCCGAGCTCAGGCCCCTGCCCAGGGCTCGGGCCGGCCAGGTGGGAAAGGCCCAGCCCGAGCGCCCGAAGAGGTCCCACCACTGACCCAGG
>VAXP01000111.1:34745-49728 GCA_005884125.1 Actinomycetota bacterium | reverse complement strand
CGAGCCGGACCGCATCAGCGTCGACTCGGCTGACGGTGTCGGTCACGGGGCGCCTCCTGTCTGATGCCGGCACGGCTCGGCTGGCGCCGGCCCGGCTCTGCCGCCGCCACGGTATTGGCCTCGGGCGGCACATCCAATTCCCGATGCAACGGCCCCCGGCGTGGGGAGTGGCGGCCTGGAATTGGAATGTGTTCTACTCAGCGCGGCCAGGACAAGGTGTTGGCCGCGCGCCACGCGCGCCACGGAGCGAGCAGGAGCGGACGAGGGATGGGCATCTGCGATGGTCGGGTCGTGGTCATCACCGGCGCGGGCCGGGGGATCGGCCGGGAGCACGCCTTGGAGTTCGCCCACCAGGGCGCCAAGGTCGTGGTGAACGACCTGGGCGCCGAGGTCGACGGGACGGGTAGCTCCGATGGCCCGGTGGGCGAAGTGGTGGAGCTCATCCGCAAGGCCGGGGGCGAGGCCGTGGCCAACGGGGACGACGTGGCCGACTGGAACGGGGCGGCGCGCCTGGTTCAGGCCGCGGTGGACACCTTCGGCCGGCTCGACACCCTGGTCTGCAACGCCGGCATCCTGAGGGACCGCATGGTCGTCAACATGACCGAGGAGGACTGGGACTCGGTCATCAGGGTCCACCTCAAGGGCCACTTCTGCCCGCTGCGCCACGCCGCCGGCTACTGGCGCGAGCAGGTCAAGGCGGGCGACGAGGTGGCGGGCCGGGTGATCCTCACCAGCTCGGGAGCGGGCCTTTACGGCAATGTCGGCCAGCTCAACTACGCCGCGGCCAAGTCGGGCATCGCCACCATGGCCCGCGTGGCCGGGGCCGAGCTCACGCGCTACGGCGTGACGGCCAACGCCATCGCCCCCGCGGCCCGCACCCGCATGACCGAGGCCCTCTTCGCCGACATGATGGCCAAGCCCGAGGAGGGCGCCTTCGACTCCATGTCTCCGGAGAACATCTCGCCCCTGGTGGTGTGGCTGGGCAGCCACGAGTCGGGCGACGTCACCGGCCAGGTCTTCGAGGTCAGCGGCGGTCTGGTCGCGGTGGCCGAGAATTGGCGCCGGGGCCCGGCCCAGGACAAGGGCGACCGCTGGGACCCGGCCGAGCTGGGCCCCGTCGTGCGCGAGCTGGTGGCCAAGAGCGAGCAGGTGCGGGTGATCGGGGCCCGCTGAGGCCGGCGGACGCGTGTACCTGGACCAGACCCCGGAGCAGAAGGCCCTGCGCAAGGAGCTGCGCGCCTACTTCGAGGAGATGATGACGCCGGAGGTGCGGGCCGAGCTGGGCTCGGCCGGCGAGGACAGCTCCCTGTTCCGGACGCTCGTGCGCAGGCTCGGGCATGACGGCTGGCTGGGCATCGGCTGGCCGACGGAGTACGGGGGCCAGGGCCGGCCCGTCACCGACCAGTTCATCTTCTTCGACGAGGTCCAGCGGGCGGGGGCGCCCTTCCCGTTCGTGACCGTGAACACCGTGGGCCCGACGATCATGGGCTTCGGGTCCGACGCCCAGAAGGACCGGTACCTTCCCGGCATCCTCCGGGGCGAGATCAACTTCGCCATCGGCTACACGGAGCCGGACGCGGGCACGGACCTGGCCTCGCTGCGCACACGCGCCGTCCTCGACGGCGACGAGTTCGTCATCAATGGGAACAAGGTCTTCACCAGCGGGGCCAACCAGGCCGACTACGTCTGGCTCGCCTGCCGCACCGATCCCGATGCGCCCAAGCACAAGGGGATCTCCGTGGTCCTGGTGCCGACGTCGTCGCCCGGGTTCAGCTACACACCCATCGTGACCGTGGGCGACGGCATGACCACGGCCACCTACTACGACGACGTGCGCGTCCCCGCCGCCAACCTGGTGGGCCGACTCAACGAGGGCTGGCGCATGATCACGACCCAGCTCAACCACGAGCGGGTGGGGCTGGCGGCCATGGGAGGTCTGGCCCACCGGCTGTGGGAGGAGGTGCTGGCCTGGGCCAAGGCCACGCCTGCGGGCGAGGGCGGACGCGTCGCCGACGTGCCCTGGGTCCAGTCCGATCTGGCCCGGGCCCACGCCCGCCTCGAGGCCATGAGGCTGCTCAACTGGCGCATGACGGCGTCGACCGCGGCCGGGACCCTGGGCCCGGCGGAGTCCTCGGCCGTGAAGGTGTACGGCACCGAGTGCGTGGTCGAGGTGTACCGGACCCTGCTGGGCATCGTCGGGCCCGCGGGCGCGGTCAAGGCCGGTTCGGAGGGGGCGGTGCTGCGGGGCGAGCTGGAGCGGGCGGCCAGGCAGGCCCAGATCAACACCTTCGGAGGCGGTGTCAACGAGATCCAGCGGGAGATCGTGGCCTGGCAGGCCCTGGGCATGACCAGGCAGGCCCGTTGAGCACGGTCGAGCGCTCCCCGGCGCCGCGAGCTGATGGAGCACCCGGAGGCGGTGCGGCTTCGGACCCGGGCGCCGCCAGGCGAGACCTCCTCGCCCGTCTGCGGGCCTTCGAGGGCCGCCCGGTGGGTCCCCCCGAGCCCGCGCCCGACCCCGTCAACCAGGCCATGATCCGCCACTGGGTAGAGGCCGTGGGCGACCGCAACCCGGTGTACGTGGACGCCGAGGCCGCCGCCGCGTCGGTGCACGGCCAGGTCGTAGCCCCCCCGGTCATGCTGCAGGCGTGGGCCATGCGGGGCCTGCGCCCCCGTCCCCCGGCCGGGGGCACGGCCCAGGACGAGCTCATGGCCCTCCTCGACGAGGCCGGCTTCACCTCGGTGGTCGCCACCAACTGCGAGCAGGACTACGACCGCTACCTGCACATCGGCGACCACCTCTCGGCCGCGGCCGTGATCGAGTCGGTCTCGGACGAGAAGGGCACGGCCCTGGGCCCGGGCCACTTCGTCACGACCAGGATCACCTACACGGACCAGCACGGCGAGCGGGTGGCCAGCATGCTGTTCCGCATCCTCAAGTTCCGGCCTCCGCAGCCGGCCGGCGCCGGATCAGGGGGGAAGGGGGAGGAGGGCGCTCAACCCCGTCCCCGCCGTCCCCGCCCCGCCCTCACCCAGGACAACGCCTTCTTCTTCGAGGGCGCCCACCAGGGCAGGCTCCTCATTCAGCGCTGCGCCTCCTGCCTGAGGCTGCGCCACCCGCCCCGGCCCATGTGCCCGCACTGCCGCTCGCTGGAGTGGGACACGGTCGAGGCCGGGGGGCGGGGCAGCGTCTACAGCTATGTCATCAATCACCACCCCCAGGTGCCGGCCTTCGACTATCCGCTGGTGATCGCGCTTGTCGAGCTGGAGGAGGGAACCCGCCTCGTCTCCGACCTGGTCGGGGTGGACCCCGGGGAGGTGCAGGTGGGCATGGCCGTGGAGGTCGACTTCGTCGCCTTCGACGACGAGCTCACCCTTCCCGTGTTCCGTCCGGTTGCGGCGGGCTGATGGACTTCACCTTCACCGAGGACCAGGAGGCGGTGCGGGACCTGGCCGGGCGGGTCTTCGGGGACAGGGCGACGGCGGCCCGGGTGAAGGAGGTGGAGCGCGGCCCCGAGCGGGTGGACCGCGAGCTGTGGGCCGAGCTGGCCCGTACCGGTCTGCTGGCCCTGTGCCTGCCGGAAGAGGCGGGAGGCAGCGGCCTGGGGGCGATCGAGCTGTGCCTGGTCCTCGAGCAGCAGGGCCGGCGGGTGGCTCCCGTCCCGCTGCTCCCCACCCTGGCCTCGGCCCTGACCCTGGCCGAGTTCGGATCGCCGCGCCAGCGGGCCGCCTGGCTGGCCGGGGTGGCCGGGGGCGACGTGGTGCTGGCCCCGGCGCTGGGCGGGCTGGGCTGGCCCGACGCCACGACCGCGCCGCTGGCCTCCCCCGACGGCCGCGGCTGGCGCCTGGAAGGGACCGCGCCCAGCGTGCCCGCCGCCCCCCTGGCGGCCCGGATCCTGGTGGCGGCGGACAGCCCGCAGGGGCCACGCCTCTTCCTGGTCGACCCCGCCGCGGCCGGAGCCGAGGTCGAGCCCGTGGACACGACCGATCGCCAGTCGTACGGACGCCTCGTCCTGTCGGGAGCCAGGGTGGACGAGGACGACGTGGTGGGCGACGCCCGCGCCGTCACCTGGTGCGTGGAGCGCATGCTGGTCGGGCTGTGCGCCCTTCAGCTCGGCGTGGCCGAGGAGGCGGTGGGGATGGCGGCCGGGCACGCCTCCTCGCGGGTCCAGTTCGGCCGTCCCCTGTCCACGTTCCAGGGCGTGGCCCTGCGGGCCGCCGACGCCTTCATCGACACCGAGGCCATGAGGGTCACCATGTGGCAGGCGGCTTGGCGGCTGAGCGAGGGCCTGGACGCCAGGCGGGAGGTGCTGGTGGCCAAGTGGTGGGCGGCCGAGGCCGGCCAGCGCGTGGTCCATGCCACCCAGCACCTGCACGGCGGGATCGGAGCCGACATCGACTACCCCGTGCACCGCTACTTCCTGTGGGGCAAGCAGATCGAGAACACGTTGGGTGGAGCCAGCGCGGTTCTGTCCAGCCTGGGCCGGGAGCTGACACGGGCATGAGCACGGTCACGGGAACGCCCAGCTACGACCGGGTGCAGGTGGGCCAGGAGCTTCCCGAGCTCACCGTGCCCCTGACCCGCACCCTCATCGTGGCCACGGCCATCGCCTCCCGGGACTACCAGGACGTGCACCACGACCCCGAGCTGGCCCGGGAGCGGGGGTCCAAGGACATCTTCATGAACATCCTCTCCACCAACGGCTTCGTCGGCCGCTTCGTCACCGACTGGGCCGGCCCCGACGCCGTGCTCAAGCGGGTGGCCATCCGCCTCGGCGTCCCCAACTACCCGGGCGACTCCATGCGCCTGACCGGGGTGGTCAGGGCCAAGGTCGACGGCGCGGTCGAGGTGGAGGTGCGGGGCGCAAACAGCCTGGGCGACCACGTCTCGGGCACGGTGACCGTGGCCCTTCCCCGGTGACCGCCGCTCTGGGCGACCGGGCCGCCATCGTCGGCATCGGCGCCACCGAGTTCTCCAAGGACTCCGGGCGCAGCGAGCTGCGCCTGGCGGTGGAGGCGGTGGAGGCGGCCGTGGCCGACGCCGGGCTCGAGCCCTCCGACGTCGACGGCATGGTCACCTTCACCCAGGACTCCAACCCCGAGATCGAGATCGCCCGCAACCTGGGCGTGGGTGGGCTCACCTTCTTCAGCCGCATCCACCACGGCGGCGGGGCGGCCTGCGCCACCATCCAGCAGGCGGCCATGGCCGTGGCCTGCGGGGTGGCCCAGGTCGTGGTCTGCTACCGAGCCTTCAACGAGCGCTCGGGAGGGCGCTTCGGCGTCGGCGTGCAGGATCGGCCCCCGGCCCCGAACGCGGAGGGCGCCCACTTCAGCTGGTACTCGCCCTTCGGCCTCGTGACCCCGGCGCAGTGGGTCGCCATGTTCGCCACCCGATACATGCACGAGTACGGGGCGACGAGCGAGGACTTCGGACTGGTGGCGGTGGCCGACCGCAGGCACGCGGCCGTCAACCCCAGGGCCTGGTTCCACGGCCGGCCCATCACCCTCGAGGAGCACCAGGCCTCGCGCTGGATCGTGGAGCCCGCCCTCCACCTTCTCGACTGCTGCCAGGAGTCCGACGGCGGCCAGGCCCTGGTCGTGACCTCGGTGGAGCGGGCCCGGGACCTGCCCCAGACCGCGGCCGTGGTGCGGGCCGCGGCCCAGGGGACGGCCGACGAGCAGGACATGATGACGAGCTACTACCGGCCCTCCATCACCGGCCTGCCCGAGATGGGGGTGGTGGCGGCCCAGCTGTGGCAGATGGCGGGCATCGGGCCCGAGGACGTGCAGACGGCGGTGCTCTACGACCACTTCACCCCCTTCGTGCTCTGCCAGCTGGAGGAGTTCGGGTTCTGCGGCCGGGGCGAGGCCAAGGACTTCATCCGCGACGGGGCCATTGAGGTGGGCGGACGCCTGCCCGTGAACACCCACGGCGGCCAGCTGGGGGAGGCCTACATCCACGGGATGAACGGCATCGCCGAGGGCGTGCGCCAGGTGCGGGGCACGTCGGTCAACCAGGTCGACGACGTCGAGCACGTGCTGGTGACGGCGGGCACCGGCGTCCCCACCAGCGGGCTCATCCTCGGGCGCGACGGGTAGGCGGTGGCCCGCCGCCCCGCCATGGCCGACTGAGGATGGACCTGCGCCTCTCCGACTCCGAGCGCGCCCTGCAGGCCGACCTGCGCCGGTGGCTGGCCTCCAACCTCCCCGAGCTGGGCCCGCCCCCGGCCCGGGAGGACTGGCCCGCCCGGGCCGCCTTCGACCGGGCCTGGCAGCGCCGGCTGCTCGACGCCGGCTACGCCGGCTTCGACTGGCCCCGCGAGTACGGGGGCCGGGGCGCCCCGCCCGGCGAGCAGCTCGTGTTCCTGGAGGAGATGGCCGGGGCCGGCGCCCCCGACGTCGGGGTCAACTTCGTGGGTCTGCTCCACGCCGGCCCCACCCTCATGGCCGAGGGCACGCCCGAGCAGCGGGCCGCCCACCTGCCCGCCATCCTGCGGGGCGACGAGATCTGGTGCCAGGGCTTCTCCGAGCCCTCCGCCGGCTCGGACCTGGCCGCCCTGCGCACCCGGGCCGAGCGGGACGGCGACGAGTACGTGGTGTCGGGGCAGAAGATCTGGAGCTCGTTCGCCCAGGTGGCGGACCGCTGCGAGCTCCTGGTCCGCACCGACCCCGGGGCGGCCCGCCACCGGGGGATCTCCTGGCTGATGATGGACATGTCGAGCCCGGGGATCACGGTGCGGCCCATCCGCACGGCCATGGGCAGCTCCGAGTTCTCCGAGGTCTTCCTGGACGAGGTCCGGGTGCCGGTGGCCGGCCGGGTGGGGGCGGAGAACGACGGGTGGCGGGTGGCCATGGTCACCTTCGCCTTCGAGCGGGGCACCGCCTTCGTCACCGAGCTGGTCCAGGCCATGCGGATGGCCAACGAGCTCGTCGCCGTGGCCCGGCGGGTAACCCGGGGCTCGGCCACGGCGTGGGACGACGTGGGCCTGCGCCGGGAGCTCGGTCGCCTGGTGGCCGAGCTCGACGCCCTGTGGGCCCTGACCAAGCGCAACGTCAGCCGGGCCTCCCGCTCCGGTGTGCCCGGGCCCGGGGCCTCCGTGCTCAAGCTGCGCCTGTGCGAGGCGGCCCAGGAGCTGGCCGACCTGTCCATGCGCATCCTGGGCCGGGCCGGCCTGGCCCTGGAGGACGTGGGCGAGCTTCCCTCGGGGCGCTTCGTAGAGGAGCGCCTGCGCTCGTTGGGGCTCACCATCGGCGGGGGCACATCCCAGATCCAGCGCAACATCGTGGCCGAGCGGGTGCTGGGCCTGCCCAAGGAGCCGCCGGCGCCGGCTGCGGGCCCCTGAGGCCGGAGCTGGCCACGCCGGACCCGGGCCCGCAGGACAGGGCGCGCCCCGCGTCGAATTCCTGGGGCCGTAAGCTGACGCTCCGTCAGTCTCTAGCGCTGGGGGCGCCATGAGGTCTCGCACCGCGGCAGTGCTGGTCGGCGTGGCGCTCATGGCTGCCGCCTGCGGTGCCCGGGCCAACCGCTCCCAGGTCAGCGCCGCGGCCCGCCTCTACGGCGGGGGAGCGGGCGGGGGTGGGCTGGCCCCGGGTCAGGCGGGCGCCGACAGCGGCGGGGGGGCCGGGGGGGGCGGGGGCGCCCTGAGCCCCGGCCAGGCGCCGGCCGGGGCCGGCAGCGGCGGGGCGGGCGCGGCCACCGGAGCGGCGGCCTCGGCCGGGGGCGCCGCGGGCGCAGGGGGGGGCCCGGGCTCGACCCTGCCCCCGGGCGGCAACGGCGGGGCCACCGACGTGGGGGTCACGGGCAACTCCGTCACCGTGGCCAACATCTCCATCCTCACCGGACCGGTTCCCGGGCTCTTCGCCGGGGCGGTGAACGGCACCGACGCCTTCCTCCAGTACCAGAACAGCCTGGGCGGGGTCTTCGGGCGCCAGCTCAAGCTGGCCGCGGCCGACGACCAGTTCGACTGTGGCCAGAACAAGGCCCTGACCGAGTCCTACCTGCCCAAGGCCTTCGCCTTCGTCGGGTCCTTCTCGCTCTTCGACAACTGCGGCGCCCAGGTCATCTCGGCCAACCCGGGCGTGCCCGACGTGCACAACGCCCTGGCCCTCGACGCCCAGAAGGAGCCCAACAACTTCAGCTCCCAGCCCATCCGCCAGGGCTCGGCCCTGGGCCCCATCGACTACTTCAAGGCCCAGTCGCCGGGGGCCGTCACCGCCGCGGCCAGCCTCATCGGCGACGTGCAGTCGGCCAAGGACGCCTGGGTGGGCGAGAGGGCGGCCATGGTGCACGAGGGCTACCAGTTCTCCTACGAGCGCATCTACGAGCCCACCGAGACCGACTTCACCGCCGATGTGGTGCAGATGCGGGCCAAGGGCGTGAAGCTCCTCATCCTCATCGCAGCCGATGTCAAGAGCATCGCCCGCATCGAGAGCGCGGCCGCCCAGCAGAACTTCCACCCGCAGATCACTGCGCTCGGGGCATCCGCCTACGACCCCCAGCTCATTCCGTTGGCCGGGGCCCAGTCGCTCGAGGGCGTTTATCTCTACCTCCCGAGCGCCCTGTACCTGGGAGAGGACAGGGGGACCAACAAGGAGGTCGACCTCTTCCTCACCTGGCTCAAGAGGACGCACCCCAACGCCAACGCCGACCTGTTCACCGCCTACGGCTGGGCATCGGCCCGCCTCTTCGTCGAGGCCCTCCAGGCCGCGGGCCAGGCCAACGGGGGCAAGGCCACCAGGGCGGGCGTGCTGGCCGCGCTGAAGAACATCCACAAGTTCGACTCCAACGGCCTGCTCGCCTCGGGCGATCCCGCGGGCAAGGGCCCGCCCACCTGCTACGTGATCATCAAGATCCAGGGGGGCAAGTTCGTGCGGGTGGACGACCCTCCGGGCGGGTTCCGCTGCGACGGCACCTACTTCCTGGCCGGGGGATGAGCGCCGCGCCGTGACGACGTTCCTGGCCCTCACGGTCGTCGGCGTCGTCGTCGGGTGCATCTACGCGCTGACGGCCACTGGACTGGTGGTCACCTACATCACGTCGGGCATCTTCAACTTCGCCCACGGTGCCATCGGCATGATCGCTGCCTTCGCCTACTGGGAACTCACCGTCAATCGGGTGGCCTTCGTGTTCATCCTGGGCGTGCTCGCTCCGGCCATGGGTGCGCTCATCGACCGGGTCCTGATGCGCAAGCTCCACGGTGCCGCCGTGGAGATCACCCTGGTCGTGACGGTGGGCATGCTGCTGTTCCTCCTGGGCGTGGGTCAGACCCGCTGGAACCCGGGCGTGCCCCGGCCCCTGCCCCGGCTATTCGGGAACGCCCACGTGCGCGTGTTCAGCGTCACCGTGAGCTACCACCAGGTCACCGTGGTGGTGGTGGCCGTGGCCGTGGCCGTGCTCCTGCGCCTGTTCCTCTTCCGCACCCGGCCCGGGGTGGCCCTGCGGGCCGTGGTCGACGCTCCCGAGGTGGCCGCCCTGCACGGCGCCGCCCCGGCCCGGGTGGGCCAGATGGGATGGGCCATCGGAGCCCTGCTGGCCGCCCTAGCCGGCATCCTCCTCGCCCCCCTGGTGACCCTGGACGCCCTGACCCTGACCCTGCTCGTCATCAATGGCTATGCCGCGGCCATCGTGGGACGGCTGCGCAGCCTGCCCCTCACCTTCGCGGGCGGTCTGGCCCTGGGCCTGTTCGAGTCCTACGCGGTGGGGTACATCCCCGGGAGCCTGCTCAGCCAGCTGCGGCCCACCCTGCCCATCATCTTCCTGTACGCGGCCCTGCTCGTCCTCCCCCAGAACCGGTTGCGGGTGGGCCGGGCCGTGGCCATGCGCTCGTCCCGCACCCCCGAACTGCGCCGGGCGGCCGTGCTCGGCGCCCTCTTCGTGGTGGGGGCGGGGATCGTCACCAGCCAGCTGTCGGTGACGAACCTGTTCACCTTCGGCCGGGGCATGGTGCTGGCCATCATCATGCTCTCCGTCGTCCTCCTCACCGGCTACGGCGGGCAGGTGTCGCTGGCGCAGCTCACCTTCGTGGGCTTCGGCGCCTTCGCCATGGGCAAGATCGCCGGGGGCGGCTCGGTTTTCGGCATCGTGGCCGCCATCGCCCTGGCCGCGGCGGTGGGGGCGCTGGCGGCCCTGCCCGCCCTGCGACTGCAGGGCCTGTACCTCGGTCTCATCACCTTCGCCTTCGCCGAGGCCATGACCGCCGTCTTCTTCCACAACAACAGCGTCTTCGGCCAGGGAGGGGCCCTCCGCGTGGGCCGGCCCCACCTGCTGGGCATCTCCTTCGCCGGCGACCGCAGCTTCGTGATGCTCATAGCCGTGGTGTTCGCGGCCGCGGCGGTGGGCACCATCGCCCTGCGCCGGTCCTGGTTCGGGCGCCAGCTGGCGGCCATGTCCGACAGCCAGGCCGCCTGCGCCACCCTGGGGCTGGACCTCACCAGGACCAAGCTGGCCGTGTTCGCCCTGTCGGCCGCGCTGGCCGGCCTCGCGGGTGTGCTCTTCGGTGGCCTACGGGGTTCGGTGGGGGCGGACGACTTCCAGGTGTTCAACAGCCTGGTGGTCCTGCTGCTGCTGGCCATCTGGGGCATCGACTCGGTGGTGGCCGCCTTCATCGCGGGCATGACCTACGCCCTGTACCCCACCATCCAGGCCCACTTCCCCCACATCTACAGCCTGTCCTATCTGGCCACCGGGCTCGGGGCCCTGGGCCTGGCCGTCAACCCCCGGGGGGCCATCCAGCGCATCAACGACGAGCTGTCGCGGTTCGGCAGGCCGCGCCGGGCCGCCCCCGTGTTCGCCGCCGCGGCCCGGGCCCAGGCCACGGACCCGGCCGGCGACGGCCGGGGCGCGGTCGCGCCCGCGCTGGTGGGGTCCGCACCCCAGACCAACGGGTCGGTGCGCAGCGTGCGTCCCCCGGGCGCGCCCACGGCGGCCATGGAGCTGCTGGGCGTGCGTGCCGCCTACGGGTCGATCGAGGTCGTCCACGGAGTCGACCTGGTGGTGCCCGAGGCCAGCGTCTTCGCTCTCATCGGGCCCAACGGGGCGGGCAAGACGACGCTGCTCCGCCTGGTCAGCGGCACCCTCGAGCCCACCCGGGGTTGCGTGCACATCGCCGGGGTGCACGTGAACGGAACTCCACCCGAAGCCAGGGCCCGGCTCGGCGTGTGCACCATCCCCGAGGGGAGGGGCATCTTCGCCAACCTCACCGTGGCCGAGAACCTGCGCATGATGACCTACCGCACGGGCGTGGACAGCCGGGCCGTGGAGGAGCGGGCCTACGGGCGCTTCCCCCGTCTGGGCGAGCGCCGCAGCCAGCTGGCTGGCACGCTGTCGGGCGGTGAGCAGCAGATGCTGGCGATGGCCCGGGCGGTGGCGACGGATCCCAGCCTGCTCCTCCTGGACGAGATATCAATGGGGCTGGCGCCCATGATCGTCAGCGAGCTCTACGAGCTGGTGGGCCAGCTGGCGGCCGAGGGGATCTCCATCCTGCTGGTGGAGCAGTTCGTGAAGACGGCCATGTCGGTGGCCGACTACGTGGGAGTCATGACTCAGGGCCGCATCGAACGGGTAGGTGAAGGAGTCGACGTGGCCGACGTGGTGTCCGCGGCGTACATGGGGGCCCTGGCATGACCATGGCGAAGGCAGGTGGCGTCTCGACCAGGCCCAGGCGGGGCGGGGCCCTGGCCGTGGCCGGCCTGGTCCTCACCGGCAGCGGCATGGCCGGCATGCTCGTCGCCCACGCCGACGTGTCCGCAGCCCAGCTGGGCAGCTACTCGTTGATCGCCACCGCCCCCGGCGTGGAGATGACCGAGGACGAGCCGCCCGCCCAGGCCCATCCCGAAGGCCAGGGTTCGGTGCCCGAGACCTCCTCACTGCTCCAGAACGGCGGGGTCGGCTACGGCCTGTCCAGCGTGGCCTGGCCCGGCGCCACCTTCGCCAACGGGGGCTCCCTGGTCGCGCTCCTCTTCCCCGGGCCCCTGGGACAGCTGCCCGTCCCCATCCCCGACGCCATCAGCCAGGCCGTGCACCAGACCGCGCCCGCGGCCAACTACCCCATCAAGGCCGAGGCCCGGTCGGGCTCCGCCCCCGACGGCAAGTTCGACGCCGGACCGGGATCGACACTGACGGCCCACGCCGACGCCAACCGGGTCGAGGGCGTGGGCGCCATCCAGGGCGCCGACCTGCCCGGCGTGGCCACCTACGGCAGCACCCGCACCGTCTCGAACAGCACGGTCGACGCCGGCGTGGGCAAGGCCGTGGCCACCAGCGCGGTGCACGACATCGACCTGGGCGGGGTGGTCAAGGTCAAGTCGGTCACCAGCACGGCCCAGGCCCAGACCGACGGCAAGGGCTCCTCGACCGACGGGGGCACGGTGGTCTCGGGCATGACCATCGGCGGCCAGCCCGTGTCCGTGGACCAGGGCGGGGTAAAGGTGGGGGACCAGAGCACGCCCATCAACGCCGCGGCCAGCCAGATCGTCAACCAGGCCCTGGCCGGCATGAAGATGCAGGTCTTCCTGAGCCAGCCCCAGGTGACGCACGACGGCGCCAGCGCCAGCTACAACGCCGGTTCGCTGCTCTTCTTCTGGAACCCACCCGGGAGCCAGAACGTCTTCACCGCCAGCTTCGGGGGAGCCCGGGTCTCGGTGGCCTCCGCCCCCGCCTTCGACGTGAACGCTCCCACCGTGGCCGCCGTCTCCACGGCGCCGAGCGACACCGGTGGGCCGGCCTCGCCGGCCGTGGCGCCGGCGGCTTCGCCGTCGCCCTCCCCGGCGGGGCCGGCGGCGCTTCCCTCGGTGGTGGCGGCCCCGGCGGCGAGGCCTTCGGGTCCGGCGCCGGCAGGCTCGCCCCGGAGCACCCTGGACGGGTTGCTGGCCGCGGCCCGCTTCCGGGGCTTCGGCTTCGGCTGGGTCGTGGCCGCCCTGGCGGGCGTGGGCATGCTCGCCCTCGGATCCCGCCGCCTGGTGGCCGACGTCCTCGACCGCCCGGCCCGCGCCTGCCCCCTGGACGGTGGCCAGCCGTGACCGCCTTCCAGAGCGCCTCGGCCGAGCAGGCCCCGTCCGCCAGCGCCGCGGCCCAGGCCACCGCGGCCCAGGCCACCGCGGCCCAGGCCGGCCGGGCCGCCCCCGCCACCAGGACCGGGGCCCAGTCGGAGCTGGCCGCCAGCCTGTCCCGGCTGCGACGGCGGGCCCAGCTGGTCGTGACCCAGCGCTGGCTGGCCGTGGCCGGGGGGGTCATGATCCCGCTGGGCGCGGTGCTGATCATCGCCGGCTGGTACGGCTCGGCCCACACCACGCTCCCGTGGGAGCAGACGCCCTACATCATCTCCGGCGGCCTGCTGGGGCTGGCCCTGGTCGTGGCCGGGGCCTCCTTCTACTTCGGGTACTGGCTGACCCGCCTGGTCGGAGGCGAGCGCGAGCTGTTGGACGTTCTCACCCGCATAGAGGCCCGCCTCCAGGCCGCAGAGGCCGATCGTCCCCCGACGACGACGGCGGGGGGCAGGGCCGTGGTGACGGGGGCCACCGGTTCGCTCGTCGCCACGCGCAGCGGCTCTCTGTTCCACCGGCCCGACTGCCAGGTGGTGGCGGGGCGCTCGCCCAAGGAGCTGCGGACCGTGGACGTCTCCGCCCCGGGGATGTCGGCCTGCAAGCTCTGCGCTCCGCTCGACGCCTGAGCGGCGGGTGACATCGCTGCGCACGCGAGCGTGCGAGCGCTTCGGCATCCGCTTCCCCATCGTGCAGACGGGAATGGGCTGGGTGTCCGGCCCCCGCCTGACCGCGGCCACCAGCGCAGCTGGTGGGCTGGGGATCCTGGCTGCGGTCACCATGACCTTCGAGCAGCTCGAGGACGCGGTGCGCGAGGTCAAGGCGCGAACATCGAGCCCGTTCGGGGTCAACTTCCGGGCCGACCAGCCCGACCTGGCCCGGCGCATCGATCTGGCCGTGCGCCGGGGGGTCCCCCTCGTGAGCTTCGCCGGCGCGCCCACCAGGGACGCCATCGAGCGGATCCACGACGGCGGCCTGCTGTGCATGCCGACGGTCGGGGCCCGGCGCCACGCCGAGAAGATGGCGGAGTGGGGGGTGGACGCGGTCATGGCCCAAGGAGCCGAGGGGGGAGGCCACACGGGCGTGGTTCCCACCAGCCTGCTCCTGCCCCAGGTCGTCGAGGCCGTGGGTGGCGCCATCCCCGTGCTGGGGGCGGGCGGGTTCCACGACGGGAGAGGGCTGGTGGCCGCCCTGGCGTGGGGAGCCGACGGCGTGGCCATGGGCACCCGCTTCCTCCTCACCCAGGAGAGCACGGTGCCCGAAGGGGTGAAGCGGCTGTACCTCCAGGCGGCCGTCACCGACACCGTGGTCACCCGGTCCATCGACGGCGCTCCCCAGCGCGTCATCCGCACGCCGGTGGTGGACCGCCTGGAGTCGGCGTCGCCCGTGACCCGGCTGCCCCGAGCCCTGCGCTCGGCCCTGCAGTTCCGCAGGCTCACGGGCACACCCCTCCGCGAGCTGGTGCGGGAGGGCCTGTCCATGCGCCGCAGCCAGGACCTCACGTGGAGCCAGCTGGTGATGGCCGCCAACGCCCCCATGCTCACCAAGGCCTCCCTCGTGGACGGCCGGCCCGAGGTGGGCATCCTCCCCGCCGGCCAGGGGGTGGGCGTCATGGCCGAGCTCCCCACCGTCGAGGCCCTGCTGTCGCGGATCATGGCCGAGGCGACCGAGGCGCTGGCCCGGCTGTGCCCCGGTCCCGGCTAGAGCCGGGCCAGCACCTCGGCGTGGCTGTCGAGCACCCGCAGCACGGGATCCCGGGGCGCCGAGGGCAGCTGCAGGATCACCTCGGTGACGCCCACGGACTCGAAGTGCTCGAGCTTGCCCGGCTCGGGGATCGACCCGAAGGGAACGATCTGGAGCGAGGCCGGATCCCGCCCCGCCTGCTCGACCACCCGGCGCAGCTCGGGTAGGGCCTTGGTCAGGCCCGAGCCGCCGATGGGCATCCACC